>JBBKVW010000188.1:0-20332 GCA_037968655.1 Burkholderiaceae bacterium
AGGGCACCTGCACCGGCGAGCACGGCGTGGGCCTGCACAAGATGGACTTCCTGCTCACCGAGGCAGGCAGCGGGGCAGTGGACATGATGCGCACCATCAAGCGTGCACTGGACCCCGACAACATCATGAACCCCGGCAAGATCTTCGCGCTCTGAATTGTGGAGTCGGGCGGGCATGCGACAGCCGATTGGCGCGCCGCCAACGCCACAGCCTGCAAGCCCGGCGACATGCCGGGCCTGGGCCGCAGGGCCGCTTCCCAGTTGAAGGCAGGCGTGCATCGCGCGGTGGCTGGTTCAGCGTGTCACAGCGCCGCTCCCAAGGTGATTTTCGACGTGCACGACACGGCGGCTGGTACGGCTCGCAGCAGCGGCTTTCCCAACGGGAAACGCGCGTTGTTCAGCACGATCCGGTCGCGGCTCGCCCTTGCGCTCATGACTTTGCTGCTGGCCGGATTGAGCGCCTGGAGCCACCCGGTAGCAGCGCAGACAGCGGCAATCAACGGCGCGAACTGCGCTAGCGCCAAAGCCGTCGCACAGGCGCGACGCGTTGCCACGCGCGCCGACCAGGTGCTGGAAGACCGGGTTGTGACCTTGCCCGACAACCTGCCGCTGGCCTGGCGCAACGAGCAGGTCAAGCTGCGCTACGAGATCGATGTGTCGCGCTGCTCTGGCACGCAGAGTGCGGCGCTATCGATCTACCGCGTTGGTGCGCCTTTCGTCGCGACAGCGCAGGACCACCCGGTTGGCTCCCTGCTGACACGGCGCCTGTTTGCGGCTCCAACGCATGACAGTGCGTCGCAGGCGGACGCGCGGGCAGGCCCCGTGTTCAACGGGCGCATTCCCGCACTGCTGGCTGTGCCGCAGAACGCGCGCACGGTGCAGATCGAACTGCTGACCCTGCCCTTCATACCCACAGGTTTGACCGAGGTAAAGCTCGGCCCCAGCAATGCGCTGTTGCCCGAAGCCGTGGCCGACGTCTACCGGGTGATCGGTTTCACCGACGCCTCTGCCGGCCTGATGCTGGTGCTGGCCATGATGGCAGCGGTACTGTGGCTGCAAAGGCGCCATGACATGGGTTTCCTGTGGATGACGCTGGCCTGCGTTTCCTGGAGCGTACGGGCACTGACCTATTTCGACCGCAATGTCTACCTGCCGCCGATCTGGTTTGAGCAACTCAATTCCTTCAACATCCTGCTCACCGCGGTCGCCCTGTGTGCTGCGACGCTCGCGACGCTCGTGCCGCGCAGCACCATCTTCAGCCAGCCACGCAAACCGGAATGGCGTAAACGGCCACGCCAGGCGCTCATGTTCGCCATTGCCACCGGCGCGCTGGCGATTGTGCTGAGCATTTCGCTGGACAGCGGCGCCATGCTGGCGCGAGCTTACAACCAGGCCTGGGCGCTGGGCCTGTCGCTGGCCACGATCTGGTGGCTGTGGACTGGCCGGGTGCGCCTGTCGCCGCTGTACCGCTGGTCCGCCATCGCGGCCTACGTCGGCCTGATCGCCTGCGCCGCGCATGACATGGCGCTGGTGACCGGCAGCATCGATTCGACCAGTTCGAGCTATCTGTTCTGGGGCTTTACCGTGGTGCTGGTGGTGTACGCGCTGATATCGGGCGACTACATCGTCACCACGCTGAACCGCGCTGAGAACAGCAACCTGGAGCTGGAGCAACGCATCAGCAGCAAGTCCGCCGAACTGGAGCAAAGCTACCAGCAGTTGCGCAAGACGGAGATGGCCGGCGCGCTGGCGTCGGCGCGCCTGCAGGAGCGCGAACGCCTGCTGCGCGACATGCACGACGGCCTGGGCGCGCAATTGATGACGGCCTTGCGCGGGGTCGAGCGTTCGGCCCTCAGCCCGGAGCAGATCGCGCAGTCATTACAAGATGGCATGGACGAATTGCGCATGCTGATGGACAGCGCCGACATGGGCTCGGATCTGTCGGCCACGTTGGCCGCCTGGCGCAACCGCTGGGACAACCGGCTGAGCGCGGTGGGTGTGCAACTGCACTGGCACCTGGACGATTCGATCGACGACCTGCAGCAGGACAGCGACACGCTGCTGCAGATCATGCGGATACTGCAGGAGGCCGCAACCAATGTCGTCAAGCACGCGCAGGCGCACAACCTGCATGTGCAGGCGCGGCTGCTGGAGCACAACGCGCAGACCTGGCTGCTCGTCGTCGCGCGCGACGATGGGCACGGATTACCAAAACTGGATACATCGCGCAGCCAGCGCGGCTTGCGCAACATGAGCCATCGCGCGGCGCAGATCGGCGCGCGGCTGGAGGTGTCGAACTGTGCCGACGCACAGGGTGGCTGCCAGGTGCTGCTGGAGTTGCGCATCGATCCACCGCCGGAGCGACCCGAGCGGCGCAAGCAGGCCCGTACGGCTGCAATACCCCCGCCCCGACCCGCCTGATCAGCTGACCAGGCCGCGCCGTGCCGCCTCCACGGCGGCCTCCGCGCGCGAGGAGATGTCGAGCTTTCGGTAGATATCGCGCACATAGCTGGTGACCGTATGCGCACTGATGCCCAGCAGGGCTGCGGCTTCGGGCACCTTGTAGCCCTTGCCGATCAGGCGCAGCACGTCCACCTCGCGATCGGTCAACTGGCGCTGATTCGTGCTGGCGGCGCGATCGGGATCGGCCAAAGGCGGCCAATTGCTGTTGGCGCGGTTCAGGTAGCTGTCGGGCAGGTCGCGAAAGTGCTTCAACATGCGCAGCGCGATGGATGGGGACAGGGCCGGTTCACCCAGCCGCAGCCGATGCAACTGCGACACCACGACGGCACTGGGCTGGGATTTGAGCACGTAGCCTGTGGCGCCGGCGCGCAATGCGGGAAAGACATGCGTGTCGTTGTCGTGGATGGTGGCAACGATCACGGTGGCGCCCGGGCGGGCTGCCACCAGCTCACTGATCAGCTCCTCGCTGGTGCCGTCCGGCAATCCCCAGTCGACCAGTGCCAGGCCATAGTCGAACTCGGCCATGCGCTCGCGCGCCTGCGCCAGCGTGGCGGCAGTGTCTACCCGGCGCACCTCGGGCAGAGCCCGGGGCAGCAACTCGGCCAGCCATTGGCGCGGCTCGTCCAGGTCTTCGACGATCAAAGCCCGTTCGAACATGGCTTCGGTTTGCGTGTTGATGGAGCCCATGCGATCACAACCAGATAAATGCGCAGCGCAAACCGCAGTATGCAACCCGTCCAGCGTCGGACGTTGAAGGCACGGGTAATGCAGAGTGATGCACGGGGGATTTCCTTGGGCAGTCGCGCATGGGCCGGGCCATGCAGGCTCGCCTGGGCCGGTGCGCTGACGCCAGTCTGGCGAAGATACCACCAGACAAAACGCGCGTCACCCCCTGTGTGGGGGTGACGCGCGCGTTGCAGTTGGCAGGCCTGGTGCCGACGGCTTCAGGCGCTTTCGGCAATTGCCATGGCCAGGTAGTCCATCTTTTTCTGCAACTCGGCCTCGGTGTCGGCATGGCGGCGTCCAATGTCGGCAAATGCGTGTTCGATCTCCAGCAAGGCGTCGACCATGTGCGGTGCGAACTGTGCGCCGCGCTGCTGGAATATCAGCTGTATCGCCTTGTCGTGCGGTACGCCGGCGCGGTAGACGCGGTCGCTGGTCAAGGCGTCGTATGAGTCGGCGATCGTCATCAACTGGGCCGCCACCGGGATCGCGTCACCGGCCAGGCCCTGCGGATAGCCCTTGCCATCCCAGCGCTCGTGGTGGCACAGCACGATATCGCGCGCCAGGTCCAGCAGCTCCGATGGACCGCCGGCATTGCGCTGGATCTGGTCGATCAGGTCGCGCCCGATGGTCGGGTGTGTGCGCATGATGTCGAGTTCGTCCTGCGCCAGTGCGCCCGGCTTGAGCAGGATGCGATCTGGCACGCCGCTGTTGCCGATGTCGTGCAGTGCGCTGGCACGCACCAGCGTGTCAACCCGCGCATCGGGCCACAGTTCGGCAAAGGCTTGATCGTCACACAGGCGCCGCGCCATGGCCTGCACGTATAACTGGATGCGCCGTATATGGTGCCCGGCTTCACCGGGCTCTGCCATCGCGGCCATGGCCAATAGCAGGGCATCGGTCAAGCTGCCAGCGCCTTGTGCAGCGCCTGGGGGCAAGGCTTCACCTGTGGACAATGCTGCCGACCCGGCGCTGTCGTCCGGCTCGGGTTTTGAATCAGTGGGGCTCAATGCGACTCTCCGCCGTGTTCGATCCGACCCATGTTACGACGTCTGGCCAATGTCCTGTGTCAGACATTTCCAACAAGTGCCGCAATATCACCACGCTCTCGAAACGGGATCCGGTAGGCCCAGACCGACCTGCCGTCGGCAAGCTGCAGGCGCACATCCGGATGCAGCGCAAGGACTTCAAATTCCAGGCTTACCAGCCAGCTTCCCGCCGCCATTTCGGCCCCTGCCTTGGCCGTCGCCCTGGGCATGCTCTCGGGACGCTGGAACATGTAGACCATGGCATAGGAGCCCCAGGGCATGCCCCAGATATCACCGTGGCGGACCTGCGCCCACGGGCAGCGCAAACCGCACCACGCGCACAGCGGCCAGCTCCATTCAAGGCCGTGCAATTGCGCTTGCGGATATGCAGCGCGCAGTGCGCGCAGGCCATGACCCAGGCCACAACCGGCATCCAGAATCTGCGCACCATCAGGCAATGCGACCTGTACGGGCAATCCGAGCAGTGCGCCGCTCGGGGTTGGAAAAAACGGCGCGTCGCGCCAGGCCTTGACTGGATAGAGCAGCAGGACCAGCACCAGCAACAGCAGCCAGACCCAGGCCGGCACCACCGCCATACCGCTGGCCAGGAGCGCCAGCGGAAACCCTGCCGCAATGACCATGCGGCGCCACCAGTTGCTTCCGGCGGGGCTCATGGCCAAGCCCGGAACACTGGCCAGCAACAGAGCCGGTTCAGCAGCCAGGTCCAATCGCGTGATGATCAGGTAGGCCAGCCAGCACAGACCCCAGGCCAGGACGACCGGCAGGGGCCAGCGCAGGCGCAGCGCCATGGGACGGATCAATGGTTGGCGTTGTGGCCGAGCTTGTCGATCAGGCCGTTGAGTTCTTCCAGCGAGCCGAACTGTATGGCGACCTCGCCCTGCTCCTGCACCCGGCCGCCGCGCTTGACGCGCTTTTTCACCCGCACCTCGACGTCGGCGGTCAGCAGGTCGGACAGCTGCTCTTCCAGTCGGCGCAGGTCGCGCGATTTTTCCTTTTTGGGTTTGGGCGACGTCAGCGCGAATTCGGCATTGAGCTTTTTCACCAACGCCTCGGCCTCGCGCACCGACATCTTGCGCGCCGCGATCTGGCTGGCGGCGGTGATCTGGGACGCGCGCTCGAGCGCCAGCAGCGCGCGGGCGTGGCCCATTTCCAGGTCACCGGCCATCAGCATGGTCTGCACCGGATCGGCCAACTGCAGCAGGCGCAGCAGGTTGCTGGCGGCGCTGCGCGAACGTCCAACGGCCTGCGCCGCCTGTTCGTGAGTGAGTCCAAACTCTTTCACCAGGCGTTGCAAACCCTGGGCGTCTTCCAGCGGATTGAGGTCTTCGCGCTGCATGTTCTCGATCAGCGCCATGGCCGCTGCGGCCTCGTTGCCGACGTCGCGCACCAGCACCGGCACGCTGTCCAGGCCGGCTAGCCGGGCCGCGCGAAAGCGGCGTTCGCCAGCGATGATCTCGTAGATCGGCCGGTCACCACGGGTCAGGCTGTCGACGCCGCTGGCGTCCGGCGCCTGCATCGCGCGCAGGCGCTGCAGGCCATCGGCGGGATCGAGGCGGCGCACCAGGATCGGCTGCATGATGCCCTGTGCCTTGATGGACTCGGCCAATTCGTACAAGGCGCCCTCGTCCATGCGGGTACGCGGCTGGTATTGGCCCGGCACCATGTCGGACAGAAACAGTGTTGCCGGCTGGCCCGGTCCGGCGTCGGCGCCTGTGGCGGGATTTTCAGCCTGGGCGGCAGGCCCGAGCAAGGCCTCCAGGCCACGGCCCAGGCCCTTGAATTTCTTGGTCACCATGGTGTTTTCCTTTTGGTCATGTCTGAGTGGATCGCCGTTGCGGCTGTGCGGGCGACACCGTTGTGGTGGGCATTGCGCCACCTGCCTGGCAAAGGTTCAGCAGTCGGGCATGGCCGGCGGGCCAATCGCCCAGATCACTGTCCGAGTTGATGTGCCCAAGCTTTCCGCAGTCGACGAATTGCGCACCCCAGGCGTCCGCGAAAAGCCGGGCCCGCGAAAAACTGCAATAGGGGTCGTCGCGGCTGGACAGCAACTGGCTGGGAAACGGCAGTTTGCGCAGTGCAGGCGGCGACCAGCTGTGCAAGACGCTGGCCAGCTCCGGGCATTGCGTATCACCGGGGGCGACCAGCAGCGAAGCCTTGATGCGGTGCGCCAGGCCTGAACTGGCCGCCCAGGACGCCACCAGCTGACAACCCAGGCTATGCGCCGCCAGCACGATCCGAGGCGGCGCATCTGGCGCACGGTCCTGCTCCAGCGCCAGCACCACATCCTGCAATCGCGCCAACCAGTCGCCGCGCAGCGGCCGCATCCAGTCATGCTGCTCGACCCGCTGGTAGCCGAACTGGCGCTCCCAATGGCTTTGCCAGTGGGCCGGCCCCGAGTTCTGCCAGCCGGGCAATAGCAGGATATTCAGTTCCGCCATGGCAGAGGCTTGCGATGGACTTGCAACACAGCAGCGTCAGGCGCCGGGCACGATTGATTACAGGCTCGCAATGCGCGCCACCATTTCGCTGGCAAATGCCACGTAGGCCTGGGCCCCTTTGGATGCCGGGTCGAACACCACGCCCGGAACGCCATAGCTGGGCGCTTCGGCGAGCCGGACATTGCGCGGAATCACGGTGTTGAACACCTTCTCGGCAAAATGCGCCTTGAGCTGGTCGCTGACCTGCTGCTGCAACGTGATGCGCGGGTCGAACATGACCCGCAACAGGCCGATCACGGCAAGGTCCTTGTTCATGTTGGCGCGCACCTGGCGGATCGTGTTGACCAGGTCGGTCAGGCCTTCGAGCGCAAAGTATTCGCACTGCATCGGCACGATCACGCCGTGGGCGCAGCTCAGCCCGTTGAGCGTCAGCATCGACAGCGACGGCGGACAGTCGATCAGGATGAAGTCGTAGTCGGCCTGCACCTCTTCCAGCGCCGCCTTGAGCCGGCGCTCGCGGCGCTCGACGCCGACCAGCTCGACCTCGGCACCGGCCAGATCGCGATTGGCGCCCAGGATGGCGTAGCCGCAGCCGGCCGCCACGAGTTTGTCACTGGTGACGAGGGCCTGCGCCACGGTGGCCGAGCCAAGCAGCACGTCGTAGACGCTGGCAGCGAGCTGGCGCTTGTCGACTCCTGAGCCCATGGTCGCATTGCCCTGTGGGTCCAGGTCGACCATCAACACCTTTTGCCCGACCTTGGCCAACCCGGCGGCCAGGTTGACTGTGGTGGTGGTCTTGCCGACACCACCCTTCTGGTTCGCGATGCAAAAGATCTTGGCCATGCGGTGGTCTGTTCCGGGGTTTGTAGGTTCGAATGCCGGATTCAGTTGCCAACTGCCAGCTTGACGCCGAAGCCGATCAGCAGCAGACCGGCAATTTTGTTCAGCAGTTGCGCAAGCCTGGGGCTGGCGCGCATGCGCTCGGCCAGAAAATGCGCCAGCAGCGTCATCGTCAGGCCATAGGCAAAGGTGAGCAGGGCCACCGTCAGCGCCATCACGCCAAAGGTCAGCATTCCTTGATGCCGCGCCGGGTCGACGAACAGCGGGAAAAACGCCATGTAAAACACGATCGCCTTGGGATTCAACAACGTGATCAGGAAGGACTGGCGCACATATTGGCCGGTGCGCATATGCAATACGGGCTGCGATCCTGCCTTGGCCATGAACATGCGCACACCCAGCCAGGCCAGGTAGGCCGCACCTAGCCATTGCACGGCGTGAAATGCCGCCGGATAGGCCGCCAGCAGGGCCGCAACACCGGCCACCGCCAGCCAGATCAGTACCTGATCGCCCACGATGACGCCCCAGGTTGCCGCCAGGCCACCGCCGATTCCACCCTTGCTGGTCGACGTGATCAAGGCCAGATTACCTGGGCCTGGAATCAAAAGGAACACGATGATTGCGATGACGAATGCACCGTAGTCGGCAATGCCAAACATGGGAAATCCTAAGGGGGAGGCTTTGGAGTTTACTGCCTGCGCAAAGGCGGCCATTGCGGCAAAAGCCATGAGCAAGCGTCCGCGGCCACGCTAGTCACCGATTGCGGCAGGCTCCATCCAGACAATGCAGCGCTGGGCATCCAGCCCCGGCACCTGCAGTTGTTCCACGTGAAACACCCACACGGCCGCCGGCAAATCGGCGATTTCCTGCGCGGGATGCTGGCCCTTCATTGCGAGCCAACAGCCGCCTGGCTGCAACCGGTCCGAGGTAAGGCGGACAAAATCGACAAGAGACGCAAAAGCGCGGGAGCAGACTACGTCAAAGCGCTCGGTCAGCGTTTCGACCCGCGCATGCCGGGCACTCAGGTTGGCCAGGCCCAGGTCCAGCGCAGCCTGGCGCACAAAAGCCATCTTCTTGGCAACCGCATCGACGCAGGTCACCGCGACTTGCGGGCAACAGATGGCGACGACCACCCCAGGCAATCCGGCTCCCGAACCGACGTCGAGCATCCGAAAATGCGCTTGTCTGGCGCGCGCCTGAAGTACTTTTTTCAGCGGGGCGACGATGGCCAGACTATCCAGCAGATGCTGGCGCAGCATCTCGTTCGGATCGCGGATGGCAGTCAGGTTGTAGACCCGATTCCATTTTTGCAGCAGCGCCAGATAATCCAGCAACTGGCGCAACTGCCCGTCCGACAAGTCCAACCCCAGCTCACTAACGCCCTTGTGCAATGGCTCCGCCAGTGGTGCGGCGCCATGGAGCGCTGCTCCGGCACTGCCCGCAGTGGTCAAACCGACACCTTGGCCAAGGGGCTGGCTTGCACCAACGCGGCGTCTGGTGGCTTGCCTGCTGTTCTGGCGCCGCCCTTCTTCAAGTGCACCAGCAGCAGCGAAACCGTTGCCGGCGTGATGCCGGATATGCGCGAGGCCAACCCCAAGGTCTGCGGACGCTGGCGGCTCAGGATTTGCCGCGCCTCGAAGCTCAGCGCCGCGACCTGCATGTAGTCCAGATCGGGCGGCAACGCCAGGTTCTCATGCAACTCGGCGCGCTCGACCTCGCCCTTCTGGCGCTCGATATAGCCGCTGTATCGGGCCGAGATCTCGACCTGCTCCACGACGGCCCGCCCGAACAATGCATCTGCACCAAACGCCTTGGCGCCATCGGCGTTCTGCAAATCTGCATCGTCCTGCCACACCAGATCGCCAGGCGCAAACTGCCCGCCATTGATGGACATCAGCGACCGATACGACACGTCGGGTCGGCGCAGCAGATCAGCCAGGCTGTATTCATGGTCGATCTCCTTGCCCAGGACCCGAACCGCCTCCTCTTGCGCGACATTGCGCGGGTTGATCCAGGTCGTACGCAAGCGCTCTGTTTCACGTGAAACAGCATCCCGTTTGCGGCAGAACGCATCCCAGCGGGCATCGTTGACCAGGCCCAGCCTGCGCCCGGCCTCGGTCAGACGCAGGTCGGCATTGTCTTCACGCAGTTGCAACCGGTACTCGGCCCGGCTGGTGAACATGCGATAGGGCTCATTCACGCCCTTGGTGATCAGGTCGTCCACCAGCACACCCAGGTAGGCCTCGTCGCGCCGCGGCAACCAGGGCGATTCGCCGCGGCACAGCAAGGCCGCGTTGACGCCAGCGAACAGGCCCTGGGCCGCGGCCTCCTCGTAGCCGGTCGTGCCATTGATCTGCCCGGCAAAGAACAGCCCGGCAATACTGCGGGTTTCAAAACTGGTCTTGAGAGCGCGCGGATCGAAATAGTCGTATTCGATCGCATAGCCCGGACGCAGAATGTGCGCCCGCTCCAGGCCGACCATCGACCGCACCAGTTCATACTGCACATCGAACGGCAGGCTGGTTGAGATGCCGTTCGGATAGACCTCATGCGTCGTCAGTCCCTCGGGCTCAAGAAAGATCTGATGGCTGTTTTTGCCGGCAAAGCGGTGGATCTTGTCCTCCACGCTCGGGCAATAGCGCGGCCCAACCCCCTCGATCTGGCCGGTGAACATCGGGCTGCGGTCCAGTCCGGCGCGGATGATGTCGTGGGTGCGCTCATTGGTATGGGTGATCCAGCACGACACCTGGCGCGGATGCTGCGCTGCCGTTCCCATGAATCCGAACACCGGCACCCGGCCCGGCACGCCGCCAGGCATGCCATCGCCAGCTTGCTCCAGGCACTTGGCAAAATCGATGCTGCGCCCGTCCAGGCGCGGCGGCGTCCCGGTCTTGAGCCGGCCCTGGGGCAGTTTCAGTTCCTTGAGCCGCGCCGACAGACTGGTCGCCGGCGGATCGCCGGCCCGCCCTGCCGCATAGTTGTTCATGCCGACATGGATCTTGCCGTCAAGGAATGTCCCGGCCGTCAACACCACGGTGCGACTGCGAAAACGGATGCCGACCTGGGTCACCGCGCCTACGACCCGGTCACCCTCGACCATCAGATCGTCCACGGCCTGCTGGAACAGACTCAGGTTCGGCTGGTTCTCCAGCCGACTCCGGATCGCCGCCTTGTACAGAACACGATCCGCCTGGGCCCGGGTGGCGCGCACCGCCGGCCCCTTGCTGGAATTGAGAATGCGGAACTGAATGCCGCCTTCGTCGGTTGCCGCGGCCATCGCTCCGCCCAGCGCGTCGACCTCCCTGACCAGATGGCCCTTGCCAATGCCGCCGATCGACGGATTGCAGCTCATCTGCCCCAGCGTCTCGATGTTGTGGCTGAGCAGCAAGGTCTTGCAGCCCATGCGCGCAGCGGCCAGTGCCGCTTCGGTGCCGGCATGGCCACCGCCAACGACGATCACGTCAAATTCTTCTGGGTAGTTCATACCACGGCCCCTTCCGGCATCAGCTGTTCGGCTGCCTCGTCCAGGCACTCGGTCGGCAGGCCCAGCGCGCGCGCCACCTGCGCCAGGCGCCGGTCTGCCGTCACAAACAAGTCGACGTTGGCGGCAAGTGCGCTGCCAACATGCAAGGCATCACTGACGCGCACCGGGCCGTGCTCCATCGCGGCAAACGCAAAGCGCTCGACATGGTCGTCCAGCGGCACCCGCAACATATCGGCCACATCGCGCTGCGCAGCCGCCCAGATCCGGTCAAACTCGGCTTGCGCCAAGGATCCCTCGCGCAAGCGTCGCAGCAGCGCCGCCGCCACCTCGCTCTGGCAATGTGCCGCCACCAGCATTCCATCGGCCTGCTCGAACAGCGCCAGCAGCCTGCCATGGCCGGCCTCGCTCGCATAGCGCTTGAGCAGCGCGGACGCGTCGAGCATGACGCGCTGGCCACCATCGGCCAAAGTCGCAGGGCTGGCGCCGACGGTCTGTCCAGCCTGGCGTTGCGGGTTGTTGCGGAGTTTCATGCCGCCCCCTCATCATGCTGTTCCAGCACCGCGCGGGACAGCGAAACACCAGGAGGCAACTGGACCGGCGCGAAGGCCTGCTTCCAGCTTGGCTGGCGCCCGGGCTCGGCCTCGCGCACCGGAACCAGATCTGCCACCGGCTTGCCATGGCGCAGGATGCGCACCGTATGGCCCTGTAGCACCATGTCCAGCGTACTGGAGGCATTGGCTCGAAATTCAGTCAGAGGCAGAGTCAACATTTTGTACAAATTTTATGAATCTGTACATTTTAGCCGATGCTACTGGGCAAGCTGTGATCTGCGCGTTGAAGCACCGGCCACAACCCGATGTGCTTCAATCGTGCCATGCAACTACTCATATTTGCGGGCAGTACCCGCCAGAACTCGTTCAACCGTCGACTGGCCACTGCGGCGGCGCGCATTGCCACCGACGCGGGCGCCACGGTGAGCCACATCGAACTGGCTGATTTCGACATCCCCATGTACAACGCCGACCTGGAAGCACAGGGCACTCCGGCCGACGTGATGCGACTCAAGCAACTGATGTTCGAGCACCCGGCCTGGATCATCTGTTCGCCCGAGTACAACGGCTCGTACACGGCGCTGCTCAAGAACACGATCGACTGGGTGTCCAGCCCGGTCAAGTCCGACCCGCAATGGCGCGACGGGTTCAAGTCGTTTCGCGGCAAGGTGGTCGGCATGCTCAGTGCCTCCCCCGGCGCGCTGGGTGGTCTGCGCTCGCAAAGCCACCTCGCGCCCTTGCTGATCAATTCCCAATGCTGGCTCGCACCCAAGGCCTTTGCCCTGGGACGCGCCGCCGAAGCCTTTGACGAGCAAGGCGCTCTGATCAACGAGGACCACCGCAAAAGCCTCTCAGCCGTCATCGAACAGGTGCTGTGGGCCGCGCAGCGTTTGCAAGCCCAGTAGCACAAAGGCAGCGCACGACCCACAATCCGGCCGGCATTGACGCTGGCATCGGCAACAACGTCGCGCACGCAACTGGTTCATACTGCGCCTTTGCACACAGGAGCAGCATCACATGCACATCCCATCCCTGAAAGAAGTCGTCAGCGCCGAGGAATGGCAACTGCGGGTGGATCTGGCGGCCGGCTACCGGCTGGTCGCTGCCTATGGCATGAGCGATCTGGTTTTCACCCATATCACCGTGCGCGTTCCGGGCCCGGAGCACCACTTCCTGATCAACCCCTATGGCCTGATGTTCGACGAGATCACGGCCAGCAGCCTGGTCAAGGTCGATCAGGCCTGCACCAAGTTGTCCGAGTCGCCGTTTCCGGTCAACCCGGCTGGCTTCACCATCCACAGCGCCATCCACCAGCTGCGCCATGACGTGGGCTGTGTCCTGCACACGCACACCCGCGCCGGCATCGCGGTCAGCGCGCAGAAAGACGGCGTCTTGCCGATCAGCCAGCAGTCGACCTTCGTGCTGTCGTCGCTGGCCTACCACGACTATGAGGGTGTGGCGCTGCGCGACGATGAGAAGCCCCGGCTGCAGGCCGATCTGGGTGACAAGAACTTCCTGATGCTGCGCAACCACGGCCTGCTGACCGTGGGCAAGACCGTTGCCGACGCCTTCCTGTCGATGTACACCTTCGAGAACGCCTGCCGCATTCAGGTCGATGCGCTTGCCGGCGCGAAGCCGCTGATTCAGGTCGACCCGAAAATTCTGCTGGGCATGGAACAGGTGTCCAGGACGGCTACCGCCGGCCTGGGGTCAGCACTGGTCTGGCCGGCGCTGTTGCGCAAACTGGACCGGATGGACGCCGGCTACAAGGACTGATCTGCCAGCACTGGTCACGGTTGGGCAACAGTCGCGGCGCCGTCGCGGCCGAACGGCACAAGCAATACCGCCGCGCTTTCAGTTCGGGCTGCTAGTCAAATCGGTTTATAAAACATAGCTATACGGTCATCAACTGAAGAGCCAACGCTCACTTTCCAAGCCATCGCGCGGTTAATCACCACGCGCAACGTCCGCGCCGGTCGCCACCACGGTGACCAAACCGGGCGGCGCTGCATGGAGCGGCGCCTGTCGCGCAGGTGCCACATGTCCGGATTGACTATGGCAGATCACGCCCCAACTGGCGGCGATGACCTCTCTCTTTGACCCCGTACAGGCCGGCAGCCTGAAGCTGGCCAACCGCATCGTGATGGCCCCGCTGACCCGCAATCGCGCGCCCGGCGCCATCCCTACGCCGCTGATGGCGACCTACTACCGCCAGCGCGCCAGCGCCGGCCTGATCATCACCGAAGCGACTGCCATCAGCCATCAGGGCCAGGGCTACGCCGACGTGCCCGGCATCTGGAACGCCGAGCAGGTTGTGGCGTGGAAGCGGGTCACCGACGCGGTGCACGCCGAAGGCGGAACGATCGTGATGCAGCTATGGCACGTGGGCCGGGTCTCGCATGTCGACCTGCAACCCGACGGGCAGGCGCCGGTCGCGCCCTCGGCCATCACCGCCAAGACCAAGACGGTACTGCTGAACGAAGGCGTTGCCAGCTTCGTCCCGACCTCGGCGCCGCGGGCCTTGCGGCTGGACGAACTGCCCGGCATCGTTGCCGACTACCAGCGAGCCGCCCGCAATGCCATCGAAGCCGGATTTGACGGCGTCGAGGTGCATGGCGCCAACGGCTATCTGCTGGACCAGTTCCTGCGCAGCGGCTCCAACCATCGCGCCGATGCATTCGGCGGCCCGGTCCAGAACCGGGCGCGCCTGCTGATCGACGTGATGCAGGCCATCGCATCGGCCATCGGAGGCGGGCGCGTCGGGTTGCGCCTGTCACCAGTTACACCGGCCAATGACGCGGCCGATCCGCAGCCGCAACCCTTGTTCGAACATGTGGTGCAGCAACTCGGTCCCATGCAGCTGGCCTATCTGCACCTGATCGAAGGTTCGACCGGCGCGGCGCGCGACCACGTGCAGGGAGAGCAGCCCTTTGACTACGACGCGCTGCGTGCCAGCTACCGCGCCGCGGGCGGCACCGGCGCCTGGATGGTCAACAATGGCTACGACCGCGCGCTGGCCGAGCAATCGCTGGCACAAGGCGCCGATCTGGTGGCATTCGGCAAGGCGTTCATCGCCAACCCCGACCTGCCGCGCCGGCTGCGCGAAGGCAGCGCGCTGAACACCGCCGACCGCGCCACCTTCTACGGTGGCTCGGCCAATGGCTACACCGACTATCCAGCGCTATCGGCCTGACTTCGGCGATACCAGCGCTGCGACCGGGCGCGCAACGACCCTGGTCGCCTGCCGCGATGCAATCGGAGTCAATAAATGGCGGCCGCAGTGGCTTCCGGTCTCTGCACTACCGGTAGCCGCAACTAACGCGTCGAGCCCAGTCCGATCGGCTCGGGCGCACTCATCACGATGCGCGTGAACAGCCGGTCATACAGCGGATCGCGAGGGTACTTGCCGGTCAGTGGGTCGCAGTTGTGCTCGAAAGCGGCATCGAGCTCGGCCCAATCCTGCGCGTTCAGGGATTTTTCAGCGACCGGCAAGATCTCGCTCTCCTCCAACTGCATGTGTTCCAGGTAAAAACGCACATAGTTGCGTACCGCGCCCTCGAACTCCGCCCGGCGTGACTCGCCGAGCAATTCCCAGCCCAGCAACTGGTGCTGCAATGTGCGCACTGCGCCTTCGCCGTGGTCGTGGTCCTTTTCGAGCCGTTCGATCACAGCTGCAGTCTGCGGCGCCGCCCGCGCCACTTTGGGAAACAGCAGCTCGGTCTCCTTGGGATGGTGCAGGCGCTCGGGGAACTCGTCGACATAGAACAGCATCGCCCGCAGCACGTCAAAAAACTGCCTGGCGGTATCACCCGGGCCGCGCTGAACCATTAACAACATCGAGCGCAGCATCGCCGCCAGTGCGGCATGTTCGTCGCGGATGATGCGCATGCTTGCATGGACCATATCGGACTCCCTTCAAAGTATTGGTACTGGGCCCAGCTTCGCAGCATGGTGTCTGTGTGGTCTTGATCCAGGTCAGTTTTCCGGCAGTCCGTTCGCGCCCGCTCCGGCTTGGTGGCGTGGCTTCTGATGCCCGTGCCCATGGTACAAACGGCCAGCGCCCGCCGTCGGGCCGATACCGGAGTGCGCGTGTGAAACTGAAGATGGCCAAGAACTCGCTGTTCGCAATCCTGCTGCGCTCGCCGTGGTGGATCAGCTTTGCAGTGGTGGCGGTTTTTGCGCTGGCCTCGGCTGCGTTGCTGCCGCCCAAGTACGTGGTGTTCGGCCTGATGGGCGCAATCCCGTTCCTGGTCATCGGCTGCATTGCCGCCTACCGACAAATGCGCGCACCCAGCGAGCAGGCGGTGGAGCAGACCTTGCAGCGTGTCGCCGCCATGCCCTGGCGCGAGTTTCGCGACGTGCTGGTGCAGGCCTATCGCAAGCAGGGCTTTGTGGTCACCCGGCTGGAAACCGATGGCGTCGATCTGCAGCTCAACGCCGGCGCGCAAACCACGCTGGTTTCGGGCAAACGCTGGAAGGCCGCCAGCCATGGCGTCGAGCCCTTGCGCGCGCTGGACAACAGCCGCCGCACCAAAGATGCCAGCCACTGCGTCTACATCACGCTGGTCGAGCCCAATGACGCCACCCGTCGCTTTGCCGCGCAACATGCCATCAGTCTGGTCAACGGCGTGGCCCTGGTGCAGTTACTGGGCAAGCTGCCCTGACGCGAAGCCGGCTTGATGCAAGTCAATGCGTCCCCGGGCGCGTCTTTACACAATATTGTCATTCGCGCATCGCAGGGAAACATAGCCGCAGCACACTTGTCCTCAACCTGTCGCGCAAACCTGCCGGCAGGCATTGAACCACTGAAAGGACTGTCACATGAAATCCCTCATCAAGCCACTGCTGATCGCTGCCATCGTCGCGTCGGGCGCCATCGGCGCCACTGCACAGACAACTGCTCCCGCCAAACTGGCGCATGCCGAAGGCAAGGGCCACCATGCACGCATGGACCCGGCCAAGATGCAGGAGCGCATGGCCGCACGCCAGGCCGAGCTCAAGGCCAAACTCAACTTGAACGCCGCGCAGCAAGGCGCCTGGAACGACTACATCGCCGCCATGCAGCCGCCCGCCGACATGATGGCAAAAATGAGCCGCGAAAATCGCCAGGCGATGCACCAGGAGATGCAGGCGCTCACCACACCCGAGCGGCTCGACCGCATGGTCGCCGTGAAGGCCCAGCGCGACTCCCACATGGCGCAACGCATGCGAGCCACGCGCAACTTCTACGACGTCCTGACGACGCAGCAGCAAAAGGTGTTCGATGCCAACAGCATGCACGGTGGCCACCGCGGACATGGGTCGCACGGCGGGCCGGCCAAGGGCCAGGCCTGAACACGAGGCGCACGGCCTGAGACCGGCGCTGTCGCCGGGCTCAGGCCAGCAGCTTTTTCATCTCCCCACTGGCCAGCAACTTCTCCACGTCATCGGCACCACCCACCAGCATGCCCTTGACAAAAATCATCGGAAAGGTCGGCCAGCCGGTCCACATCTTGAGCGCATTGCGATTGCGCCAGGTGGAGAAATAATTGCCATACTCCAGGTAATGGTAGGCAACCCCTGCAGCGTCGAGCAGTTTGCGCGCCTTTTTTGGCATGGGGTTCATGCCCATGCCCACCACCACCACCGTGTGTGCGGCGACCGCCGTCTGCACCTCGCGCACCAGATCCTGCCGATTGGTGCTCACCTTGTCACGGATCGCCTGATGGATGCGGGACTCTTCAAGAACCGGTCGCGCCATGGCGCTCTCCTTTTGATACGAAGTCCGCATTATGGGGGGCCGCTGCCGCGCGTCAGCGGATCAGCTTGGCTAGACCGCCGGGCCACCACGCTGCGGCGCGCCGCGCACTGTTGATCCCATGCAGCAACCACGAACTGCCACCTCCAATGCCACGCCGCAGGCACGCAGCGTCAGCCTTGGCGCGCCTGTGCGATGGCTGGCACTGGGATGGCGCGACCTGGTCCGCGGCGGCTGGCTCAGCGTTCTGCACGGACTGGGCGTATGCGCATTCGGCCTGGCCCTGCTGGGCCTGGCACATCAGAAGTTCTGGCTGCTTGCGGGCGCGTTCTCGGGCTTTCTGGTCGTCGCGCCAGTGCTGGCGACCAGCCTGTATGCAATGAGCCGGGCAATGGCCCACGGCCAATCACCCGGCATGCGCTTGTTGCGCAACACCTGGCTAAGCTGGCAGCGTTCCCGCCTGTCAGAGAAGGGTGGCTATTGGTGCATGGTGCGCTTCGGTTTTCTGCTGGCACTGGCTGGCACCGGCTGGATCATGACGTCGGCGGCGTTGATCACGCTGATGGCGCCAGAGCCGGTCCACACGCCGCTGGACTTCCTGCGCCACGTGGTGCTGGCGCGCGACAACCATCTGTTCGAGATCTGGCTGGCAATGGGCGGCGCACTCGCCGCGCCTATATTCGCCTCCAGCGTGGTGTCGATGCCGCTGATGCTGGATCGGCGCATCGACCTCTTGCCCGCGGTGCTGGCCAGCTGGCGCGTGGTGCTGGCCAATCCGGCACCGATGGCGGTTTGGGCCGGCCTGATCATGCTTCTGGTGCTGCTGGGTTTTGCCACTGCCCTGCTGGGTCTGGTGGTGCTGGTGCCGCTGCTGGGACATGCCAGCTGGCATGCCTATGCAGCGTTGGTGGACGCCAGTGCCTTGCCTGAACGACCGTTGGACGAGTAACCGCAGGCAGCGTCGCGCATGTTCGGTTTCAGCGAAGAACAGATTGCCTCCTTCGGCCTGAGTTTCGGCCTGGGTGCCTTCATGCTGTACATGCTGTTCATCGTGGGGCAGCTGGCCTGGGAGGCCAAGGCGGGCAAGTTTGGTGCCTTCGTGATCTTCCTGGGCCTGGCATTCGGCATGGTCGGCTTTGTCGCGAAATACCTGATCCAGTGGGCGCTGGACATCGAGTAGCTCAAGCGACAGACAGCGCAATTGCGCCCATCACCCGCACGCCGATCCACCAGCCGTGCAACCAGAGCGCGAAGCCGACCCAGGCCAGCGTGCCGATCACCACGGTAAGCAAGGTTGGCGCCAGCCGACCGGCCGGGTAGTGGACAGCGCCGGCCCGGTCGCGCCGGCGCGCAGCGGAAAAATCAAACACGGCCCATAGCAGGAATGCGCCAAACAACACTACGTCGGCCAGATTGCCGTTGGCCAGCAAATGCGCCAGCGCCCAGACCTTGACCCCCAGCACCATCGGATGGTGGACCATCGCCTTGACGCTGTTGCCCGGCACGTAGGCGGCCACCAGCAGCACGAACGACAGCAGGGTCAGCAGATACGCGATGTGGCGCATTGCCGGCGGCGGACTCCACAGGGGGACAGGTGCCATCCGGGCCTGGCCATAGCCCCAGATGATCAACCCGAACCCGAGCAGCGAGATCAGCGAATAGATGCCCTTCCAGGGTTGGGCGCCGATGCGCGCAATGGTCTGCGTGCGCCAGTCATCAGCGACGATCCGCACCGAATGCAGGCCAAGGAACAACACCAATCCAAGTATCAGATACGCCATGTCTCATGCTCCATTGGCCTGTTTGCGCAGGCCGATCACCACTCAGGCCCCCAGAACCAGGTTCTTTCCGGCGCGCTTGGCCATGTACATGGCCTTGTCGGCGCGCTTGATCACCGCCTCGGCTTCTTCGTCCAATCCCAATTGCGCAACGCCCGCACTGAAGGTGATCAACAACTTGTCGGCACCCGCCAGGAAAGCCTGCTTGGTCAGTTCACGCTGCAACCGGACCATGGCGTCTATGCCTTTTTCGAGCGCCGTGTCAGGCAACAAAATGACAAACTCCTCGCCGCCAAAGCGCGCCAGCGTATCTTGTGGCCGCAGGCAGTGGCGCGCCACCTTGGCCACATGGGCCAGCGCCAGGTCGCCAATATCGTGGCCGCGTTCATCGTTGATCTGCTTGAAATTGTCGATGTCCAGCATGGCCACGCACAAAGCCGATTCCTTGCGCCGCACGACCGACATCTCGCGGTTGAGCGATTCGTCCAGCCCCTTGCGATTGAGCGCACCGGTCAGGCTGTCATGGCGGGCCTGGGCGCTGACGCGATCCAGCTCCTGGTGCAGCTTGACGATCTCGGCCTCGGTCGCCTGCGCCTGTTCCCGCATACCTTGCAACTCGTCACGCGCGGTGAGCGACTGCTGTGCAATGGAACGGGTCGCCGTCACCATCTGCTTGAGTACCGGCGTCAGCTCGGCCAGACTCTTGGCCTGTTCGATCTGTCCGGCGTTCTGCTCCATCTGCATGCCGAAAGCGTCGGTGGAACTGGTCATGGCCGACAGGCGCTCGATGAACACCCGCAGCATCTCGCGCATCTCCTCCTGCGCTTCCAATGCGCGGCCCTTGGCCTCGGATTGCTTGAGGATGAGGTCGCGCAGCCGGCGCTCGACATCATCGAGCCGGCGCAGCGTCAGCGGCGGCGCGGTGGCCTCCATCAGTGCCTCGACCTGGCCCTTGAGCCAGCGGTCGTCCAGGCTCAGATCACTGATGTTCTCCATGATCAGGCGCAGCAGGTGCAGCAAGGTGGCCTTGATCTTGGCCTGGTCTTCAGCCGCGAACGAGACCCGGTTGCTGAAGGTTGCCAGCAACTGCTTGACCCGCACCACATCAGCGCCAGGCGCGCGCATCGCCGCAAGCAATTCGCTGGTCTGATCCGCAAAACGCACATCGTCCGTGCCCAATGCCGGTCGCGCGTACTCGATCAGGCGGGCAATCTGCTCCAGGAAATCGGCGGTCAGGGCCGGCGCGGCGGGCCGCGCCGGACTGCCAGCA
>JBBKVW010000189.1:0-5642 GCA_037968655.1 Burkholderiaceae bacterium
ATGCCGCCCAGTCCGAACACGGCGACGTTATCGCCTGGCTTGACCTTGGCGGTGTTGCGCACGGCCCCGATGCCGGTGGTGACACCACAGCCGAGCAGGCAGACTTTCTCGGAATCGGCCTTGGCGTTGATCTTCGCAAGCGAGATTTCGTTCACCACCGTGTATTCGCTGAAGGTGGAGCAGCCCATATAGTGAAAGATCTGCTTGCCCTGGTAGGAAAAACGCGTTGTGCCGTCCGGCATCAAGCCCTTGCCCTGGGTGGCGCGTACTTTCTGGCACAAGTTGGTCTTGCCCGACAGGCAAAATTTGCATTCCCGGCATTCCGCGGTGTACAGAGGTATCACATGGTCGCCGGGTTTCAGGGACGTCACGCCTTCGCCGATCTCCACCACCACCCCCGCGCCTTCGTGGCCCAGCACTGCCGGAAAGATGCCTTCGGGGTCGTCGCCCGACAAGGTGAACGCATCGGTATGGCACACGCCGGTGTGGCTGATCTTTACCAACACTTCGCCCCGGCGGGGAGGCGCGACGTCGATCTCAACAATCTGCAGAGGTTTGCCAGCCTCGAAGGCAATGGCGGCTCGGGATTTCATGTCCGGTATCCTTGGTTGTGGTTGTCGAGTGCCAAGAGCTGATGCGCATGATGCACATGATGCACATGATGCACATGATGCACATGATGCTCAGTCGAACGGTGTGCGTCAAGCGCCAGTCCGGTCCAGGTCGGGAGCAAATAGGTTGTCCGGTTCTCCTGCACTTAGCGGGCTCGGCTTTTGGGGGCGTATGACACCGATCCGTACAAGCCGGACAGATTGCTTGCAAAGGATCGGACAAATCATTTGCTCCCGACGGTCCCCAGGACAACGTGTCCCCAGGACAACGTTGACGAGCCTGGCATGCGCAACTAGCATCAGTAACGCATCGTCGCCAATGCCCAATTGGGCGTTGGACTTGTTTGAATGGCCTGGCCCGCATTGGAATGGGTTGTCAAAAGCGCCGCTCAAAGCTTTCAAGGAAGTCTCATGACTGCAAGCGACAAGGTGTTTGCGGGATCGATCCCGAAGTTCTACGACACGCTGTTGGTTCCCATGATCTTTGAGGCCTATGCTGCCGACATGGCCGAGCGTGTGGCGGCATCCTCGCCCGGCGCAGTGCTTGAAACGGCGGCCGGCAGCGGCGTGGTCACGCGGGCGCTGGCGCCAAAACTCGGCGCCGACGCGCGCTACATGGTGACCGACCTCAACCAACCCATGCTCGACTATGCCGCGAGCCGGCAGGAGGCCGATAGCCGCATCGAGTGGCGGCAAGCGGACGCGCTCGACCTGCCCTTCGAAGATGCCGCGTTCGACGTCGTTTGCTGCCAGTTTGGCGTGATGTTTTTTCCCGACCGGGTCGCCGGCTTCGCCGAGGCGCGTCGCGTGCTGAGGCCGGGCGGGCGCTTTGTGTTCAATGTCTGGGACCGCATCGAAGAGAACGCCTTTGCCGACGAGGTTACCAACGCCGTTGCGGCGGTGTTTGCGCACGACCCGCCGCGATTCATCGTCCGCACGCCGCATGGGTATCACGATATTGCACTGATCCGCGAGGATCTGAGCCGCGCAGGGTTCACCGACATCGCGATCGAGACGCGCCAGGAGGTGAGCCGCGCGTCTTCGGCACGCGACGCCGCCACCGCTTACTGCCAGGGAACGCCGTTGCGCAACGAAATCGAGGCGCGCGATGCCAGCTTGCTTCAGTTCGCCACCGACCGCGCGACGGAGGCGATCGCCAGCCGCCATGGCACAGGCCCGGTGGCCGGCAAGATTCAGGCGCATGTGATTGTGGCGGCGCGATAGCGACAGCCCCGGCGCGAAGCTGCCAGTCAAGCCAATTTTTTCAGGATGTCGCGCTGCGACTCTGGGCAACGATCGCGCGCGCCAGCCGCCCGACCGAAAGACCCTGCACCAGGATCGAAAACACGACTACGCAATAGGTCAGCGACAACACGATGCTGCGTTCCGGGCCGGCCGGAATCGACAGCGCCAGTGCCACCGAAATACCACCGCGCAGACCGCCCCAGGTGATCAGCTTCCATGCGCTCGTGGGCAGCTTGAAGAAACGGTGCAGCGCACGCACCGGCAGCCCGACGGTGAGCGTGCGCGCCAGCAGCGTGACCAGCACAGCCACGGCAGCGCCGACGAAGATGCCGGCCGAGAAGCTGACCAGCAGCACTTCCATGCCGATCAGCACGAACAGCACGGCGTTCAGTATCTCGTCCAGCAGCTCCCAGAACATGTCGACATAACGCCGCGTGGTGTCGGACATGGCCGTGGCGCGGCCGTGGTTGCCGATCACCAGGCCCACCACCACCATGGCCAGCGGGCCCGACAGGTGCAGATGGCGTGCCAGTGCGTAACCGCCCGTCACGGCGGCCAGCGTCAGCAGCACCTCGACCTGGTAGTTGTCGATGCTGCGCAGCAAGAGGAAGGTTGCGTAACCCAGCACCAGTCCGAAAAGGATGCCGCCACCGGCTTCGTGCGCCAGCAATAGAGCAGCGTCTGCGACCGTAGGTGTCGCCCCGCTGACCAGCATGCCCAGCAGCAGCGAGAACACGACGACACCGACCCCGTCGTTGAACAGCGACTCGCCGGCGATGACCAGTTCCAGATCCTTGGGCGCGCCGGCGGACTTGAGGATGCCCATTACCGCGATCGGATCGGTCGGCGAGATCAGCGCGCCGAACAGCAGGCAGTACAACAGCGGCAATTGCAAGCCGACCAGGGGCAGTGCGAACCACACCCCGTAGCCAACAGCCAGCGTGGACAGCACCGTGCCCAGCAGCGCGAGCGCGCCGATCTGCAGCCGGTAGGCCTTGAGCTCGCTCAGGTCCACATGCAGCGCACCGGCAAAGAGTAGCAAGGACAGCATGCCCTGCATCAGCACTTCGCTGAAATCGATCGAGCGCAGCAGTTCTTCTTCCAGGCGCAACGGCAAGTTGGTGATACCCAGCTTGCTCAGCGCGACGATGCCCAGCGAACATGCCAGCGCAGTGACCATGACGCCGATCGCCGTGGGAAGGCCGACGAAGCGATGGTTCAGGTAGGACAGCAGGGCGGTGATGACCAGGCAGAAGGCAGCGATGTCGAGCATGGGTGCCAGTATCGACGCTGGTCCGGGATTTACGCAGGACAGTCGGCCCGTTGCATCGGACCGCTGCGTTGCAGCGCAAGTGGGTATTGGCGATCGGCTGCTTTGCGCCGACCCGATTCAATTCCAGTCCCTACCTCTTCGGGCGCGCAACGACAGCCACGACCGGTCTCAACAAAAGCCGCGCAGGTGGTCCAGCGACACGTGCTGGCGCGCGAACTCCTTGCCGACACGCTGGATATCCGGCATGTGCCTGACCGAGTCCATCTCCTGCATCGACGTCGCACTGATGTCTTGCAGGCCCAGTGCGGACAGTCCTTCAGTTGTGACGTCGGGGTCATAACGCGCGTAGGCGAACAGCTTTGGACTGCTCCAGTTGGGTGGCTGGCCGGGTTCGCCCAGCATGCTGCCGAACTCGCGATCGATGCGCCCGCCGAAGCGGCAGTCGCCCAGCACGCGGCAGGCCATGTCCCAGCCCGCAGCGGCCGCATTCATCAGTGCCCCTGGCAAGTTGCTGGCGTTGTAGAGGACGTGCATGTCGTTGGTCTTCAGGTCCAGCTGCGCCTTGGCCGCGCCGCCGGTGCCCACCGAAACGACGAGCAGCTTGTCCACCCCCGTGGCCCAGTTCACTGCGTAGGGTGCTGCCGTGGCGATCTGGAATGCCAGGAACGCGGGATTGTTGTACGTGGTCACGCCGCCGTCGACAAAGATGAAGGTGTAGGCCTCGGGCGTGCCCTGCGCCAGCGTCACGACCTCCGGCGGAAAGAAGGTGGGCGCTGCGGTGCTGGCGCGCACCAGTTGCCACAGTGGCAGGCACAGATTGCAGTCCTTGCGTGCCGTCTGGTTGTACTTGGCAAACGGGTTGTTGCTGATGGGCCAGGGCGAGTCGGTGCTGGCATTGCGCATGACCATCATCAGCAGGGTGCGCAGCCCCGGGCTGCCCAGTGTTGCGTCGTCGCCCAGCGCATTGCCCAACTCGGTCCTGAGCATTTTTGCGAGCGGTTCGTCGTTGTACTTGTAGTTCAGCCGCCGCAGCAGGAAAGCCTTGTCGAACATCTGCTCACCGCTGTCCTCGTAGAACGTGCGGATGCGCGACATCGACATGCCACACGCGATGCACGCGGCAATGATCGCGCCAGTGCTGGTGCCGCAGACGAAGTCAAAGTAGTCGGCCAGCACGAAGTCGGGCCCCTTGCCCAGACGCATACGCAGGTCGTCCTCGAGCTTGGCGAGGACCTCCACGCTCATCAGGCCCAGGATGCCGCCGCCATCACAGGCGAGGATCTTCTTCGGGCCGGGGGCCTGCATGCGTTTGATCAGGGCGTCGTTCATTGGGGTTCTCCGTTGTCGGTTGCGTTCACGTTGCGCGCCGTGCGGCGCTATGCGAGCGTGCGTGTGTCGATCCAGGTTACGCGGCCGGTGCGTCGCTTGACTTCGTCGACCATGTGTCGGGTGCCACCGGGTCCGCCCGCGCCGCCGCCGTCCCACAGGCAGGCAAAGCGCACCTTGTCCGGCCCGTGCGACAGCGCGGTGTACAGCAGCCACAGGTTGCAGCGCTCGAACGGGCTCGCGCCGGCCGGCAACGGCCCGAGTTCGGTGGGCATGATGCGTGGCGGCTCGGCCTGGGGGGCCTTGAGCCCTTCTCTCAGTTCGATGTAGCGCTTGCGCCAGGTCGAGCCGTCGACCGAGGCGTTGATGGATGCCTCGATGAATTCGGGCTCTGGCAGCGGCAACAACAGTTGCAGGCGCACGCCGCGCTTGACACACGTCTCGGCAAATATCAGGTCGCCACCGGCCGCCCCTTGTGTGAGCGCCAGGTCGCCAGGGCCGGCCTGCAGTTCGTCGAGCACGCGCTCGATCTCTGCGCTGGCACGCGGCACCATCGTCGAAGGGAAGCGCGGCGTCTCCCGCGTCGGCGCATCGACCATGTGGCCGGAGAACAGGAGCACCTGGCGCGGCTGAAACGGTGGCGTGCTGCGGGCGATCTCGCGGTCGATGATTTCCAGCGCGGCGTCCGTCTCGTCGGGGCGGAACTGCAGGTCGCGCAGCACTGTCAATGTCTGGCGCGTCGAGTCCAGCGCAAACCAGTCGCCCTTCGCGGCAGTCGCCACATTGCGAAATTCCTTCACCACTGCCTCGTGCGGGTTGACCAGCAGGCACAACTCGGCATAACTGGCCTTCGCCCAGTAGTCTTTCTCGTCACGTTGCTGTGCGGTCAGTGCAGCCCATAGCACCCCGCCGATCAGGTTGTCGACCACCACCTGCTGAACCTCGCCGCCCAGGTGCCTGAGCAGCAGCAGAAGGGTCAGTGCGTTGATGCCGGAGTAATGGTGCGACGGATCGGCAATGAACGCCTTGTGGTAGGGCCCCTGCGCATCCTCCAGGCTGGCGGTCTCCAGGCTCGCGGCCTCGCGCCACTGCCGGGGCGCCAGATCGGGCGCGCGCCAGCGCGGTCAGCGCGGCCCTGTCGGCGGCTAGGAACTCCGGGTCCGGCACGCCATCCTTCAAGCGGTAGC
>JBBKVW010000190.1:0-6483 GCA_037968655.1 Burkholderiaceae bacterium
CGCCTCGGTGCTGGCCGCCCGCAGCGAATGGATGGCCACGCCCGCGCTGAGGTGCCGGCGCCCGCTGGATTGGGCAGCGCGCGCCAGCGCCAGCACCTGCGCGGGCGTGCCGGCGAAGCGGCGCTGGTCGTCCTGCAATTGAGGCCGCGCAAAGCCGGCGCGCTGGTACAGCACCGGCAACAGGGTCAGGCCGATACCGGCGCCCTGCGCGGCGTCGGCCAGGGCCCAGCACATGGTGGCCGGATCGGCATAAGGTTGGCCATCCGGCGCGTGGTGCAGGTAGTGGAACTCGCAGACCTGGGTGTAGCCGCCACGCAGCAGTTCGACATACAGCTGGCTGGCCACCGCCTGCATCTGCGCCGGCGTGATGCGCAAGGCCACGCGGTACATGCGCTCGCGCCAGGACCAGAAGTCGTCGCTGTCCGAGGCGCGGCGCTCCGACAGTCCGACAAAGGCGCGCTGGAACGCGTGGCTGTGGGCATTGACCAGGCTTGGCAACACCGGGCCGGGCAGGCGCCGCGCATGCGACGGTGGCTGGACAACGCCAGCGGTGATGCCCGCCCAGCAACCCTGTGCGTCGACATCCAGCAGCACCGCATTCTGCCAGTGGCCGTCTATCCAGGCCCGTTCGGCCCACAGGCTGTGCTCAGGCATCGGGCTTCCAGTCCAGCATGGTCTGCACCAGGGCGCGCAGCACCGGTTCGAGCTGCGCGGC
This sequence comes from Burkholderiaceae bacterium, assembly GCA_037968655.1. Lineage (GTDB taxonomy): Bacteria > Pseudomonadota > Gammaproteobacteria > Burkholderiales > Burkholderiaceae_C > CAISIP01. The sequence goes on from JBBKVW010000190.1 coordinate 716, forward strand.
GCGCGAGGCATCGACGGCATAAGGCGGCGTTTCCGGCATGTAGGTGCTCCAGCACATTTCGAGCTGGATCGCATGCTGTGACTGCCCGGGCTGGCCGTAGTGGCGCGTGATGTGACCGCCCTTGAAGCGGCCGTCCACCACCTGGCTGAATCGGCTTTGCTGTTGCAGCACCTGCGCCAGCGCCGCGCGCAGGCCGGGCGCACAGCTGTTGCCGTTGGCCGTGCCCAGATTCAGATCCGGCAACTTGCCCTCGAACAACCAGGGCAATTCGGACTTGATGCTGTGGCCATCGAACAAGATGGCATGGCCGTGCTGCGACTTGATGCGTGCCAGCTCCTGCGTCAGGGCGTCGTGGTAGGGCTGCCAATAGCGGATGCGGCGCCGCTCGATCTCGGTCGCGTCGGGTGCCTGCCCGTCGCGGTAGATCGGCTCGCCGGTGAAAAACCGGGTCGGGCACAGTTCGGTGTTGTTGGAGCCGGCATACATCGGCGCGTTGTCGGGGGATCGGTTGAGGTCGATCAGAAACCGTGCGTAGCGCGGCACGATCAGGCCGGCGCCCATGGCACGGGCAAAGTCGTACAGCTGCGCCAGGTGCCAGTCGGTGTCTTCGACCTGCAGCGCGCGTGGCAGGTAACGCGCGCGCTGATCCTGCGGTATGTCGGTGCCGACATGGGGCACGCTGATCAACAGCGCGCCGGTGCCCGGATGCAATGTGTAGCGATCGTGGTTCACGGTGTTCTCTCGATGCCGCCGGCGACGACGCGCCGGCAGGGGTTATGGCCAAACCAGTAGGCCAGTTCGTTCGGGTGTTCCAGATCCCAGACCGCGAAATCGGCCCGCATGCCGCCCTGCAGTCGACCGCGGTCCGCCAGGCCCAGCGCCAGCGCCGCATTGGCGGTGATGCCCAGCACCGCTTCGAGCGGCGTCATCCGGAACAGGGTACAGGCCATATTGGCCATCAGCAGCAGGGACAGGCCGGGACTGGAGCCGGGATTGTGGTCGCTGGCCAGCGCGATGCGCACCGCGTTGGCACGCAACAGCTCGATTGGCGGCAATTGGGTTTCGCGCAGGAAATAGTAGGCGCCGGGCAGCAGAACCGCCACCGAGCCGCTGGCGTGCATCGCATCGACGCCGGATTCGCTCAGGTATTCCAGGTGGTCGCACGACAAAGCGCCAAACTCGGCCGCCAGCGCAGCGCCGTCCTGGTCGCTCAGTTGCTCCGCGTGCAGCTTGACCGGCAGGCCAAGGTCCCGCGCAGCCACGAAAACACGCCGGGTCTGGTCGGACGAAAAACCGATGGTCTCGCAAAAGGCGTCGACTGCGTCGACCAGTCCCGCGGCATGCAGCGTCGGCAACCAGGCGCAGACGGCGGTGATGTAGTCGTCTGGGCGGCCATCGAATTCCGGCGGCACCGCATGCGCGGCCAGATAGGTGGTGCGCACCGATACCGGCAGTTCGCGGCCGAGCTGGCGCGCAATGCTCAGGCAACGGCTCTCGTCCAGCAGACTCAGGCCGTAGCCCGACTTGATCTCCAGCGTGGTCACGCCCTCGGCCATCAGGCATTGCGCCCGCTTGCGCGCACTGGCCAGCAGGTCGTCGGCGCTGGCCGCACGCGTCGCAGCCACGGTGGAACGGATACCGCCGCCTGAGCGCGCAATGTCAGCGTAGGCAACCCCCTGCAGCCGCATCTCGAACTCGCGCGCGCGCTGGCCGCCATAGACCAGATGGGTGTGGCAGTCGACCAGGCCCGGCGTTACCAGCGCGCCGCCCAGGTCGTGCTCGGCGCCGGCCAGGTCGCGCAACTGTGCTGGCATGTCGACCAGCCGTCCGGCCCAGGCCAGGCGCTCGCCTTGCACCAGCAGCGCGCCGTCCTCCACCAAACCCCAGTCCGAATCTGCAGCCAGCGTGGCAAGTCGCGCATTGCGCCATAAGGTGGTGTCCATGGTCTCAGTCCTTGGGGTTAAAGCCCAGCCACCAGGCGGTTCCGTGCGCGTCGCTGGCAGCACGAAAACACCAGCTACCCGGCGCGTCGGCCGCGTCCCATAGCAGGCTGTGGGCCGGGACTGCCTGCTCGCCTCGGGCGTGCTGCCAATATCCAGCCTGCGTCGTGTACAGGCCGCGCATGTGAAAGTCGCCATCCCAGGCGACACCGGCAATGGCCTTGCGCATGACCGCCGCGCCACCGATGTGCATCAGGTTCAGGTCCTGCGTTGGCCCGTCCAGCAAGGCACATGACGGCGCCTGGGCGCCGTCGAAGCACAGCGCGTCATCCTGCGGGCGCAGGCGCTGCGGCGCGCCGTCCAGCGTCAGGCAAACACCGTTGCCGCTGAGCACCGCAAACCAGCGGGTGACGCCGGCGAAGGCCGAGAACGGACCATCGGCGTCGATGTCGGCCCGGCTGATGCGCAACTGCCATGGCCCCTCGGATGGCCAGGCCAGCAACTCGCGCGTCTGGCCGCCACCATTGCGCCAGGGCTGCGGGGCCACTGCCTGCACATCGATCAGCTGCGCCGTCATGGCGTGAACTGGCCCTCGAGCCGGTAGCGGGTGCCTGGATGGACCAGCCGCACCAGGGTGATCGGCACATCGCGGTTCACGGTGCGGCGCACGACGATCAGGCACGGTTCTGTTCGCTGGATTCCGAGCAGGCGGGCTTCCTGCGCGGTCGGCTTGCCGGCCTCGATGGCGTACTGCGCCTCCCACAACGGCGCTACCTCGAGCAGGTAGTGGGTCGGCGTGATCTGGCTGAAGTCGGCCTGCAGATAGTCGGGCGCGCAGGCCGGGTTGACGTAGCGGTCTTCGCACTGCAAGGCCACGTCGTTCTCGTGGTGCACGATGACGGTATGAAACACCGCTTCGCCGGCCGCCAGCCCGAGTTTGGCGCCCAGTTCCGCGCTGCAGCGTTCCTCGCACGACACATGCACCTGGGCGTGGTGCTTGTGGCCACGCGCGACGATCTCCTCGTGCAGGTCGCGGATCGTCAGGCTTGACGACACCGGTGCCAGGTGGGCGGCGTAGGTGCCCAGGCCCTGGACCCGACTGACCAGGCCCTCGTTCTGCAGTTCGCGCAGCGCACGCGTCACCGTCATGCGGCTGACGCCGAACTGCGCCACCAGTTCCGATTCGGAGGGCATCAGGGTTTCGGGCGGCCAGCGTCCGCTGGACAGGCCGTGCTTGAGAAAAGCCTTGACCTGCGCGTAGGGCGCGCGCGCCGCCGTGTCGGAGGCAGACGCGCGGGGTGCGTGCGAAAGGGACATGCTCATGATTCTGGTGCCAGAAGATCGCATCGTACTTGCATAGACTTGTCTAGTCAAGTAAACTCCCGTCATCGAAAAACCTGTCGACCCGTTCCAAGGAGATTGCCATGTCTGATCTTTCCACCGTACATCAAAGCGCCAAGGCCCGCCCGGTGCGCGCGCCGCGCGGCACCGAACTGAGCTGCAAGAACTGGCTGATCGAAGCGGCCTACCGCATGGTGCAGAACAACCTGGACCCGGAGGTGGCCGAAAACCCGGACGCGTTGGTGGTCTATGGCGGCATCGGCAAGGCGGCGCGCAACTGGGATTGCTTCGAGGCCATCCTGTCCAGCCTGCGTGCGCTGCAGGAAGACGAGACGCTGCTGGTGCAGTCCGGCAAACCAGTGGGCGTGTTCAAGACCCATGTCGATGCGCCTCGGGTGCTGATCGCCAATTCCAACCTGGTGCCCAAATGGGCGACCTGGGAACACTTTCACGAACTCGACCGCAAGGGCCTGATGATGTACGGCCAGATGACGGCCGGCTCGTGGATCTACATCGGCAGCCAGGGCATCGTGCAGGGCACCTACGAGACCTTCGTCGAGGCCGGTCGCCAGCATTTTGGCGGCGACATGGCCGGCCGCTGGATCCTGACCGCTGGGCTGGGCGGCATGGGTGGCGCGCAGCCGCTGGCGGCCAGCTTTGCCGGCGCCAGCTCGCTCACCATCGAATGCCAGCAGTCGCGCATCGACTTTCGCATCAAGACCCGCTATCTGGACGAACAGGCGACTGATGTCGACGACGCCTTGGAGCGCCTGGCGCGCTATGCCAAACAGAAAAAGACCGTATCCATCGGCCTGCTCGGCAATGCCGCCGAGTTGCTGCCCGATCTGGTGCGCCGCGCCAAGGCCGGCGGCTTGCGCCCGGACCTGGTGACCGACCAGACCTCGGCGCATGATCTGGTGCATGGCTACCTGCCGGGCGGCTGGACGGTCGAGCGCTGGCGCGCCGCCCAGCTGGACGATGCGCAGCACGCTGCGTTGTCCAAGGCCGCAGCCGCCAGCTGTGCCATCCATGTGCAGGCCATGTTGGACTTTCAGGCCATGGGCATTCCCACGGTCGACTATGGCAACAACATCCGCCAGGTGGCGTTCGATGAAGGCGTCAAGAACGCGTTTGATTTCCCGGGTTTCGTGCCGGCCTATGTGCGACCACTGTTTTGCCGCGGCAAGGGGCCGTTTCGCTGGGTCGCGCTGTCGGGTGATCCCGAAGACATCCGCAAGACCGACGCCAAGATGAAGGAGCTGTTTCCCGAGGACACGGATTTGCACCGCTGGCTCGACATGGCCAGCGAGCGCATCGCGTTCCAGGGCCTGCCTGCGCGCATCTGCTGGATCGGCCTTGGCGAGCGCGATCGCGCCGGCCTGGCCTTCAACGAGATGGTCCGCTCGGGTGAGCTCAAGGCGCCGATCGTGATCGGGCGCGACCATCTGGACAGCGGCTCGGTTGCCTCGCCGAATCGCGAAACCGAGGCGATGCAGGACGGCTCCGACGCCGTGTCCGACTGGCCACTGCTCAATGCCCTGCTCAACACCGCAGGTGGCGCTACCTGGGTCTCGCTGCACCATGGCGGGGGCGTCGGCATGGGCTATTCGCAGCATGCGGGTGTCGTGATCGTCTGCGATGGAACGGATGCGGCCGCCAAGCGGATCGCGCGGGTGTTGTGGAACGACCCGGCCACTGGCGTGATGCGCCATGCCGATGCCGGCTACGACATTGCGCTGGCCTGTGCACGCGAGCAGAAGCTCAATATGCCAATGCTGGGAAATCGCCATGCTGCTTGAACCCGGTCTACTGACGCTGGAGCAACTCCAGGCAATCCACAACGGCAGCGACACACTGCAACTGGCCGAGTCCGCCCGTGCTGGCATCCGGGCCAGCGCCCGGGTCGTGCAGCAGGCCGCCGACGGCGATGCGCCGGTCTATGGCGTGAACACCGGTTTCGGCAAGCTGGCCAACCAGCGCATCAGCAAGGCGCAACTGGCGACCTTGCAGCTCAACCTGATCCGCTCGCACAGTGTCGGCGTCGGTGAACCACTGTCGCCGCCAGTGGTGCGCCTGATGCTGGCGCTCAAGGCTGCGAGCCTGGCGCGTGGCCATTCAGGCGTGCGCGAACTGGTGATAGACACGATTCTGGCCGTGGCCAATGCCGGTCTCGTGCCCTGGGTGCCGGCCCGCGGATCGGTCGGGGCCTCGGGCGATCTTGCGCCGCTGGCCCATATGACGCTGGCCATGCTGGGCGAGGGCTCGATGCTGCAAGAGGGACGCGCCGTGCCGGCGCTGCAGGCCTTGCAACAGGCCGGCATAGCGCCGCTGGTGCTCGGGCCCAAGGAAGGCCTGGCGCTGATCAATGGCACGCAGACCTCGACCGCTTTGGCCCTGCATGCGTTGTTCAGCTTCGAGCCGGTGCTGGAATCGGCGCTGGTGATCGGCGCGCTGACCGTGGACGCCGCACGCGGCAGCGACGGGCCG
>JBBKVW010000191.1:0-4953 GCA_037968655.1 Burkholderiaceae bacterium
CGTTGAGGCTGTCAAATAATCTCGATTTGCTGAAACTTGTCAGGCGTGGGCGGCATCACAACATTGCGAGCGAATTGGCTCGTGCGATTGTGTGGAGCCCCGCCCGATGCCACGCTACAAACCCCTGGAACGCCACAGCCTGCTGCTGCCGGTGGAATTGTCCGAACAGATTGTGCCGGGCAGCTTTGCTTTGGCGCTGGACTACCTTGTAGACAACGAACTGGACCTCTCGCAGTTGGACGCCCGATTCAACAACGACGAGGTCGGCGCCAGCGCTTACGACCCGCGCGTGATGCTGAAGATCGTGCTGCTGGCCTACAGCCAGGGCCTGATCTCCAGCCGCGCCATCGAGCGGGCGTGTGTGCGCAACGTTCAATTCATCGCCATCAGTGGCGACAGCCAGCCCAGCCACGCGCACATTGCCAAGTTTGTGAGTAGCCTGGGCGAGCAGAACAAGCCGCTGTTCAGTCAGGTGCTGATGACCTGCGATGCGCAGGGCCTGATTGGGCGCGAGATGTTCGCCATCGACGGCGTGAAGCTGCCGTCCAATGCCAGCAAGGAGAGAAGCGGCACGCATGAGGAACTGCGCCACCGTGCCCGGCGCCTTGACAAGGTGGCCGACAAGATCGTCAGCCTGCACCAAAGCCAAGACAACGGTACGCCGGAGGAAGCATCGGATTCCAAGCGCCAGGCCCGTATCGACGCCCTGCGCAAGGAGGCCGAACGCACGCGCCAATTCGTGGCCTGCAATGCACCTCGCATCAACCGCAAGGGCCAGGAACTCAAGACCAACGTGACCGACCCGGACAGCGCGAAGATGGCCACCAGCAAAGGCGTGATCCAGGGTTATGCGGCGCAGGCGGCGGTGGACAGCAAAAGCCAGGTGATTGTGGCCGCCGATGTCATCGGCTCGGGCTCGGAGCAGTCGATGCTGCTGCCCATGATCGAGCAGGCGGCAGCATACCGCGACGCAGACACCCTGGTGACTGCCGATGCGGGCTACCACAGCGATGCCAACGTGGCGCATCTGTTGGACAAGGCCATTCCTGCGATGATTGCCGACAACCAGATGCGCCGGCGTGACGAGCGGTTTGAAGGCCAGTCCAAGCACAAGGGCAAGGACGACGTGCTGCACGACAAGCAACCCACGGGGGCCGACAAGCCGACCAAACGCTTTGGCCCGCAGGACTACAGTTTCCATGACGACCACACGGGAAGCTGCCCGGCGGGCCAGACGATCACCAGTTACGGGACTTTCTACGTGACAGCGACTGGCCTGCGCTACCAGCAGTACCGGGGGCGGGACCAGGACTGCCAGGCGTGCGCGCTGCGCCAGCAATGCCTGAAGGACCCGGGCAGTTCACGTGGCAGGCAAGTGACCCGGTTCGAGCCCAAGACACGCAACCCACAGGACCCCAGCGAGCGCATGCGCCAAGCGATCGACTCGCCACAAGGCAGACGCCTTTACAGCCAGCGCATCGGCACGGTGGAGCCGGTGTTTGGCAACATACGGCATAACAAGCAACTCACGCGCTTGAACCTGCGCGGGCGCCAGAAGGTCGTACGGTCAATAAACCCCGTCTTCCATCAAGCGTTCATAACGAGGATGCTTGTGTCCATGTAGAACAACGTGGACACATATGTCAGAGATCGACACAGAGTTGGCAAGTCGGCTGGTCACGGGGCGCAAACGAGACGGCCGGTGTACCTATGACCCGCAGGCCAAAGCCGAGATTGTTCAGCTGTGCCTTCGGCCCGGCGCATCAGTGGCCCGCATCGGAATGCTGTATGGCATCAACGCGAACTTGATACGGACATGGATGGGCAAACGCCATGCGACTGCACAAGTGAAGCCGGCGTTGACGGTGAAGCGCGCGCCACCTGAGGCGCAGTTTGTTGCCTTGCAGATCGAGGCGCCGAAGGCGCGGCCGGTGGCAATTCAAGCTGTGTCGGTGCGACTGCATGTGCGGCTGCCCAACGGTGTGGAATTTGACCTCAGTGAAACAAGCCTTGACGCGCTGGCGCCGGTCATCGGCGTTCTTGGCGCAATTGCATGTTCGAGCTCAACAAGTCGCTGACGGTGTACCTGCACCGCCCGGCCATCGACTTTCGATGCGGGATCAACGGACTGGCCATTCTTGTGGAGCAGTCACTGGGCTTGAATCCGTTCGCCTCGGCGGTGTACGTGTTCAGCAACCGGCGGCGCAACCGCGTCAAGATTCTGGGCTGGGATCGCAATGGTTTCTGGCTGCTGCTCAAGCGTCTGGAGCAGGACCGTTTCATCTGGCCCGAGCAATCGGTGGTGCCCACGTTGACGGTGGAGCAGTTGCATTGGCCGCTCGATGGCATTGACCTGGCGGTGACGCAAAGGCATCCGCAACGCGTGTACGAACGGGTGGCTTGAGGGTGCCCAACTGTGGACACGCGCCGGTCGATCTGGCGCGTCGATGGCGTTCAAAAATTTCAAGAAAAATGCGAAGATCAGGGAACATCTGATACTAATTTGCGTTCAATCGTATAGAAGTGATCCAGTTGAATCCGGTGATGCTCTGCATTCTTTCCGGGCTAGATTCAAGTGATCGCAGGCCTGCACTGAGAGCCTTGTCGGCGACCTGCAGGTTGGCGAAGACGGTATTGCCGACGCAGTCCTCACGCAGCGTGCGCCAGATGTGTTCGGCTGGGTTGATTTCTGGGCTGTAGGGTGGAAGCAAGACCAGACGCATGTTTGTAGGAACCTGCAACGCACTGGCGATGTGCCAACCAGCCTGGTCCATCACCATGACGATGAACTCGTTGGCGTGGCGCTCGGATACGGTCGACAGGAACAGCGACATGGTTTGAGCGTTGACCCACGGCAGGACCAAGCTGTCCATCACGCCGTCGTGCGGGCAGACGGCGGCGAACGCGTAGCTGAACTTTCGGACAAGGCGGGAGCCGACCACCGGCCGTACGCCGGTCGGCGCCCAGCAGAGCCTGGGATTGCCCAGCAGGCCAAAGCGCCCCTCGTCCTGGAACATCAGGCGCACCGGCCGGCCGCGTTCAGCCTGGCGTGCGACCTCTTGGCGTACCAACCGGCGGAGTTTTTTTAAAGGCGGCCTGGGCCGCGACGTCTGCCTTGGGGTGTCGAGGCCGTGGCACGAGTTTGCGCCAGCCGTGGCGATCGAGCATTCGATACACCGTGGAGGCGGCAACGGTAGCGCCCACGTGCTGCTCCAAAGCTTGCTTGATCTCATTCACATGGAGCATCCCGCCGGCCTGGGCCTTGGCCGTAAACGGCGCCAGGAGTTCGATCTCCTGCTGGTCGCTCAAATGCTGGTGACGCCGCCCGCCGCGTTTGCGTAGGTCAAATAGCGTGTCACCTTCCTTCGCCCAGCGCGAATGCATGACATGCACCGTGGCTGTCGACCAGCCCAGCAACTGGGCGATCTCGGCGGCCGAACTGCCCAGCGTTGCTCGTATCAGGATGCACTGAATCCGCTGGTACTCACAATGGCTATTGGCTCGCTTGAGCCGTTCGGCCAACGCAGCGATTGTTGGCTTGTCGTGCGCAATCAGATCTTTCATACCCAACTTCTTGAAGTCTGGGTATCATCATAATATCTAAATTATTGATTGCAAATTTGTATGAGGGCCCAATTGATCGAAGGAGGCAATGGTTCACATGCCTACTGCCCAAGAGTTCGCCGCCTTGCAACTGGCGCTGGCAGAGGCCACCTTGCGCAGTGAATCTCTGGTCGGTGAACTGCGTGTCGTGCGCACCGAGCGCGATCTGCTGTAGGAGCAGCTCAACAAGTTCAAACGCCAACTCTTTGCCGCCAAGACCGAGAAGATGGGCGAGGTCCCGGGGACAGAACAGAAGGACATGTTCTTCAACGAAGCCGAAGAGCTTGGCGCCAGCGCCAAGCCAGCAGTTGAAGATGGCGCCGACGACAAGACCATCGACGTTCCCGGCCACAAGCGAGCCAAGCGTGGGCGCAAGCCGTTGGATCCGGCGTTGCCACGAGAAGTGATTCGCCACGAACTCCCCGAGTCCGAACGGGTGTGCCCGCTTGACGGCGCCGCGCTGCAAGAGATCGGTGTGGAGGCAACCGAGCAACTCGACATCATCCCGCAGCAGGTGCGCGTGATCCGTCACGAGCGGGTCAAGTACGCATGCCCATGCTGCGATGGCGCCTTGCGCCTGGCAGCCAAGCCGCTGCAGGTAATTCCCAATGGGCTGTTCACCGAGGGGCTGCTGGCCTGGGTCATCACCTCCAAGTACATGGATGGGTTGCCGCTCTATCGCCAGGCCGCACTGCTGGGACGTTTCGGTGGCACCGATCTGTCGCGCAATACCATGGCCGCCAGTGTCGTGCGCGTGGGCCAGGCGGTTCAGCCCATCATCAACTTGCTGTGCGACCGGCTGCTGGAGGCGCCGCTGATCTACGGCGATGAGACCGAGATCCAGGTGCTCAAGGAGCCAGGTCGCAAAGCACAGTCCAAGAGCTACGTGTGGGCGCAGATGACCGAGCGTTCCGGTACCGGTGGAACCGGCCCGCCGGTCCGATTGTTTGCCTACACGCCGTCACGCAGTACGCAGGCGTCGCTGCACCTGTATGCCGGCGCACGCGAAGGCGCCGTGCTGCTGACAGATGGCTATGAGCCCTACAACCAGGTTGCCAAGACCAACAAATTGGTGCACCTTGCCTGTTGGGCCCATTGCCGACGCTACTTGAACGATGCGGTGCAGGCGTTGCCCAAGGACAAGCGCGGGCCTGAGCAACTGGCCGTTCAGTTCATGGAGCTCATTGGCAAGCTGTATCACGTCGAATCGGTTGCCAGGAACGAAGAGCTGGACACGAGTGCGTTGACGCTGCGCCGGCGCGAACACAGCATACCTGTGCTCAAGAAGATCGAGGCCCTGATCCTGGCCAAGCTGCATGCAGTGGCGCCTGCGACATTGCTGGGCAAGGC
>JBBKVW010000192.1:0-3731 GCA_037968655.1 Burkholderiaceae bacterium
CGTTCAAGGGGCGGGTGGGGGATGCGGCTGTGGCGGCTTTGTTGCCGGCGGCTTTGGTCATCGGTTTGGCAAGCTGAGGAGTTTGATCTCCTCGGAAGCAGAGCTTCCTTCTACCAATCATCGGTTGCTTGCCGCTGTGGGGCTGCTGTCTGTGGCGGATTCAACCGGTTGATGCAACACACTAACCACCGCGTAGGCGGAAGGAGTGTTGCAGATGAAACAGCGGCCACGGATCGTCGAGTGCCCGGTCTTGGAGGTGCATCGGTTTATGAGCGCGGGCCGTCGAATGCCCACAGATGAACACCGCAGGCTTTCGGGGCGGCGACCTCGAATGACTCACTCCAGTCTTGGGCTGTCATGACCACCCGAGGAACGGCAGTGCAGAGATGGCTGCGGAGGCATCAGCCTACTGTCCGTACGGTGTTTGCCACTCTAAGGTCGCCCAGACGTCAAGCGACATTCGGAATGGGGTGGCAGTGCTCGATGGTGCTGCAGCCCTTCAGGTTGAGCACGGGTGTGGCGCTTGAGGGTCTGCTCGGGCAGGTTGGCCCGAGCCTCCACGCACAAGCATTGGTGGGTTCTGAGCCCGTCTTTGCCCCAAGTTGTTGAAGGGGAATTGAAGTCGTTGATGCGCGCGCAAAACAAAGCGCGTCATCACGCCTCAGCATCAGTAAGACCTGAAGTTTGCGTATCCACTTGGGCGGAACAGCTTGCACGAAGCCAACGCACATCCAATAATGGTGTGCATCCTGTCACATCAAAAGGGCATGTTCGATGGACCAGCACGCTACCTCGACCAACAGCCCGCCCGTTGCCAAGCGCAGCCTGGCCGCCTTGCCCGGACCTCGCGGGCTGCCGATCATCGGCAATCTGCACCAGGTCGATCGCAGTGCCATGCACCTCAGCGTCGAAGCCTGGGCAAGAGAGTACGGTCCTTTTTTCCGTTTTCGCATTGGCGACCGCCGTTTCATTGGCGTGGCCGACCCTGAAGCGCTGTCGACGCTGATGCGGGACCGACCCGCTGGTGTGCGCCGCGGTGCCAAGCTGGAGCGCATCTGGATCGAGATGGGGTTGCCGGTGGGCGTCTTCATCGCTGAAGGTGAAGCTTGGAAGCGCCAACGACGCATGGTCATGGCCGGCTTCGATCCGGCCCACGTGCGCGAGTACTTTCCTGCGTTGCAGCGCGTTGCAACGCGTCTGCAGGGTCGTTGGAGCAAGGCAGCCGCTCAAGAGCAGGCGATTCCACTGCAGCCCGACCTGATGCGCTTCACGGTCGATGCAATCGCCGGGCTGGCCTTTGGCGCGGAGGTCAACACACTGGAGTCGGATGCCGAGGTCATCCAGGCGCACCTGGACAAAATCTTTCCGGCGATCTTCAACCGCGTGATGGCACCGCTGCCCATCTGGCGCTGGGTCAAGCGGCCGGCCGACCGGCAGCTTGATCGGAGTGTGGCGGCTGTGCAGCAGGCGATCGCAGACTTCATCGCCCAGAGCCGCGCCCGCCTACTGGCCGAGCCTGAGCGTCGCGCCAAGCCCGCCAACCTGCTCGAAGCCATGCTCGTCGCATCAGAAGCGCAAGACAGCGGCCTTGGCGATGCCGACGTCGCCGGCAACGTGCTGACCATGTTGCTCGCCGGCGAGGACACCACCGCCAACACCCTGGCCTGGATGATCTATCTGCTGCACCGCCACCCCGAGACGCTGGCGCGCGCGCGCGTCGAGGTACTGAGGGAGTTTGGCGATCGCGGTGAGTTCAGCCATGAGGGGCTTGGTCGCCTCGACTATGTGGAGGCCTGTGCGCACGAGACCATGCGCCTGAAGCCCGTGGCGCCATTTCTTGGGCTGCAACTGGAGCACGACACCGTAATCGGGGACGTGGCTGTCCCGCGCGGCACCCTGGTCTGGGCAGTGATGCGCCACGCCAGCCTGGATGAGACCCACTTTGCCGACGCGGCTTCGTTTCGTCCGGAGCGCTGGTTGGGCGACGGCGGCCCCGCGCAGGCGGCAAGCTCGGCCAAACGAGTGTCGATGCCCTTCGGCGCCGGCCCGCGGGTGTGCCCCGGCCGCTACCTGGCCCTGCTCGAAATGAAACTGTGCATCGCAATGCTGCTGCAACGCTTCGAGATTCTCGGCATCGACACGCCTGACGGCGTTGCGGCGCGTGAACAACTGCAATTCACGATGAGCCCGGTGGGCTTGCGCATGCGGCTGAACGAACGCACCGCTGCGGGCTGAGTCGGTGGGTCACTGCATGGCGCGCACGCAGAATGAAATCACAATGATCAAACAGTGGCTGCAAGACAGTTCTAATTTTCAATAGTATGAAACGACTCGTTTTTCATCAACGAGCACTAACTATTGTCATGATCGGAGGTGTCGATTAACATAATTTCACAAATTGAAAATTTGGAGCGTTCTCATGACCTACCGAGCCATGGTTTGTGCAGTATCTCTTTGCATTGTTGCTTCGAGTGCGTTTGCGCGGTCAACCGTCGGTGAGCTGCTCGACAAAGGCGCAAGCAAGTTGTCCAAAGAAGACTACGCCGCCCTCACTCCATTTCGGGTGGTTTATCAGTGGCCGAACCGACAAGGTGAAGGCGATCTCTTGTATGCGGCTGACGGCACGGTCGCAGGCAGCGAGTTCCACTATCCAAGCCGCAGTGCGAGCCCGGCGACCGGTACGTGGACGGTGGACGACGGAGGCAAGTGGTGCATCAAAAAATTCATGCAATCCTGGGACTCGCGAACAGATCAGTGCTGGTTCAGCTGGAAGCTGGGTGATGACTACTACGGTTCTCTGGGTGAAGAAAAAAACACCAAAGTGATCAAAGTGAAGTCGTTCGCAAAACAGTGAGTGAATCGCTCACGGGCGGTTCAGTTTGCAGAAGGCAAGTTTTGCGTTGAGGAAAAGGATGAATGACAGTTCCGCCGTCGAAACGAGCCTGTCGGCTCACGCACCAACCGCCCCACTCAAACCGCCCCGTCCGCAACTGCCTCAACACCTCCGCCTGAAAATCCCCGACCTCGCTCTGCGCCATGAACTCGGCGTGGGCCCTTCAAACCGCTCCGCGCTCTGGTGCAGCAGCATCAGCCGGTAGGCGTGTTGGGTTTCTTCGATCAGGTGGGTGGCACAGAGCACGCCCATGCCTCGGCTCTTGCACGGGCCGCGCACGTTGCCCAGCAGTTGCTGGCGTGAAGGCGGGTCCAGACCCACGGTGGCTTCGTTCATGAGCAGCACGCGGGGCCATTCCCCGCAAGCCCCTCGTTTCACGCATCTGTCATCGCTTTGCCAACGCCGCTTCATCTTGGGGTTGCAGCATGTTCTCCAACCAACGGAGAACAGCCATGAAGATCGCAGTGGTGGGTGCAGGGTATGTGGGTCTGGTCACCGCGACCTGCCTGGCGGAGCTGGGCAATGACGTGATTTGCGTGGATCGCGACCATGGACGCGTCGCGGTGCTGCAAGCCGGTGGTGTGCCGATATTCGAGCCCGGTCTTGACGACCTGCTGCAACGCAATCGCAGCGCCGAACGCCTGCGCTTCACCACTTCGATGGTGGCTGCAGTGCGGCATGCCGAGGTGATCTTCATCGCTGTGGGAACACCACCGCAGGAAGACGGATCGGCGGACTTGCAGCATGTGCTGGCCGTTGCCGCGCAGATCGGCCAACACATGACCGACTTCAAGGTGGTGGTCAACAAGTCGACGGTGCCGGTGGGCACCGGGCGGCG
>JBBKVW010000193.1:0-3010 GCA_037968655.1 Burkholderiaceae bacterium
TTGTGGGTGGTCCAGGGCCACGACCATGCGTGGCTGCAGTACGGCGCGTTGCAGGCGGCCGACAGCAGCTGGATCAGTGGCGTTGCGCCGCTGGCCGGCGATCTGGCGGCCAAGACGCGTTACCGGCAGGTCGACGCGCCATGTCGGTTGGACGATGGCGACGACGCGACGCGCTTCGGCCTGTCGTTTGCGCTCGCGCAGTGGGCGGTGACGCCCGGCCAGTCGGCTGTGCTGTATGACGGTGACGTTTGCCTGGGTGGTGGCGTGATCGACAGCGCGGCACTGGCATAAGCCTGCCGTCGACGCCAGGTCCCTTGCCAGGCCCGGGCGGCGAAACGCGCGCTCAGGCTGACGGCGTCACGAACTGGTCGAGGCCCTTGGGTACTTCGCGCCAGAGCGTCGATCGTGTCTCCGGGGCGAGTTCCAGGCAGAAATGCTCCTGCAACGTGGCCTCGAATTCCGCGAGGCTGCCCAGGCGCGTGGTCGCGGGCGGCAGGCCGGGGCGGCGCTGCACCAGCCGGTCGTTGAAGAGGCCCACCCGCAATTCGGGCGTCACCCGCTCCATCAGCAGGTTGTGGCAGAAGATCGACGTGGGATGCGTGGCGGTGTACCAGTTGAGCGGCTCGTAGTCGGCCGCGACGTGCGGTTCCAGCGTGAAGCGGTACATCGGCATCCAGCCGGCCGGCAGGTGGGTCTCGGCGGTGTAGACGTCGCCTTCCAGCGTGAAGCGAAGCAGCGCGTGCGGTGTGCGTTGCGGCTCGTCGGCGATGAGCCGCAGCGGCGTGTCCATCAGGTTGCCGCCGAAGCCGGCATCGGCGACATAGGGGCCGTGCTCGTCACCCTGCACCGTCACCTTCAGCAGCATGTGGGTGCGCGGGCGAAGCGGCGCATCGGGCGGGCGCATCCACACCACACGGGCCGCGAGCGCTGTCACCTCGAAGCCCAGCGCTTCCAGGGCGAGCTTCAGCAGCAGGTTCAGCTCGAAGCAATAGCCGCCGCGGCGTGCCTGCAGGAGCTTCTTGTTCAGGACCGCCGGGTCCAGCGAAGGCGGCGTGCCCAGCAGTGGGTCGATGTTCTCGTAGGGAATGTGGGCCGGCTGTCGCGCGCAGATCGCCGACAGGAGCTCCAGGCTCGGTTGTCGCGGGCCGCTATGGCCGACGCGCAGCAAATAGCTGTCGAGATCGATCATGTGACGCAATGTGGGCTGGATGCAACATTTTGCCAGTTCCCCGTGGACTGCCGCCATATGCGTTGACGGGCTGCATGGAAGAGCGATCACGATGAACGATTCAACAGGTGGAACATGAACACGCAAACACGTACGGAGACTATTGAGCGGACGCTACGCCCCTGGGGCTGGTACGAGACCGTATCCGAAGTCCCTGGCAACAAGATCAAGCGCATCGGCGTGACTCCCGGGCAGCGGCTGAGCCTGCAGAAACACCACCAGCGTGCCGAACATTGGGGGGTGGTGCTGGGGCAGGTCGTGGTGCATGTCGGTGACCGGGAACTCACGCTGGGCCCCGGTCAGCATGTGGACATCGCGGTGGGCGAAGTTCACCGCCTGACAAACCTGACCGACGCACCGGCAGAGATCGTTGAAGTGCAGTTCGGCGACGATCTGGGCGAGGACGACATCGTGCGGCTCAGCGACGACTACGGGCGCTCTTGATGCGGTTGTCGCGTCGCCAGCCGGCGGGCTGACGCTGCAAGTCAAAGCCGCATTGAGGCTCGTCGGCGCGGCCGGGTTGTGCTGGAATCGACTCGATCAAAACGGAATATCGTCGTCCATGTCGTCAAAACCGCTGCTCGGTTTTGCAGCCGCCGGCGCCTGCTGGCGCGGAGCCGGGCGCGATGCGGGTGCGCTGGGGCGGGAATAGGAGCCGCCACCCTCGTCGTCACCGCCGCTCGGGCCCCCCATGCCTTCACGGCTGCCGAGCAACTGCATCTCGGTGGCGATGATGTCGCAGGTGTTTTGCTCGATGCCGTCCTTGTTGGTGAACTTGCCGTATTTGAGACGGCCCTCGATATAGATCGGCTTGCCCTTCTTGACATACTCGCCGGCGATCTCGGCCAGCCGTTCGAAGAAGGTGATGCGGTGCCATTGGGTGTCCTCGACCATCTCGCCGGTGTTCTTGTCCTTGCGCCGGCTCGACGTGGCCAGCGTCACATTGGCCACCGCCGCGCCGGACGGCAGATAGCGGATTTCCGCGTCGCGGCCGCAATTGCCGACCAAAATTACCTTGTTGACTGAGGCCATGCTGTGCTCCTGTGAAATATTTGTTTGATTATCCGCGCTTGGGCCGCCGCGAGAATCCCGGCGCTGGCGCGTCATCCACCGGAAGATGGAGCCGCCGCGACGAGAATCAATGCACATGCCTGAACCAAGCCGCTTTGCCTTCGACCTGGTCATGTTCGATCTGGACGGAACCCTGGTCGACACCGCAGCCGAACTGGCCGATGCGGTCAACGACGCGCTGGCCGAACTCGGTCACAGCACGGTTTCACAGGCGCAGGTGCGCGACTGGGTCGGCCATGGCACCCGCGAACTGCTGGTGCAGGCGCTGGCGAGTGTGTCCGCGCAGACGCCGCAGCAGGTACGCGATTCCGCCAAATTGCTGCAGGCGCTGGCACTGTTCGAGCCGCACTACACAGCGCGATGCGCCACCCGCAGCCAACCGTACCCGCAGGCCGACCGGGTATTGCGCGAACTGCGCGCGCTGGGCGTTCGCCTGGCCGTGGTGACCAACAAGGACGCCCGCTTCACCGATCGGATACTCGATCGGCTGCAGTTGACGCCGCTGCTTGACCTGGTCGTGTCCGGCGACAGCGTGGCCACGAAGAAGCCCGCGCCCGACGGCATTCAGCTGTGCCTGGCGCGCTGGGGCATCCAACCCGGGCGCGCCTTGTTCGTTGGCGACTCGTCGATCGACATCGCCAGCGCACGCAATGCCGGCATCGCGGTCTGGGCCGTTCCCTACGGCTACAACCTGGGCCAGCCGATTGCGCA
>JBBKVW010000194.1:0-18547 GCA_037968655.1 Burkholderiaceae bacterium
CGCAGGCCCTGCACGCCATGCACACGCAATTGCGCATCGACCACTGCCAGCGCGGGATCACGACCCATGCGGCAGGTGCTGACCGGATGAAAAACCGTGGATACGCGCTGTGCAACGTCATCCAGAAGATCCTGGTCGCTCGAAGCGGCTGGCCCGGGCAGGATCTCCTGCGCGATGATGTCGCGCAGGGCCGGTGCCGCTGCGAGCTTGCGCAAAAAATGGCTGGCCTCGAGCATTTCGTCGCGGTCGAACTGCGTGCTCAACGAGTTGGCGACGATGCGTGGCGGCTCCAGGGGGTCAGGTCCGCGCAGCGCAAGGTAGCCCCGGCTGCTCGGCCGGCAGGGCTGCACGCTCAGCGAAAAGCCGGCGAATCGGTCTGGCGCGGTCAGTGCACGTCGTCCGGGCACGGCGCGCATGTAGCTCAGGGGCGAAAAATACAGCTGCATGTTGGGATGCACCAGGCCGTCGCGGGAGCGGAAAAACCCGCCGCCCTGGTTGATGCTGAGCGCCAGCGGCCCACGGCGCTGCGCCAGGTAACGCATGCCGGCCCACAATTTGCCCGGCCAGGTGCCCAGTTCGCGATTCAGGGTCGGCACGCGTGACCGGTACACATGGTCAATGCACAGGTGGTCCTGCAGATGCTGGCCCACCGCCTGGAGATCCGCCAGCACGGGAATGCCCAGTTCCTGCAAGGCCTGCGCCGGACCGACACCCGACAGTTGAAGCAACTGCGGCGAGTTGATCGCGCCTGCCGCAAGGATGACCTCGCAGCGGGCCCGGCATTGCGTCTGCACGCCGCCGCGCAGATAGGCCACGCCGGTGGCGCGCAGGCCATCGAACACCACCCGAGTGACATGCACACCGGTCTCCAGGTGCAGGTTGCTGCGTTGGAGCGCCGGGCGCAGATAGGCCGTGCTGGCCGACTCGCGCAAGCCCTTGCGGGTCGTTATCTGGTTGATCGCGACGCCCTCGTTCGACGCGCCATTGATGTCCGGGTTGCGCGCCAGTCCGACTTGCTCGCCCGCACGCAGGTAGCGCTCGCACAGCGGATGGACGTCAGCGGCAACGTCGCTCACGTGCACTGGCCCGCCGACGCCGCGCATGGCATTGGGGCCGTGCGCGCTGTCCTCGAGCTTGCGAAAGTACGGCAGCACGTCGTTCCACGCCCAGCCCGGATTGCCCAGCGCAGCCCAGTCGTCGAAGTCGCGCGGCTGGCCGCGCACGAACACCATCGCGTTGATGCTGCTCGAGCCGCCCAGCACCTTGCCGCGCGGCCAGTAGCCCTGCCGTCCGGCCAGCTGCGGGTCGGGTTCGGTGCGGTACATCCAGTTGACGCGCGGGTTGTAGAACGACATGCCGTAGCCGATCGGCGTCCTGAGCCAGAAACGCGCGTCGCTGCCGCCAGCCTCCAGCAGCAATACGCTATGACGGCCCGATGCCGTGAGCCGGTTGGCAAGAACACAACCCGCCGATCCGGCGCCCACCACGATGAAATCAAACTCCATCACTGACTACAGACTATCCATATATGCAACGCCGCTGAGCTTGGCACAGTTGGCACTGTGGCGCACAGGTCCGCTTTGGAACAATTGTCAAACCACCGCGGCCAGTGGCAGTCGCCTGCGCTCGGCCGACGGCCGGTGGGTCTCGAGCACCTGGGCCAACACCTGCGCGCCGGCATCGATCAGCTGCGGCGACACGCCGCCAAAGCCCAGCACCAGGCCGTTGACCGCGACTGGGGACAGAGCAAAACGCCCGATTGGCGACGCCGTGACCTGCCGCAGGTCGGCATCGCGCGCGACAGCCGCCTCCGACATGGCGCTTGCCAGGTAGCCGACCGTATGCAAGCCGCTGTGGGCGGGCACGACGTCCAGCAGCCCGGCCAGGTGCCGCTGCGCCGCAGTCAACAAGGCGTCGTGTCGCTCCAGGTAGACCTGGCGCATGCGCCGTACATGGGCCGAGAAATGGCCTTCATCGATGAACTCGGCAACGACGCCTTGCGTGTGTGATGGAACACCCTGCAGGTATTTGTTCATGATGGCGCGAAAGGTGTCCACCAGTGCCGGCGGCGCCAGCAGGTAGCCCAGGCGCAAGGCCGGAAACAGCGACTTGCTGAAGGTGCCGACGTAGATCACCAGGCCCGTCGTGTCCACGCTCTTGAGTGTGGGCGGCGGCCGGCCGCCGAAGAAGAATTCGCCGTCGTAATCGTCCTCGATCACCCACGCGCCGGCGCGTTCGGCCGCGTGCAGCAGCGCAAAGCGTCGCTCCAGGCTCATCACGCAACCCATCGGCTGCTGGTGCGACGGGGTGACAAAAGCGAGCCGGAACTGCGGGCTGATGCGCAAGGCTTCGTCGACCCGCAGGCCTTCACCGTCGACCGGTACCGGCACCAGTTCTGCGCCACAGGCAATAAGGCTGTTGCGGGCGCCGATCGCGCCCGGGTTTTCGAACCACACCTTCTCGCCCGGATTGAGCAGCGTGGAGCCGATCAGATGAAACGCCTGCTGCGCTCCGCCGACGATGAACAGCTGCTCGGGGTCGCAACTGATGCCGCGGTTGGCACGCAGGTGTGTGGCCAGTGCCCGGCGCAACTGCGGGGAACCGTAGGGGTCGCCATAGCCCATGATGTCGTCGCGCGCGCCGCGCAAATACTTGGCCGACAGGCGCGCCCACTGCGCCATCGGGAACACGTCGAATGCCGGCAGCGCCGTCGTGAACGCCCGCGGCAGATGCGGCAGGCGCTGGCGATCGCCAAAACGCGCAATCGCCTGCGCCATCAGGCGTGACAACCGGGGTGCGCTGCGCACGACCGAACTCGGCTTGGGTTTTGCCGGCCGGGGACGGCTGGCATCGAGGACCTTGCTGACAAATGTGCCCGACCCGGTGTGCGACTCGACCAGGCCTTCGGACACCAGCCGGTCGAACACCTCGATGACGGTGGTGCGCGACAAGCCCAGCTCGCGTGACAGGGTGCGGCTCGCGGGCAGGCGTTCGCCGGCGCGGAACGCGCCTTCCAGGATCATTGCCTTTAGCGCCACACACAGTTGGGTGCTCACCGGCTGGTGTGCATTGCGGTCGATCGTGATCGACAACAACAGTGAACCACCCGCGCGCTTGACCATGCAACCTCCACCCGCCCTTGAAAATAATGGTATCACCCATTGTTCAAAATGGACCTGTCCGGCAATCCATTTGGACGCGATCATTCGGCATCGATCGACTACCGCGCGCCGCGCCACGACCATGAAGATCCATCGCATCGAGACCTTCTGCAACGCATTCGTCGGTTTTGTGCGCGTCACCACCGAAGGCGGTGCGCAGGGCTGGGGCCAGGTATCGACCTACAACGCCGACATCACGGTGCAGGTGCTGCACCGGCAGGTCGCGCCCTGGTCGCTGGGCCAGGACGGCCAGGACATCGATGCGCTGATGGACCGCATCACCGAACGTGAGCACAAGTTTCCATCGTCCTACCTGTACCGCGCGATGTGCGGCCTGGATACCGCCCTGTGGGATCTGCATGGCAAACAACAAGGCAAGCGCGTGACCGAACTGCTGGGCGGCACGGCACGGCCGATTCGCGCCTATGCGTCCTCGATGAAGCGCGACATCACGCCCGCCGACGAGGCCGCACGGCTGGTGGCGCTGCGCGACACGCATGGTTTCGACGCGTTCAAGTTTCGCGTCGGCTCCGAATGCGGTCACGATGTGGACGAATGGCCGGGCCGCACCGAAGTGATCGTGCCGACCATGCGCCGCGCCATGGGTGAGGGCGTGGAGTTGCTGGTCGACGCCAACAGCTGCTACTCGCCCGTACGCGCGATCGAGGTGGGCAAGATGCTGCAGGACAACGGCGTCTGCCATTTCGAGGAACCCTGCCCCTATTGGGAACTCGAGCAGACACGCGCCGTGCGTGAAGCGCTCGACCTGGACGTGACCGGCGGCGAACAGGACTGCTACCTGCCGATGTGGAAGCACATGATCGCCATGCAGGCGGTCGATATCGTGCAGCCCGACGTGTGCTACATCGGGGGCATGGCGCGCGCGATGCGGGTTGCCAAGTTGGCGCACGCGGCCGGCCTGCCATGTACGCCGCACAGCGCCAACCTGTCAATGGTCACACTGTTCACGATGCACCTGCTGTGCGCGATTCCCAACCCGGGCAAGTACCTGGAACTGTCGATCGAGGGCCCCGACTACTACCCGTGGCAAGAGGGCCTGTTCGTCGAATCGCCCTATACCGTGCGCGACGGCAAGGTCCATCTGCCCGATGGCCCTGGCTGGGGCGTTCATGTCAACCCGCAGTGGCTGGAGCGCGCGACCTGCCAGGTCAGCGACCTTTCATGACCACGCCACAAGCAGACAATTTGCAGGCGCTGGTGCAAGAGGCGCAAACGACCGGCACGCTGGCCGGGCTTCCCGACAAGCATCTGATCGGCGGCGAGGCGCATGCGTCGATGCGTGGCGAGCGCATGGACACTTTTGATCCGGGCACCGGTCGCGCCTTCGCCACGTTTGCCGCTGGCGACGCGGACGATGTCGATCGGGCGGTTGGCAATACCAGGGCCGCCATGCGCGGCGCCTGGCGCGCGACGACTCCGGCGCAGCGCGGCCGGATCCTGCACAAGGTCGCGCAACTGATCCGTGCCAATGCCCATCGCCTTGCGGTGGTCGAGTGCCTGGATTCGGGAAAGCGCCTGCTCGAGGCGCAGGGCGACGTTGCCGGTGCGGCGGCTTGTTTCGAGTATTACGCCGGTGCTTGCGACAAGCATGAGGGCAGCAGCATTCCGCTGGGCCCGGACTATCTGGCCTATACGCTGAACGAGCCTGTGGGCGTCACCGCGCACATCATCCCGTGGAACTACCCGCTGTCGACCGCCGCACGCGGCATCGCACCTGCATTGGCTGCTGGTTGCGGCGTCGTCGCCAAACCGGCCGAGCAGACTCCGCTCACAGCGCTGATGCTGGGCCAGCTCTGTCTGGCGGCGGGCCTGCCGCCGGGTATCTGCAATGTGGTCACCGGCACTGGTGCGCAGGCAGGCGCCGCGTTGGCACGCCACCCGGACATCGCGCACATCAGCTTCACCGGCTCGGTCGCCACCGGCGTCAACGTCATGCAGTCGGCCGCGCCCCATGTCACACGCCTGGTGCTGGAGTTGGGCGGCAAGTCACCGGTGGTGGTGCTGGCCGACTGCGACATGGACGCTGCCGTGGACGGCGTCATGGGTGCCATCTACGAGAACGCCGGGCAGATCTGTTCGGCGGGTTCGCGCCTGGTCATCGCGCGCAGCATCCATCGCGAATTTGTGCAACGCGTGGTGGATCGCGCCCGCGGCATGACACTGGGCCATGGCCTGCGCAACCCGGGCATGGGGCCGGTCAGTTCCGAGGCGCACCTGCGCAAGATTGCCGGCTATGTCGACCGGGCGCGCCAGCGCGGCGTTGATGTGCTGTGTGGCGGCACGGCGGCGCGCGACCCGCAGACCGGGCTGGGCTGGTACTTCGAGCCGACGGTGCTGGACGATCTGGCGCCCGACGACGAAGCCGTGCAGGAGGAGATTTTCGGACCTGTGCTGAGCGTGCAGGTGTTCGACGAGCTGGACGAAGCGCTGGCACTGGCCAATGGCACCCGCTTCGGTCTTGTCGCGGGCATCTTCACGCGCGATTTTGGCGCCGCGCATCGATTGGCCCGTGATATCGACGCCGGGCAGGTCTACATCAACGAGTATTTCGCCGGCGGCGTTTCGGTCCCGTTTGGCGGCAACAAGATGTCCGGCTACGGCCGGGAAAAGGGGCAGGAGGCGCTGCGCAGCTACTCAAAACTCAAGAGCGTCGCGGCACGGATTGCGTGACCGGATCGGCACATGCAAATGGTATGGTGATGTTTCGAGAATGGCCCTACTATTGCGACCATCCGGTTTTTACAGTGCAGATGGCGAGACAACCCGAACAAGGCCCGGCCATGCCGGCAATGTGTAGTACCAACTGGAGGTTTTCATGATCAACAAGCGCTTTCTGGGCCGGGCTGCGAGCCTGATATCCGTGCTTCTGGCGGTCGGCTATTCGGGTCACGCCGCGGCCCAATTGACCGCCGTGTCGTTCGGCGGGTCCTACCAGGAGGCCCAGAGCAAGGCCTTGTTCCAGCCGGCGGCCAAGGCCATGGGTATCACCGTCAAGGAAGAGACCTACTCCGGCATTGCCGACCTGCGCCTGAAGGTCAAGGCCGGCGCGGTCACCTGGGATGTCGTGGCCAGCGGCTCGGGCAGCGCGGCGCGTGCGGGTGCCGAAGGCCTGCTGGAGCCCCTGGACTACAAGACCATCGATGTGTCGAGTTTTTCGCCCGGCATGACGCAGGAGTTCTGCGTCGGCGGGGACGTGTTCTCCACGGTACTGGCCTGGAACACCAAGACCTACGGCGACAAGGGCCCGCAAAGCTGGGCCGACTTCTGGGATGTCAAGAAATTTCCCGGCAAGCGCTCCTACCGCAAGACAGTCGCCGGTGCCCTGGAGCCGGCGCTGATGGCCGACGGCGTGCCGGCGAACAAGGTGTATGAAGTGTTGTCCGCGCCCGGTGGCATCGAACGTGCCATCAAAAAGATCAAGGAGCTCAAGCCCCACGTCGCGGTATGGTGGGCGTCCGGCGCACAGCATGCGCAGCTCATGAAGGACGGCGAGGTCGACCTGATCACCGGCTGGAACGGCCGCTTCGACGTGGCGGCCAAGGACGGCGCCAAGGTGGCTTATACCTTCAACCAGGCATTGCTCGACTACGACTGCTATGCCATTCCCAAGGGCGCTCCGAACAAGGCGCTGGCGATGAAGTTCCTCAACGAGATCAGCAAGCCGCAGTACCAGGCCGAGTTCACCAAGTACATCACCTACGGCCCGACCAACAAGAAGGCCTATGAGGGTAGCGCCATCAGCACAGCCTATGCCAAGACCCTGCCGTCGTACCCGGACAATGCCGCCAAGCAGCTGGCGATCGACCTGAACTGGTACATCAAGAACGAAGCCCGCGCCTCGGAGCTGTACCAGAACATGCTGACCGAATAAGCCCGTGCGGAATCCGCCGCAGTGAGTAACGCGTCGCTTCCGATCGGCATTGCGCAGGTCACCAAGCGCTATGGCAAGACCTTCGCACTTGACCATGTCGACCTGGAAATACGCAGCGGCGAGTTCCTGACCCTGCTCGGGCCGTCCGGCTCTGGCAAGACCACTTTGCTGACCGTGCTGGCCGGTTTTACCCGGCCCGACGGCGGCAGCGTCAAATTCGGCGACACCGAGATGGTGTGCGTGCCACCGCACAAGCGCGACGTGGGCATGGTGTTCCAGAACTACGCGCTGTTTCCGCACATGAGCGTGGCCGACAACGTCGGTTTCCCGCTCAAGCTGCGTGGCGTCAAGGCGCCCGAGCTGGGGCAGCGCATCGAGCGGGCCCTTGAGATGGTGCGCCTGGGTGGTTTCGGCGGGCGCGGCGTCGACCAGCTTTCGGGCGGCCAGCGCCAGCGCGTCGCACTGGCACGCGCGATGGTGTTTGAACCGCGCATCATGCTGATGGACGAGCCCCTGTCGGCGCTCGACAAGCAGCTGCGCGAACACATGCAGATCGAGTTGCGCCAACTGCACGACACGCTCGGCATGACGACGGTCTATGTCACCCACGATCAGCGCGAGGCGCTGACCATGTCGGACCGCATCGCCGTCATCAACGCCGGTCGCATCATGCAGCTCGATACACCGCGTGCGATCTACGAGCGACCAAAGAACCGCTTTGTTGCCGAGTTCATCGGGGAATCCACTTTCTTGCCGGTGACGGTGTCCGGTGGCCTGGTGGCGCTTGGCAAGCAGCAGATCCGAACCGCAGTTCCGCCGCAGGCCGATGGCCAGCAACTGCTGATGCTGCGGCCCGAACGCGTGCGCCTGCTGCAGGCCGATGAAGTCGCCGATGGCAGCTGCAACACCATCGACGCCACGCTGCTGGCGACCATCTATCAGGGTGACAGTTCGCTGTTCCAGGTGACACTGGCCGACGGCGCCGAGGTCGGTGTGCGCGGCACATCGGCATCGGTATTGGCGCCGGGTACGCCGCTGCGCCTGTCGGTCAGCGTCGAGGACACGGTGCTGCTGGATAGGGAGCCCACGGTGTGAGCACACTGCCCAACGCGCACGCATTGCGTCGCAGCGCGATGTTCGAGCGCCTGGGTCTGCTCGGCCTGGTGGCGCCCGCCCTGCTGCTGATCCTGGTCACCATGTTGCTGCCGGTGGGCTGGCTGTTTTACCTGTCGCTGCTGTCGGACCAGGGGGCGTTCAGCCTGGAACACTACCAGCGCATGTGGGAGCAGCCCTCGTACCGGCGCACCTTCCTGACCACGTTCCAGGTCAGTGGCCTGACCACCGCCATCTGCATCCTGCTCGGCTATCCGCTGGCGTATTTCCTGTCCGAGATTCCCAAGCGTGCCGCCAACCTGTGCATGATCGCGGTGCTGCTGCCGTTGTGGACCTCGCTGCTGGTGCGCACCTATGCCTGGCTGGTGCTGTTACAGCGGCGCGGGCTGATCAACACCTGGGGTATCGAGCTCGGGTTGTGGGACGAACCACTGGCCCTGGTGCACAACCTGACCGGCACGCTGGTCGGGATGGTGCATGTGATGCTGCCGTTCATGGTGCTGCCCCTGTATTCGTCGATGCGCGCAATCGACCGCAACTATCTGCGCGCCGCCGCCAACCTGGGTGCCAGCCCGTTGCGCAGTTTCTGGCTGGTTTTTTTCCCGTTGGCGATGCCGGGCCTCATGACCGGCATTCTGATCGTCTTCATCCTGTGCCTGGGCTTTTATGTGACGCCGGCGGTGCTGGGCGGTGGCAAGGTCATCATGGTGTCGAGCCGGATTGCCAATGACATCGAGCTGTTCTTCAACTGGGGCGCCGCCAGCGCCCTGGGCGTGGTGCTGCTGGTGCTGACCGCATTGCTGGTGCTGGCGGCCGGCCGGCTGGTCCGGATGGACAGCGTGCTGGGCGGTCGGGGTAAAGCATGAGCTGGCTCGGCGAACCGGCGACCGAGACCCAGATCAGCCACGGCGCGCGGCTGTGGCTGTATGTCGTGGCGATCATCGTGATGGTGCTGCTGGTGCTGCCCACGCTGCTGGTGATCCCGATGTCGTTCTCGGCGTCGCAGTATCTGGAGTTTCCGCCGCGCGAGTGGTCGCTGCGCTGGTACCACACCTATTTCGAATCCACCTCCTGGATGCAGGCCACCGCCACCTCGCTCAAGGCCGCGCTGCTGACCGCCATCGTGTCGACCCCGTTGGCGACCATGGCCGCCTATGGGCTGCATGCCTCGCGCCTGCGCCACGCCAACTGGCTCACGATGTTCCTGCTGGCGCCGATGGTGGTGCCGGTGATCCTGATCGGCATTGGCGTCTTTTATTCCTATGTCCAGCTCAAGCTGGTCAACACCCTGCTGGGCCTGGTGCTGGCGCACAGCATGCTGGCAATCCCGGTAGTGATGCTGGTCGTGGGCTCGGCGCTGCGCAGCTTCGACATGGACCAGGAGCGCGTCGCGCGCAGCCTGGGCGCCTCGCCGCTGCACGCCTTCATGATGGTGACGCTGCCGCAGATCAAGTTTTCGGTGGTCACGGGCGCGGTGCTGGCCTTCCTGACCTCGTTCGACGAGATCATCGTGGCGCTGTTCATCTCGGGCGGTGACAACTCCACGCTTACGCGCAATATGTTCAATGCCCTGCGTGACCAGGTCGATCCAACGATCGCCGCCATCTCGACCATCATCGTCGCCGTTACCTCGTTGTTGCTGGTGTTCACGCAGTTCATCGGCTCCGGCAAGAAACACTGATGGGCGCGATGCGATCGTGTTCGGGGGTCGGCGGCGCATGAGCACCAACCGCCGTGCGGTCGTCGTCGGTGCCGGCATCGTCGGCATCTGCGTCGGCCTGGAACTGCAACGGCGCGGCTGGCGCGTGACCCTGGTGGACCGGCTCGAGCCCGGCATGGGCTGCTCGTTCGGCAATGCCGGCATCCTGGCCGCATCGGCGGTGGTGCCCGTGGGCATGCCCGGCTTCGAGCGCCAGCTGCCGCGCATGTTGTTCGATCCGGACAGTCCGCTGGTGCTGCGCTGGACTTCGCTGCCCCACACGCTGACCTGGTTGTGGCGGTTCCGGCGCGCCGCCACGCTGCGGCAGGTGCCATTGACCGCCATTGCCATGAAGGCGCTGTACGGTGGCTCGGTGGACCTGCACCGTGCGCTGGCGCAGGAGGCCGGCGTTGCGGAACTGGTGCGCGGGACGCCCGGCCTGTACGTGCACCGCAATGCCCAAGCGATCGACGTCGCAGGTGGCCTGGCATGGCAATTGCGGCGCGCGCACGGCGCCCGGATCGAGGTGCTCGAGGGCGCCGCACTACGCGACGCCGAACCCGCTTTGTCGGTCGCCTATACGCGCGGCGTGCGCATGCAGCCGATGGGCTACACCACGAATCCATTGCGGCTGGCGCAGGCCTACGCCGGGTTGCTGGTGCGCAACGGCGGAACGATCATGCGCGGGGACGTGCAGCACCTGCGACCGACGGGCGCCACGGTCAAGGTACAGATGTCAGAGGCGCCGATCGAGGCCGATACGGTCGTGGTTGCCGCCGGTGCGTGGTCGCGCGCGCTGCTCCAACCCCTGGGCCTGACGCTGGCGCTGATCGCCGAGCGCGGCTACCACATGACCTTCGCCGAACCAGGCATCACGCTGAACCATGTGGTCAGCGAACTCGAACAGCAATTTGCGGTCACGCCCATGGAGATGGGTCTGCGCGTGGCCGGTACTGAAGAACTGGGACTGGCAGACGACCCGCCGGCATGGCACCGTGCCGAGATACTGCGCAGGCAGGCGCAGCGGATGTTTCCGGCGGCACGGCTGGAGCAGGGCACGCGTTGGATGGGGCCGCGCCCTGGCATGCCGGACAGCCTGCCGGCAATCGGCCAGGTGCCCGGCCACCCGAACGTACTGGTCGCTGCCGGGCATGGCCACCTGGGGCTAACCGGTGCGCCGCATACCGGTCACATCGTGGCCGCATTGGCAAGCGGCGAGTCGCCCGGAATCGCCATGCAAGCCTACGCGCCCGATCGATTCCACCGCAAACGCTGAACGTCCGTCACAACTGCATCGCGCGCAGACAGCGTCGTCGACCATGTCCCGCTTCGCGAATCGCAATTTGCAATTTGCAATTCGCGGGATTCAAACCGGCAACCGTCAAGCCCCTGCCAGCCCCAGCAGGCGTACCGCATTGCCCTTGAGGATGCCCGGCATCACCTCGGGCTTGAAGCCGGCGTCCTCGAAATCCTTCATCCAGCGGTCTGGCGTGATCAGCGGGAAATCACTGCCAAACAGGATCCTGTCCTTGAGCAATGTGTTGGCGTATTGCACCAGTTGCTCGGGGAAATACTTCGGGCTCCAGCCGCTCAGGTCGATCCACACATTGGGTTTGTGCGTCGCCACGCTGAGCGCCTCGTCCTGCCAGGGAAAACTCGGGTGCGCCATTACGATTTGCATGTCCGGAAAGCTGATCGCCACGTCGTCCAGATGCATCGGGTTGCTGTATTCCAGTCGCAGGCCACCACCGCAGCGCATGCCGCTGCCAATGCCGCTGTGCCCGGTATGAAAAAGCGGGCAGCTTGAACTCGTTGATCACCTCGTAGATCGGCCAGGCCATGCGGTCATAGGGGTGGTAGCCCTGCACCGTCGGATGGAACTTGAAGCCCTTGACACCCTGTTCCAGGATCAGCCTGCGCGCCTCGCGTGCACCCATCCTGCCCTTGTGCGGGTCGATGCTGGCAAAGGCGATCATCATGTCGGCGTTGTCGCGCGCCGCCTGGGCGATTTCCTCATTGGGAATGCGGCGCCGGCCCATCTGGGTCTCGGCATCGACGGTGAACATCACCAGGCCGATCTTGCGTTCGCGGTAATAGGCGATGGTCTCAGGGATGGTCGGCCTGCGGCTGCTGCGAAAGTACTTGTCAGCCGCCCGGTCGTATTCCTCGCCGTAGTTGTCAAACGGGTTCCAGCAACTGACTTCGGCATGGGTATGGATGTCGATTGCAATCAGATTGTGATGGTCCATGGTGCATTCCAGGCGAAAGACGGCACCATGCAGTCTAGCCGCCACCGGGTCGGCGCTCTATATGACAATACCGTTCGTTCACGCTGCGCGTGCGCAATCGATGCCGGATCCGGGACCCAGAGCCACCATCGCCAAATGCACCGTCCCTGGCGTTTGCCAACCCCACTTGGAATCAACATGCATCACAAGCATCTCTTCTTGACAAGCCTTGCCACGCTCGTGCTGGCCTCATGCGCATCGGGCCCGCACATGCCAACCCCGGCGCCCATGAGCGCGGCGGTCGGAGCCGCGCTACGTTCCTGCGGTGAACTGGCAGGCCAGTTCCAGTACGGAAATACCAGCATCGAATCGGCCGCCACCGTGGCCAGCGGAATGCTCAAGGTCGCCGACAGCTCGGTAGCCGAGCATTGCCTGGTCAAGGGCGCGATGTTCAAGCGCAAGGGCAGCGACGGACAGGACTACCAGATCGGCTTTGAGATGCGCCTGCCAGCCCAGTGGAACGGCCGCTTTTACTACCAGGCCAACGGCGGCATCGACGGTGTCGTGCAGCCGGCCTTGGGCAATACGGGTGGCGGCCCGGTCACCGGTGCACTGCTGCAGGGATTTGCCGTCATCAGTTCCGACGCCGGGCACGGGCCGCGCCAGAACCCGAAATTCGGCGAAGAGCCGCAGGCCCGGCTCGACTACGGCTACCAGGCAGTGGCCAAGCTGACACCGATGGCCAAGGCCTTGATCCAGGCGGCCTATGGCAAAACGCCCGATCGCTCCTACATGGGCGGCTGCTCGAATGGCGGTCGCCATGCCATGGTGGCTGCCGCGCGCATCGGCCAGGAATATGACGGATATCTGATTGGCGCGCCCGGCTACCGCTTGCCGCAGGCAGCACTGGCGCAGTTGTGGGCGGGCCCGGGCTGGCTTGAACTGGCCACGCCCGGCGCGACGGTGAACCATCCGTTCGCGCCGACCGTCAAGTTGCCGGATCTGGGATCGGCACTCACGGCCCAGGAGCGCCAGAGTGTCGCCAATGCCGTGCTGGACAAATGCGATGCGCTCGACGGTTTGCGCGACGGCATGGTGCAGAACGTGCGGGCCTGCCAGAGCCGCTTCATGCTGGACCGCGATGTCGCTACCTGCAAACCAACGCGGGACGGCAGTTGCCTGACCCAGCAGCAAAAAAACATGCTGGCCAGCGTGCAGGCCGGCGGCCGTACTGGCAACGGAACTTTGATCTATTCCAGCTTTCCCTATGACAGCGGCATCGCCGGCGCCAACTGGGCACAGTGGAAGTTTGTCAACTCATTGGTGCTGGACCCGGCAGCCGGCTATATCTTCATGTCCCCGCCGCGCAGCGTGACACCGTTCAAGGTCGACGTCGACGACAGCTACAAGGCGATCTTCGCCACTGCCAGCGGCTTCCCTGAATCGGCTGATGCAGTGATCACGCCGCCGGGCAAGGAGAACCCGACCAACCTGGCGGCGCTGCAAGGTCGCGGTGCCAAGATGGTTGTTTACCACGGCGTGAGTGACGCCATCTTTTCCGCCGACGACACGCGCCATTGGTATGAAAGGCTGAACAAGGCGCAATCGGGCAAGGCGGCGCAGTTTGCGCGTTACTTCCCGGTTCCGGGCATGAACCATTGCAGTGCAGGCCCGGCGGCAGACCAGTTCGATCTGCTGTCACCGCTGGTGGCATGGGTCGAACAGGGTGTCGCGCCGCAGGCCGTGATCGCGACAGCGCGTGGCGTTGGCAACGCAGGCGGCGTCAATGCCGAGTTGCCCAGGGACTGGTCGGCCAATCGCACCCGGCCGCTGTGCGCCTATCCGTCGGTGGCGACCTACAAGGGCTCCGGTGATGCCGAGGCTGCGTCCAGCTTCAGCTGCCGCTGACCGCGCCCGCTTTGCGCGGTAGCAAGACGCCGGCGGCCTGTGCCCTGCCCCGCCGTGACCATGGGGCGGCACAGCGCTTTGATGGGAGGGCGCTCAGCCTCAAGCTGACCGAACGGGTCCAGACACGGGTTCTATCGGCCGAGTAAAGCGCGACACAGCGCGAGATCGCTGCAAGCAGCGGCCTCAGCGTCGCTGAGCGCGCACGGAAGGTCGATGCTGCAGAAAATTTACATTCAAACTTGCGACGGGCGAAATCACTGGAAAGCCTTTACCAGAGACACTTTTTTGCTCTCAACAAGATAGCGCAATACCACCACCCCCCTTACTCGTGTAATAGCCATTCCCCAATGCCGACACCTAAACTTGCGCCCAATGTTGCATTCGCAATCAAATGGAGTTTCAAATGGCCGCAAATGACTGCGGAGCTATCAGCCAGCTACTGAGCTTGCTGGAGTCCCGGTATGCGATACGCGTGTTGTGGGCGCTGCGCGACGGACATCCGCAGACCTTTCGACTGCTGCAGGACAGCGTGGGCGGAATCACCCCCAATACGCTCAATACACGCATCAAGGAGATGCGCCGGGCTGGCCTCATGACGCACGGCCAGTATGGGTATACAGTCACGCCCACAGGTGCTGACCTGCTCAAGCGGCTGGGAGATATTCCGGCTTTCGCGAACCGCTGGGCTGCAACCCAAGCCAAGCTCACTGCCATCGCCGCCAATGATCTCGATTCTGTCGAAGCCCCATATCGTTCTGCCGCATGACCATGAACGCGCCGTCCTGATCGGACGCATCTGGACCGAGGGCAGCGGCCCGACCCTGGTACGCGTCACCGCCGATCATATTTTTGACATATCCGGCATCGCTGCTACCTGCAGTGCCTTGTTGGAGATGGTCGACCCGCTGGGGACGGTGCGCGAGTTTGGTGGCCCGCGCATATCCGACACAGCCAGCGTTTTGGCCAACTCGGCGCCAGACCAGCACGACACATCCCATCCCTGGTTCCTGGCACCCTGCGACCTGCAGGCCATCAAGGCCGCCGGCGTCACCTTTGTTGCGTCGATGCTGGAACGTGTCATCGAGGAACAGGCGCGCGGCGACGCGGCACGAGCCGAATCGGTGCGCAAATCGGTGGTTGCGGTAATCGGTGACAACCTGCGCAGCATCCGACCGGGCTCGCCCCAGGCCGCGCAATTGCGCGAGGTGCTGATCAAACAGGGCGTCTGGTCGCAATACCTGGAGGTCGGCATCGGCGAGGACGCCGAAATATTCACCAAGGCCCAGCCCATGAGCGCCATCGGCGTTGGCGCCGAAATCGGCCTGCACCCCAAGAGCGTCTGGAACAACCCCGAGCCTGAAATCGTGCTGGCCGTCAACAGCCGCGGCGAAACCCGGGGCTGCACCCTGGGCAATGACGTCAACCTGCGCGACTTCGAAGGCCGCAGCGCCCTGTTGCTGGGCAAGGCCAAGGACAACAATGCATCGGCCGCCATTGGCCCCTTCATCCGGCTGTTCGACGATCACTTTGACATCGACGTGGTGCGCCGCTGCGAGTTGTCAATGCAGGTTACCGGCAACAGCGGATTCGAAATGCAGGGCACGAGCAGCCTGTCGATGATCAGCCGCGATCCGCTGGATCTGGTCGATCAGGCGATGGGCGAGCCCGACTGCCGCACCCACCAGTACCCGGACGGATTCATGCTGTATCTGGGCACCATGTTCGCACCAACGCAGGACCGTCACGGTCCGGGCCAGGGCTTTACCCATGAACTGGGCGATATCGTCTCGGTATCCACGCCAGCGCTGGGAAGCCTGGTCAACCGGGTCAACCATTCCGACAAGGTTGCCCCGTGGACCTACGGCGCATCCGCGCTCATGCGCGACCTGGCCCGGCGCGGACTGCTGGCATAATTTCAGGCCTTGCCCGCGACGGCACCGACAGCATGACGCTGTTTCGGGCGCGCCGCGAAAGCGCTGGCCTGCACAGGCCCCTGGCGCCTGGCCCAACCCATCAGAACCTGGAGTTCCCATGATTACAAACGAATCCGGATTGCAATACCTGGACACCACGATCGGTGACGGCGCCGTGGCCGAATCCGGCCAGCAGGTCTCCGTGCACTACACCGGTTGGCTATACGCCAACGACACCCAGGGTGCCAAGTTCGATTCGAGCAAGGATCGTGGCGACCCCTTCGAATTCAGTCTGGGCGCCGGCATGGTGATCCGAGGCTGGGACGAAGGTGTTGCCGGCATGCAGGTTGGCGGGGCGCGCACGCTGATCATCCCGCCGGCCCTCGGATATGGCGCGCGTGGCGCGGGCGGCGTGATTCCGCCCAATGCGACGCTGAAATTCGACGTTGAACTGCTGGCCGTCAAGGGCTGAGCCAGCGCCTGAGTCGGTCCGGGACCAGTTTTTCGCTTTGCCAAGCCATCGGCTGGCCCGATCGCGCGAGTTGGCGACAGGAAATCACCCGCGGGCGCCCTTGAAAACCGCCAATCCGGCGCAAGTTGCGTTCCATTGACCCGAAATCGCGGCGCGCCCGCAACCACATGAATTCACTGCATGTCTGACAAAAACCCATCCGAACCGTCCACACAACCCAATCCAAGCCAGCAATACCAGAGCACCGAGGAAATGGTCGCCGCCCAGGCGGCCCAGGAATCGGACTTGCTAACCAGGGCCCAGGCCGATCTGGCGTCGTTGCAGGCCAAGAGCGCCGATCTGGCCGACCAGTATCTGCGGGCCAAGGCTGAAGCCGAGAATGCGCGCAGACGGGCCGAAGAGGAAATCGCCAAGTCGCGCAAATACGCGGTAGAGAGCTTTGCCGAGAGCATGCTGCCGGTGATCGACAGCCTGGAGGCAGGCCTGACGATCAAGGACGCCACGCTCGAGCAGATCCGCGAAGGCGCCCAGGCGACGCTGCGCCAGCTCCATTCAGCGCTCGAACGCAACAAGGTGCTGCAGATCGACCCGAAAGCGGGCGAGCGTTTCGATCCGCACCAGCACCAGGCCATTTCGGTTGCCGCCAGCGAACAGGAAGCCAACACCATCGTCAGCGTGCTGCAAAAGGGCTATCTGATCGCCGAACGCGTGTTGCGCCCGGCTCTGGTCGTCGTGGCCGGGCCCAAATAAGACCTTGAAATCACCCTGGCTATCCGCACATTGAGAGCAGGACAGCTTTGTAAATCACGCGCGGCGCCGCAATCGGCATTGACCGGGCACATCTGGAGAAGAACATGGGACGAATCATTGGCATAGACCTTGGCACCACCAATAGCTGCGTGGCCATCATGGAGGGCAACGTGCCCAAGGTGATCGAGAACTCCGAGGGCGCCCGTACGACGCCCTCGATCATTGCCTACCAGGAAGACGGCGAAGTGCTGGTCGGTGCCTCGGCCAAGCGTCAGGCGGTGACCAACCCGCGCAATACGCTATACGCGGTCAAGCGCCTGATCGGGCGCAAGTTCGTCGAGAAGGAAGTGCAAAAAGACATCGCCCTGATGCCCTACAAGATCGTGGCGGCCGACAACGGCGACGCCTGGGTCGAGGTGCGCGGCAAGGCCATGGCGGCCCAGCAAGTCAGCGCCGATGTGCTGCGCAAGATGAAAAAGACCGCCGAGGACTACCTGGGCGAGCCCGTTACCGATGCCGTGATCACAGTACCGGCCTATTTCAATGACGCCCAGCGCCAGGCCACCAAGGACGCCGGACGCATTGCCGGCCTGGACGTCAAGCGCATCATCAACGAACCCACCGCCGCGGCGCTGGCCTTCGGCCTGGACAAGACCGAGCGCGGTGACCGCAAGATCGCGGTCTATGACCTGGGCGGCGGCACCTTCGACATCTCCATCATCGAGATCGCCGATGTGGACGGCGAAAAGCAGTTCGAAGTGCTGTCGACCAATGGCGACACCTTCCTGGGTGGCGAAGACTTCGACCAGCGCATCATCGACTACATCATCACCGAGTTCAAGAAGGAACAGGGCGTCGATCTGGGCAAGGACGTGCTGGCCCTGCAGCGGCTCAAGGAAGCGGCCGAAAAAGCCAAGATCGAACTGTCCAACGGCGCGCAGACCGACATCAATCTGCCCTATGTGACGGCCGATGCCTCTGGCCCCAAGCACCTGAATATCAAGCTGTCGCGCTCCAAGCTCGAATCGCTGGTCGACGATCTGATCGAGCGCACCATTGCGCCGTGCCGCACCGCCATCAAGGACGCCGGCGTCAACGTCGCCGACATCCATGACGTGATCCTGGTCGGCGGCATGTCCCGCATGCCCAAGGTGCAGGAGAAGGTCAAGGAGTTCTTCGGCCGCGAGCCGCGCAAGGACGTCAACCCGGACGAAGCCGTGGCCGTTGGCGCCGCGATCCAGGGTCAGGTGCTGGTGGGCGACCGCAAGGACGTGCTGCTGCTGGACGTGACGCCGCTGTCGCTGGGCATCGAGACCCTGGGCGGCGTAATGACCAAGATGATCACCAAGAACACCACCATTCCGACCAAGTTTGCGCAGACCTTCTCGACCGCCGAGGACAACCAGCCGGC
>JBBKVW010000195.1:0-6327 GCA_037968655.1 Burkholderiaceae bacterium
GGTGCTGCACCGACCAGGTCCATGCCCAGCAAGGTCGGTTCATCGCGTGAGTTCTGCGACACCCGCAGCGAAACGATGTCGAACAGCCCTGCCTTCATGACCCGCAGTTGCTCGGTGTCCTTGATGCCCAGCGAGTCGATCGACTTGTAGTCGGCATCGATCGGCAGGCCGGTTCG
Source organism: Burkholderiaceae bacterium (assembly GCA_037968655.1). Taxonomy (GTDB): domain Bacteria; phylum Pseudomonadota; class Gammaproteobacteria; order Burkholderiales; family Burkholderiaceae_C; genus CAISIP01. The sequence goes on from JBBKVW010000195.1 coordinate 177, forward strand.
CTTGGCGAAGTCATCGAAGAACGGTTTTTCCTTGTTTTTCTGAATCAGACCGGTCGCGGCCGGCTGGCCGACCACCTTGTAGGTGATGTGGTCCTGGGCCTGGGCCGCACCGATGAGGCCGGTGGCCAGCGCCAGGACCGAGAGGGCTTTGGTTAAACGAAACATGTGTTAACTCCTTTGGGTGGTTGGAAAAGGGACGGGGGATCAATAACCGAGGGCACGCGGCAACGCGGTCACAACGGTGGGAAAGAAGATGCACAGCACCAGCACGGCATACATCAGCAAGATGAAAGGCCAGGCATTGCGCACCAGTTCGCGCATCGGCACCTGCGTCACGCCACTGACGACGAAAAGCACGACACCGACAGGCGGAGTCAACATGCCGATCACCAGGTTGAGAACGAACACGAAGCCGAAGTGCAGCGGGTCGATGCCGTACTGCAGCGCGATCGGATGCAGCAGCGGTACCAGCATGATGTAGGCGGCATTCGATTCCAGGAACATGCCGACGACAAACAACAACAACGCGACCAGCCCCATGAATACCAGCGGATCACTGGTCAGGGCAAGCAGCAACTCGGACAGTTTTTGTGGCAACAGGTCCACCGTCATCAGATATGTGATGATGGATGCGAAGGCGATCAGCGCGCCGACCACGGCCGAGGTAATGGCAGCGCGAACGATGATGCCCGGCAGGTCACGCAGGGAGAGCTTGCGCGTGATGGCAAAGCCGATCAGCAGCGAATAGACAACGGCGATCGCCGCGCCCTCGGTCGCGGTGAAGGCACCACCCACAATGCCGCCGATCACCACCACCGGCATCATCAGCACCACCAGCGAGCGCCGAAGTTCGGTCAGAACCCGAGAGAGTCGAAACGGCTCGCCAGTTGCGGCCCAGCCACGGCGGGTGGCGATCCAGCTGCACAGCAGCATGAAGCCGATACAGATGATTATTCCGGGCACGACACCGGCCATGAACAGTCCACCGACCGACACCGACGATCCCGCCATGAACGCATAGACGATCATGGCACCCGATGGCGGAATGATCGGCCCCAGGTTGGCCGCGGCGGCAACGATGGCAGCCGCAAATCCCTTGTCGTACATCTTGGTCAGCGACGGCACAAGAATCGCCGACAGCGCGCTGGCATCCGACACAGCCGCTCCGGAGACCGTGGCGAGCCCGGCACCCGAGAGCATGGTGACATGCGCCATACCGCCCCGTACGCGCCCGACCACCGAATTGGCCAGCGCGATCAGCCGCTCGACGATGCCGGCCTTGATCATCAGTTCCCCAGCCAGCATGAAGAACGGAATCGACATCAGTGGAAACGAGTTGACGGCATGCATCATGCGCTGCGGCACCATCGACAGGTCGACACCGCTGACAAGAAGTGCGATCAGCGCCGCCACGCCCATGGCGAATGCGATCGGCAGGCCGAGGCAGGCCAGCAACATGAATCCCAGGACGATGGTGGCGCTCACGATGCACCTCCGACCGGGACCATCAGGCACACACTTGATCGGGGCAGGATCGGGTAGGTCATTCCATACCTCCAGCCAAAACCAGCGGCGGGCCAAATGCCGTAATGCGCAGCAGATGCAAAGCACTGAAAAGCGCGCCCAGACCGATCGGAACGATAAACCAGGCCACACTCCAATCGAGCGTGGGCATGAGTTCGTCCCACTGTTCGCGTGCCACACCCAAGGCGGCCCACGCAATGGCAAACATCATCACCATGCTCAGGGCCGAAGCGCCGCGTCGCAACGCGCCCTGCACTGCCGCCGGCATCTTCTGCACGATGATGTCGATGCCGATGTGCGCCCCCTGACGAACGCCAAGCGGGACCGCCAGAAAGATGCTCCAGACAAAACACAGGCGCGAGACCTCGTCGGCCCAATCCAGCGACAGGTTGAACCCGTAACGCAACACGACCTGGGCCGATACGACACCCACCATCACGGCGACCGTCGCCAGCACCGCCAACACCACGGCGTTGTCCAGCACGGCCAGCACGCGTCCGTGCCAGGGTCGGATGTCATACACTGCCGGCAAAACCGATACAAGCATGGCTGGCTCCTTGGGGGTTACTGGCCTGGATTCAGCGCTTGGCCGCTTCGGCCAGCACCTGATCAACCAGCGCAGCACCGGCGCGCTTCTTGACGACCTCGTCAATCACACCCGCAGACGCCTTGCGCATTTCCTCGCGCGCGGCCGGCGATATTTCTGTGTAGGTCATCTTCCCCTTGAGGTCGGCCAGCGCGGTGGCCTCGCTGTCGATCGCCAGCTTGCGCTGAAACGCGATCGTTGCCTTCATCGCCTCGTTGATCGCCTTGCGGTGTTCGGGCTTCATCTGGTCAAAGGCTTTTTTGCTGCCGATGACGGCGATGAAGTCAAAGAAGTGCCCCGAGTTCGACAGATGCTTCTGGACCTCGCCATAGCGCGATGCGGAAATGACGGTGTACGGGTTCTCCTGCGCATCCACAACGTGTTGCTCGAGCGCCGAATACAGCTCCTTCACGTCCATCGCCAGCGGATTGGCACCCATGGCGCGGAACGATGCCAGGTGGGTTTCGCTGGGCTGCAGGCGAATCTTCAGGCCCTTGAGATCGGCCATGCTGGTGATCGGGCCGCGGCTGTTGGTGATATTGCGCATTCCCAACTCCATCCAGCCCAACGCGACAAATCCCTTGTCCTGCAGCTTCTTGTCGATGGCGTCGCCGACCGGCCCGTCGATCACGCGCAGCGCGACGTCACGGTTCGGGAACACGAACGGCAATGCGACGGCTTCGAGTTCCGGCACGATGCGCGAGAGATAGGCCGCGCCGACCCAGGTCAGGGCCAAGGTGCCAGAGCGCACTGCATCGACGTTTTCCTTGGCGCCACCGAGTTGCATGGCGGGGAACACATCAACCTGCAACTGGTTGTTGGTCAACCGCGCCACTTCCTTCTTGAACACCTGCTCCACGGCCAGGCTGCTGGGGTGTTCGCTGGCAAAGTTGCCGGCGATTTGCAGCTTTTGCTGTGCTTGCGCCGACGCAGCGAAGGCCAGGGCCATCGCGACGGCCAGGGGTGCCAATAGGCGGGAGATCGGTTGCGTTTTCATGGGAGTTCCTTTCAGGTTGTTGCGGGAAAAAATTCAGTGACGTGAACCCTGGCCGATCACCGGCCAGCAGCCAACAAGCGCTGCAGGGCGGGCGACAGGCCCTGGTTGGGCTTGGTCGGAGGCGGGGCGAAACTGCCGCGACTGGCGCTTCCCGGCTGCAGCGCAACCAGGCTCTCTGCGTGGCGCACGGCGCTGGACACGCCGTCTACACAGGGCACAGGCAAGTGGCCGTGCAAACTGCGCGCCAGACCGGCCAGCGGGGCACCTGCCAGCACGATGACATCGGCGCCGTCTTCGACAACGCAACGTTCGGCCAGTTGCACCAGGCGTTCGCCCTGGTTGCCCTGCACGTTGCCGATATCGGCCAGCGGCTCGTCCAGCCCGCGTATGCTGGCCAGCCGGCCATTCAAACCGTAGTGCGTGACGGTCTCGCCGTACCAGGCGCGGATGCGCTGGGAGATCGCCACGATGGAAAAGCGATGGCCGAGCAGGCAGGCGCTGGCCAGCGCCGCATCGGTCAAGCCGATCACCGGGCACGGCAGAACTTCGCGCAATCCCTGCAGGCCGGGGTCGCCGAATGCGGCCACGATCAGCGCGTCGTATTGACCATGGTGCTCGCCCGCCAGTTCAGCCGCCGCGTACGCGCCGATCATTGCCTCGAACCGGGTTTCGATATAGGCAACACCGAAGGCTGCCGTCATAACCTGCACCTCGGTGCCAGGCGCTGCGCTGCGCTCGGCTTCGGCGCGAATCAGATCGGACACGCTGGCCGACGTGTTGGGATTGATCAGCAGCAGCTTCATGTGCGCGCCCCTTGCCCCGAAGAACCCTGGCGCACCGGCAACAGGGTGGGCGGCCCGCAGCGCAGGAAGCGGCCGCGGCCCTTGCGGGCGTGAAACGCACCATCCCACACCACCTCGCCCGACACAATCGTCATGCCCGGCCAGGCCTTCAATGTGCTGCCTTCGTACGGCGTGTAGTCCACGGCATGGTGCAGGTTCTGGTTGGACAGCGTCAGTTCGCGCTCGTCCCAGATCACCAGGTCGGCGTCGCTGCCCACGGCGATGGTTCCCTTGCGCGGGTGCAGTCCGTACGCCTTGGCGGGGTTGGTGGCGGTGAGTTCGACAAAACGGTTCAGCGTCATGCGACCGGCCAGCACGCCTTCGGAATACAGCAGCGGCATACGGGTTTCCAGGCCGGGAATGCCGTTTGGAATATGGCGGAAAGCCACCTCCTCGCCGCCCGGCTTCTTGCCTTCGGGCGCGTCATACCGGAACGGCGCGTGGTCGGACGAGAACAAGGTGAACAAGCCGTCGTTCAGGCCATTCCAGATCACCTCCTGGTTCGACTTGTCGCGCGGTGGCGGGCTGCACACGCAGCGCGCACCCTGGTAGCTGTCGTCCAGCCCGAGATCGGCAGCGGTCAGAAACAGGTACTGCGGGCAGGTTTCTGCAAAGACATTCAGGCCGTGCGCGCGCGCCCAGCGGATCTGTTCCACCGCCTCGCGGCCCGATACGTGCACGATCAGGATCGGCACGTCGACTAGTTCGGACAAGGCGATCGCCCGATGGGTGGCCTCCCGCTCGACCAGCATCGGCCGCGATAAGGCATGGAATCGCGGCGCCGTGCGACCGGCAGCCTCCAGCCGCTTGGTCAGCCACTCGATGCAGTCGGCGTTCTCCGCATGGACCATGGCCATCGCGCCATGCTCACGCGCCACCGACAACACGTCCAGGATCTGGCCATCGTCGAGTTTGAGGTCGTCGTAGGTCATGTAGATCTTGAACGAGGTGTACCCCGCTCGGATCAATGCCGGCAGTTCCTCGTTCAGCACGGTTGGCGTGGGGTCGCTGACGATCAGATGAAACGCGTAGTCCACATGCGCCCGCCCTTCGGCGCGGCGGTGGTAGTCGTCGACCGCCGCCTGCAGCGACTGGCCTTTTTCCTGGGCCGCGAACGGGATGACGGTTGTCGTTCCGCCACAGGCAGCGGAGCGTGTTCCGCTCTCGAAGTCGTCGGCCATGCGAATCGGCGCCGGCATCGGCTGGTCCAGATGGCAATGGGCATCCACCCCGCCCGGCGTCACGACCCGGCCGGCGGCATCGATCTCGCGGGTCCCGCCAGCAAGCCGGGCTCCCAGTTGCACGATCCGGCCATCGCTGATGCCGATGTCGGCCTCGAAGGTGTCGCTGGCGGTGGCGACGCGGGCAGCGCGAATCACCAGGTCGAACGGCTTCTGGCTCACAGGATTGCCTCCATGTTTCTGACAGTGGCACCCACGCCCGCCGCATAGGCCGACGTGGCGCGCACGCACACATCCTGTGACCCATCGGGGTTCTTCCGCGCCGCATTCAGCAGTTTTGTCAACATTGATGTTTTCACGTTCATCCTCCTGTTTCCAGTGGTGACAGCCATCTTGGCAGCAAGCGCGCCCGCATGCACTGTCACCATAGCTGTTTTATTTTCTGTCGACATTATTGTCGGCATTTAAGATGTTGCACATAGTGTTTACACCTATGTCGACATTTTTTTCGGGTTTGTGCATAATCGCCTGGCTGCCGTTGCGCAGGGTGACCCGATTCAATACACGCGCAACAACAAGGAGAAAACCACATGACCCGTCCGATCCGACTCGGCGTTCTGACCCCGTCGTCCAATACCGCCCTGGAGCCCTTGACATGCGTCCTCGCCGCTGCAGTCCCTGGCTGCAGCGCACACTTTTCGCGCTTCAAGGTCACCGAGATATCGTTATCCACGCAAGGACTGGGCCAGTTCGACGACAGCAAGATCCTGGCGGCGGCCGAGTTGCTGGCCGATGCCCGGGTCGATGTCATCGGCTGGAGCGGAACGGCCGCAGGCTGGATGGGGTTCGACAGCGACCGGCGACTGGTGGAGCGGATACAGGAGCGCACCGGCATCCAGGCAACCACGGCCGTGCTGGCACTGAACGAACTGATGGCGTTGCGTGACATCAAACGACTGGCGCTGTTAACAAACTACAACGCCGATGTGCAGAAACGCATCATCGAAAACTACAGCGCAAC
>JBBKVW010000196.1:0-15839 GCA_037968655.1 Burkholderiaceae bacterium
ACCTCGAACCAGCCGCCGCGACCGACCACCGCGCCGATCAACGGCCAGGTGCAGCCACTTTCTGCCGGGGCGACCGGCGCCGCGGCGGGCGGTGGCGCGAATTCCAAGCGTGAATCGACCACCAACTATGAAGTCGACCGCACGGTGCGGGTGGTGCGCGGCGCCGCAGCGCAGGTCACACGCATCAGCGCTGCGGTCGTCATCAACAATACCAACGCCACCGACGACAAGGGCAAGGCCACCAGCACGCCGCTGAGCGCAGAGCAGCTGGAAAAGATCACCGCCCTGGTGCGCGAGACGGTTGGCTTCAACAAGGAACGTGGCGATTCGGTCAATGTGATGAATGCGCCGTTTGCCGAGGACAAGCCGGTACTCAAGGACGTTCCACTGTGGCTGCAGCCCGATGTGCAGGACCTGGCCCGCAGCTTTGCCTGGCCGGTCGGAACCTTGCTGGTTGCTTTGCTGGTGCTGTTTGGATTGGTGCGCCCGGCCTTGAAGGCGGTACGCCAGACACCCGCGGCGCAGGCCGGTGAGCCGTCGCAACTGGAGGCGATCGTGGCCGATGAGCAGGAGCGCCCGCCATTGCTGCCGCCGGCAGCGGCTTTGCCGGCTGTGTCCGTCTCCAATGAACAGATGCGCCTGGAAGAGGCGCGCAAACTCACGCGTGACAATCCTGCCGCGGTGGCCAATATCATCAAGAACTGGATCGGCAGCGAAGTTCCGGCTTGAGCCCGGCGCGCCACACTATTCCCATGTCTGACGACGGCCTGCAGGACGCTGCCATATTGCTGATGTCGCTCGGCGAAGCCGAGGCGGCCGAGGTATTCAAGCACTTGTCTCCCAAGGAAGTGCAAAAGCTGGGCGAAGCGATCGCCCGCACCAAGACCCTGACGCGCGAGCAGGTCGATGTCGTGGTCGGAAAATTCACCAGTGTTGCGTCCTCGCAGAGCTTGCTGGTGTCGGACTCGGGCGACTATGTGCGCGCCGTGCTCAAGCGGGCCCTGGGCGATGACAAGGCCGCCTTGCTGATCGACCGGATATTGCAGGGTGGCGATGTCTCGGGTATTGAAAGCCTCAAGTGGATGGATGCGCCCTCGGTGGCCGAACTGCTGCGCGGCGAGCATCCGCAGATCGTGGCCGCCATCCTGGTGCACCTTGACTATGACCAGGCGGCCGACATCCTGAAGAACCTGTCCGAGCGCCAGCGCAACGAGGTGATGCTGCGCATCGCGACCATGGAAGGCATACAGCCGGTCGCCCTGAAGGACCTCAATGAAGTGCTGTTCCAGGTTTTGTCGGGCACCGACAAGATGCGCAAGTCATCCCTGGGTGGCGTCAAGACGGCGGCCGAGATGATCAACCTGATGGGCGCCAAGATCGAGGGCGTGGTGGTCGAGTCGATCCGCAACCATGACCCGGAACTCGCGCAGAAGATCGTCGACAAGATGTTCGTGTTCGACGACCTGTTCAAGCTCGATGGCAAGGCGATCCAGATGGTGCTCAAGGAAGTGGCCTCCGACACCCTCATCACTGCGCTCAAGGGCGCCCAGCCCGAGCTGCGCGACAAGATCTTGTCCAACATGTCCTCGCGCGCTGCCGAGACCTTGCGCGAAGACCTGGAAGCCAAGGGCCCGATGCGCCTGTCCGAGGTCGAGGCGCAGCAAAAGGAAATTCTCAAGACCGTGCGGCGTCTGGCCGACGAAGGTCAGATCGTCATGGCCGGTGGCGCCGACGACGCCATGGTGTAGGCGGGGCAGGAACGAGCATGCGCGAACTATCCCGTTTCATTCCCAGCGAAGAGATCGATGCAGTTGCGCACTGGCGCTTTGCCGCGGTCGACACCGAATCAGTGCTCGCGCAGGCGCAATCGCGCGCGCATGACGACGCCATCGTGCACGCGCGCGATGCGGCGCGCGACGAGGAAATGCGCCAGCTTGGCTACGAGCAGGGATTTGCCAGCGGCCAGGCCCAGGCGGTGCTGGAGGCCGAGCGGCGCATCAGTCGCTATATGGAAGAGCAGGGGCAGGAAGCGGCGGAGCACTTTGCCGCATTGTTCGCGGCGGCACGCGCCCAGCTCGAACAGGCCGAGCAGGTGATGGCAGAGGGCGTGTTGCAACTGTCCTGCGAGATCGCGCGCCAGGTGCTGCGCCACGAGTTGTCGGTCAATCCGAACGTGGTGCAGCCAGTCATCCGCGAGGCCTTGCAGATGCTGGGTGACGACAGCAAGGCGGCCCAGGTCAAGCTCAATCCGCTGGACATGGAGGTATTGCAAGATGGCCTGCAGGCCGATTTCGAGGCCAGCGGACTGAAACTGATTGCCGATCCCGTGATCGCGCGCGGCGCCTGCGAGATCGCCGCTGCCGGATCGGTGGTTGACGCCAGCCTGAACGCCCGCTGGCGGCGCGCCGTCGCCAGCCTGGGGCTGAACACGCCCTGGGAAGAGGTCGACGATGGCACATGATGTAGCCGCCTGGCGCCAGCTGTTCGAACAGGCCGGCAGTTGCGTGCGCAACGGCACGACGCTGGAGATGCGCGGCACCTTGACCCGGCTGACCGGCCTGGTGCTGGAAGCCAGCGGCCTGCGCGTGCCGGTGGGCTCGCAATGTATGGTGACGGCGCCTGCAATGGCACCGGTGCTGGCCGAGGTGGTGGGATTTGCCCATGGCCGGGCCTATCTGATGCCGGCCGGCGACCTGCATGGCCTGTCCAATGGAGCGGCAGTTGCTCCGGCAGCGCCATTTGTGCCGATGCCGCGATTGGGTGATGCGCCGCGGGATATTGCCGAAATGGGCAGTGGACTGCTGCGCCTGCCGATGGGCGATGGCCTGCTGGGCCGGGTGGTCGACGCACACGGTGAGCCGATCGACCGCATGGGCCCGATCGACGATGTCGTCTCGGTGGCGATGGACCGCAAGCCCATCAATGCGATGGACCGCGCGCCGATCCGCGAGACGCTCGACACCGGGGTGCGGGCCATCAACTCCCTGCTGACCATTGGACGCGGCCAGCGCATCGGGCTGTTCGCAGGCTCGGGCGTGGGCAAAAGCGTGCTGCTGGGCATGATGGCGCGCTACACCAGCGCCGATGTGATCGTGGTCGGCCTGATTGGCGAACGCGGCCGCGAGGTCAAGGAGTTCATCGAGGACATATTGGGCGAGCTGGGCCGGGCCCGCTCGGTCGTGGTGGCCGCACCGGCCGATGCGCCGCCGATGCTGCGCATGCAGGGCGCGGCCTATGCGACCGCGATCGCCGAGACGTTTCGCAACCAGGGCAAGCATGTACTGTTGCTGATGGATTCGCTGACCCGCTACGCGATGGCGCAGCGCGAGATCGCGCTGGCGATCGGAGAACCACCAGCCACCAAGGGCTATCCGCCCTCGTGTTTTGCCAAGTTGCCGCAATTGGTCGAGCGCAGCGGCAATGGCCTGCATGGCGTAGGTTCGATCACCGCCATCTATACCGTATTGACAGAAGGTGACGACCAGCAGGATCCGATTGCCGACGCTGCGCGCGCCATCCTGGACGGCCATATCGTGCTGTCGCGTGCGCTGGCCGAGGCCGGGCACTATCCGGCCATCGACATTGCGCAGTCGGCCTCGCGCGTCATGCACAACGTGGTGTCGGGCGAGCACTTCGAGTTGGCGCGGCGCTTTCGGGCGCTCAGCGCACGGTTTGAAAAGGGTCGCGATCTGCTGCAGATCGGCGCCTACGCCAGTGGCTCGGACCCGGCGATGGACCAGGCGATCCGGCTGCATCTGCCGATGGCCAACTTCCTGCAACAGAACATGTTCGAGTCGGCCGGCATGCATGACAGCCTGGATGGCATGCGTCTGGCCATGGTGGACGGAGCACAGGCATGAGGCCCTTGAACGCAAGGCGATCCCATGTCTAGCGTGGACGGCCTGCAACTGGCGATCGATCTGGCCACCCGGCAGCGTGACGAGGCCGGCAAGGTGATGGCGCAATGCCAGCGTGCCCACCACGGCGCGCAGGCACAGCGTCTGGATCTGGATCGCTATGCGAATGACACCGCGCAGCGCTGGTCGGTCTCGGCGCACAGCGTCGTCGTGCCCGATCTGATGCGCAGCCATTACCAGTTCATGGGGCGACTGCAAAGTGCCATCGAGCTGCAGGACCAGGTGGCGGCCGACCTGCTGGTGCAGTTGGAGGCGGCACGCAGGGCCCTGCTGGAGGCGGAACTGCGTGTGGCCAGCCTCAAGCGGGTGCTGATGCGCAAGCGCGCCCTGGCGCTGAAGTTGCAGGATCAGCGTGATCAAAAACAGTTGGACGAGTTTGCCGCAATGCGGCACCGCTCCAATGCGCAAAGTCGTGACATCAAGGAAACACAATGAGCATCGAATCGTCTGGTGCAGCATCTGCTGCAAGCCATGCCGCCAAGGGCGGCACACCCTATGCCCGCGGTCACAACGGGGGCGCACTTGCCGGCGGTGCCGCAGGCATCTCGTTCCTGGCCCTGCTGGGCGCGGCCGACTCCCTGGCCGGCGACGACGCAGTGTTGGCGACCGATGGAAGCGCTCTTGCGGGCGCTGCCGCGGCGCAGCCGTTCAGCGCGACCGGCCAGTCGTCGCTGGCAGGCATGCTGGCAGCGCTGATGGATCCAAAATCAAGGCGAGAGCTTCCCGCAACGGGACTGCTGCCCGATGCAGGCGACGCGCCAGTTGCCGCGTCCGATCCGTTGCTCGACACGGCGCCGGTGCGACTTGGTGCACCGGACGCAGCGGACCCGCAATTGCTGGATCTGTCCATGTCGGCCGCGCTTGGGGTGCCGATCGGCATGGACTTGAAAGTGGCGCCGATCATGTTGCGCCTGCCTGTCACGGCGCAGCCGGCGCAAGCGGCGCCAGGCACGTCCCTGTCAGCTGCCGTTGCGGCTGCCACGACGGCGCAGTCGGGCATGCCCGCGGCCGCCGCAACATCAGCTGTTGCCCTGCCAGCCCATTTGTTGCCTGCACGGCCCGCCCCGGCGTTGACGGAACCGGCCCTGGTCCGTCTCGTTCCCGCTGCGCAAGTCGCGCTAGCGGGCAAGGATGGCAGCGCGGCAGGTCTTGCACACGACGGCGCGTCGGCGCCAGCAATTGCAGCGTCGGGCCGGCCAGTGCCGACATTCTCGCCAGCCACCGCCGCGCCGCAGACACTGGCACTGGTTGCGGCGCGCTTGCCTGGCCCGGTAGCAGTTGATTCCGGCGCAACGAAGGCGATGCCCATGCCGGTTGCGGCCGCGGCGTTGGTTGTGTTGCCCGAGTCGGTGGCAACCGCCACAGCCCCGCTGGCACGACCGTCCGAACCGGGGCAGGCAGCAAGCTGGATGCCAGCACCGCTGGCGTCGACGCGCCAGGCGCCGGAACCGTCGGCCCTGGGCGCAAGCATTGCATCCACGATACAGCTGGATTCGGCTGTGGCGACCGTCACGCTGGATTCGCAGGGCAAGTTGGCGGTGCCTGAAGCCCTGCCACGCGCGGCGCCGAACCGGATCGCCAATGCCCGGCTGGCGCTTGAACAGGTTGATGCGGGCGAATTGGCCGATCGGCGCGCCAATGCAGTGCTGCAATCCAGCACCCAGCCTACGATGGCGACACGGGTCATCGAGGCGGCCGCGTTCATGTCGGACGACCTGGCGCGCATCCGCATGGGGGAGCGCTCGGTATTCAAACCCGGCATTGCGCCGGCATCGGCGGCGCTCACGGCCGGCTGGGTCGATCCGGGCGTGCAGCATGCCGCACACCAGGTCAGCGCTTCCTTTGCGCCTTCGCTGTCCACGCCGGTCCCGGATGTGGCAATCGCCGACAAGCTCAACTACTGGGTCACGCGTGGCGTGCAGGGCGCCGCGTTGCAGCTCGATGCCTTTGGCGGCGGTGATGTCAAGGTCAATATCTCGGTCCAGGGCAATGAGGCCGTGGTCGAGTTCCGCACCGATCAGCCCGAAGCCAGACGCCTGCTGCAGGACGCAATGCCGCACCTCAAGGAAATGCTGCGGTCGGAGGGCCTGTTGCTGTCCGGCGGCTTTGTCGGCAGCTCGGGCCAGCAGCGCGACTTTGGCCAGCAGGCCCAGTCCGACCATGGCAAAGGCGGGTCGGCACGTGAAACAGCTGCGGTGGCGTCGGCCGTGGCGCGGCCAAGCCCGCGCCTGGGCCAGGTCAGCGGGCGTGCAGTCGACCTGTTTGTGTAAGTGGTCCAATAGGGTTGCACTTCTTATTAGGGTCGTTTCCACCGCCAAATCTGACCATTGGCTGGCCGGCGGTGCGAAATAATGGTGATTCCCCCCGCGCCGCAAAGGATAGAACGTGTCTGCCAAACCAGCTGAAGCCGCCGCCGGCGCTGCGCCGCCCAAAAGCAAGAAGACCCTGATCATCATCGTGGTGGCGGTGCTGGTGCTGGCCCTGGGCGGCGTAGGTGCCGTCCTGTTCCTGAACAAGCAACGCGCCGCCGCCGACCCGGATGCCGAGCACGCGGCGCCGGTTGCCGAGGCCGCGCAAGCCGGCCCGCCGGTCTATCTGCCGCTGGACAGCATGGTTGTCAACCTGGCCGATCCCGGCGGTGAACGCGTGGCACAGATTGGAATTACCTTCGAGTTGTCCGACGCCAAGGCCTCGGACAAGGTCAAGCAGTACCTGCCGACGATTCGCAGCAGCGTCTTGCTGCTGGTGTCGCAACGAACCTCGGCCGAACTGCTGGTGCGCGAAGGCAAGGAAAAACTGGCGACCGACATCCTGCGCGAATCATTGCGGCCATTTGGTGGTGGTCACGACGAAGAGGAAGACGCCGATGTCGACAAGAAGGACGCCAAGGCCATGGCCCGTGCGGCCAAGCGCAAACAACGCTTGATGGCGTCGATGCCGATCCAGAATGTGCTGTTTTCCAGCTTCATCGTCCAGTAGGATCCGGGGCCACTGCGATCATGAGCGAATCCTTTCTTTCCCAAGAGGAAGTTGATGCCCTGCTCGAGGGCGTCACCGGCGACAGCCAGAAGCCGTCCGAAGACGCCGCGCAAAAGGGCGAGTTGCGGCCGTATGACATGTCCAGCCAGGAGCGCATCGTGCGCGGGCGCATGCCGACGATGGAGATCGTCAACGAGCGCTTCGCGCGCAATCTGCGGCTGGGCATGTTCAACTTTATTCGCCGCACGCCGGAAATATCGATCGGCGGGATCGTCGTGCAACGTTTCGGCGCCTTCCTGCGCGAGCTGGCGGTGCCGACCAACTTCAACGTGGTTGCGGTTCGCCCCCTGCGCGGCAATGGGCTGATCATCTGCGAGCCGACCCTGATATTCGGTGTCATCGACACCCTGTACGGCGGCATCGGGAAGTTTCCGACGCGCATCGAAGGACGCGATTTTTCGGCTACCGAGCACCGGGTTATCGGGCGCCTGGTCAATGTCATCACCGAGGAATACAAGAAGGCCTGGAACGGCATCTATCCGATCGAGCTGGAATACCAGCGTTCGGAAATGCAGCCACAGTTTGCCAATGTGGCCACGCCGAGCGAGGTGGTGATCTGTACCTCGTTTCAGCTTGAAATCGGCGAGATCTCGGGCGCTATCCACTTCTGCATGCCGTACGCGACGCTCGAGCCGATTCCCGATGTGCTGTATTCGTCGACCCAGGGCGATTCGATCGAGGTCGACCGGCGCTGGGTGAATGTGCTGACACGCGAAATTCAGGCGGTCGAGATCATGATGGTGGCTGAATTGGCGCGCACCCGGACCACGGTCGAGCAGTTGCTGGCGATGAAAACCGGTGACTTCATTGAACTGGAGCGCAAACCGCGCATACAGGCCAGCGTAGATGGTGTTCCGATGTTTGAGTGCCAGTACGGCACCCACAACGAGAAGTATGCAATCCGCATTGACAAGAGTTTGAGGGGGCAGGACCTCAACTGGATGGGAGAACGAAATGGCAAGTGACGACGCACCAGATCCCAAGCCGGGTGATCCTGCGGGTGCAGGCGAGGGGGAAGGCTCGGATTGGGCCGAAGCGCTGCAAGACGTGGGCGCGGGCAAGGGCGCGCCAGCCGATGAGGCTGGCGGCGTCCTGACAGGCGACAGGCCACGCCCATTCAGCGCAGGCGCCGACGCGGGCGACCCGCCCATCCATGACATCAAGATGGTGCTGGACATACCGGTCCAGCTCTCGGTTGAACTGGGTCGCACCAAGGTGTCGATCAAGCACATCCTGCAACTGGGGCAGGGGTCGGTGGTGGAGCTCGATGCCCTGGCCGGGGAGCCGATGGATGTGCTGGTCAACGGCTACCTGATCGCCCAGGGCGAGGTCGTGGTTGTGAACGACAAATTCGGCATCCGCCTGACCGACGTGGTGACACCGTCCGAGCGGCTGCGCCGCATCAACAGGGGTTGACGCAGGACATGAGCCAGACGCTCGTCACCGTTGCAATTTTCGTGCTGTTGCTGGCCATGGTGCCGTATGGCATCAAGTGGTTGCAGGCACGCTCGGCTGACGCGGGCCTCAGCCAGGGTTCCGGCAACCGGGTGGTGTCGGCCATCGCAGTCGGGCCGCAGCAGCGCGTCGTGACGGTTGAGGTCGGGCCGCCGTCAGCGCGTGTCTGGCTGGTACTGGGCGTAACGCAACAGGCGGTTTCCTGCCTGCACCAGTGTGATGCCGGTGCGCAGACGAGTGCCGTCGGTTTGCCAGCGGCACCGGTAAAGGCACTGCCGTGAACGGCCTGGCCAGAATCCTTGCCGGCGCACGGTGCCGGGTGCCGGCGCGCATGCTGCTGGTGGCGCTGGGTCTGTTGGCGGCAGGCTTTGCGCAAGCCCAGAATGCGGGGCAGTTGCCCCTGCTGGTTGGCACCGGCCCGGGTGGCGCCAGCTATTCGGTTCCGATCCAGACGCTGCTTTTTTTCACGGCGCTGTCATTTTTGCCGGCGGTGCTGCTGATGATGACCGGTTTCACCCGGATCGTCATCGTGCTGTCGCTGCTGCGCCAGGCGCTGGGAACGCAGTCCTCGCCGCCCAACCAGGTGATCGTCGGGCTGTCGCTGTTCCTGACCTTCTTTGTGATGGGCCCGACGCTCGACCAGGTTTACAAGGATGCCTATCTGCCCTACAGCAAGAACGCCATTGCCTTCGAGCAGGCGCTGGACAAGGCGGAGGCACCGATGCGCCAGTTCATGGCCAAGCAGACCCG
The DNA here is from genome assembly GCA_037968655.1 of Burkholderiaceae bacterium. Lineage (GTDB taxonomy): Bacteria > Pseudomonadota > Gammaproteobacteria > Burkholderiales > Burkholderiaceae_C > CAISIP01. The sequence continues at coordinate 9,162 of JBBKVW010000196.1, forward strand.
CCAGTCCGACCTTGGCCTGTTTGTGCGGCTGGCCAAGCTGGATCCGAATTCGACCGCGCAGTCGGTGCCGATGCGCGTGCTGGTGCCGGCCTTCGTGACGAGCGAGTTGAAATCGGCGTTCCAGATCGGCTTCATGATTTTCATACCCTTCCTGGTGATCGACATCGTGGTTGCCAGCGTGCTGATGTCGCTGGGCATGATGATGTTGTCACCCGTGCTGGTGGCGTTGCCATTCAAGCTGATGTTGTTCGTACTGGCGGATGGCTGGAATCTGCTGGTGGGATCGCTGGCGGCCAGTTTTTCGCCCTAGATCGGGTAGGCCATGAACGCGCAGATGGTGCTGACCATGGGGCAGGATGCCCTGTTGACCCTGCTGATGGTGGCTGCGCCCATCCTGGGCATCGTGTTGCTGGTTGGCCTGTTGATCAGCCTGTTTCAGGCCGTCACGCAGATCAACGAAGCCACCATGACTTTCATTCCCAAGCTGATTGCAGCGATGCTGGCGATGGCGATTGCCGGCCCGTGGATGCTCAATATGCTGATCGACTTCATCCGGCGCACCATCGAATCGATCCCCGGTTCGCTGAGTTGATCCAGGGCCTTGTGGCGTGATCTCGTTCACCGAGGCGCAGATCGTTGGCTGGCTGACGCCGATTCTGTGGCCGTTCCTGCGCATTCTGGCGGTGTTCACGGCGGCGCCGGTGTTCTCGTCGCGTGCGTTTCCGCTGCGCGCCAAGATCGGCCTGGCGCTGCTGATCGCCTACGCTGCGCAAGCCAGCATGCCGGGCCAGGCGCTGATCCCCATCAACAGTCCCGAGGCTGCCGGTGCCGTGGTGCAACAGGTTGGCATTGGCCTGGCCATCGGCTTTGTCGTGCGGCTGATATTTGCCGCATTCGAGTTGGCGGGACAGGTGACGGGATTTCAGATGGGCCTGGGATTTGCGGCCTTCTTCGACCCATCCACCAGCGGGCAGTCCAGCGCGATGGGACGCTTTTACAACAACATGGCGATCTTGCTGTTCATCGTCGTGAACGGCCACCTGATGGTGCTGATGGCGGTGATCTACAGCTTTCAGGCCTTCCCGGTCGATCAGAATTTCCTGGAGGCGCTGGGAACAATGCGCCTGCATGAACTGGGCGCCGACCTGTTTGCCAGTGCATTCTGGATCGCGTTGCCGGTGGTGGCGATGCTGATGTTTGCCAACCTGGCGCTGGGAATCGTCTCGCGCGTGGCGCCGCAGATGAACATCTACGCGATCGGTTTTCCGATCACCTTGTCGGTCGGGCTGATTGGCGTGGCGGCGACCTTGCCGATGCTGGAGCATCCGTTCATGGCCTTGATGGAACGGATGCTGGAGATCTTCAATCGCTAGCCTTGGCGTGGCCTGCCAGCGGCTGCGAATGGTGTCAGGCTGACTTTGCCGCGCCGCCGCAAGGCGTCACGGCCATGGATTCAGACCATGTTGTTGCGAATGGCGTACACAGTCAGTTCGGCGTTGTTGCTCAGCTTGAGTTTTTCCAGCACCCGCGAGCGATACACGCTGACCGTCTTGGGGCTGAGCATCAGCTCACTGGCAATGTCCGATAGCCTTTTGCCCGATGCGATCTTGAGCAGCGTTTGCAGCTCACGCTCGGACAGCGAGGCATGCAGCAACTCGTTGGTCGGTGCATGCAGGTTGTCAACCAGCATCTGCGCGACTGCCGCGCTGACGTACTTTTTGCCCTGTGCGACGGTTCGCACCGCTGCCACCATTTCGCTCGGATCGCCGGCCTTGTTCACATAGCCCTGGGCACCGGCGCGCAGGCAGCGGATCGCATACTGGTCTTCCGGGTACATCGAGACGATCAGCACCCGCACCTGCAGATCGGTGTCCTTCATGCTGCTCAGAACCTCCAGCCCGCCGCGACCCGGCAAACTGAGATCCAGCACCAACACGTCGCAACGCACGTTGCGCAGCGCTTCACGCACTTCGGAATAGCTGCCGGCCTCGGCGACGACCTCGATATCGACCGCTTCTGCCAGCGTGTCTCGTATGCCGCGGCGCACCACCGCGTGGTCGTCGCACAGGATTACCCGAATCATTCTGCAGTTTCCTTGTCTATGCTGGCCGATGCCTCTGTCAGTGGAACCGACAGGATGATCGACGTACCCCGTCCGCCATAGGTGCTCACGTCGAGCCAGCCACCAACCGACTTGGCCCGTTCATGCAGGCCCTTGAGACCGAATGCCTTGGGCTTGCCAAGCTCGCCCGGCGTGAAGCCCTGGCCGTTGTCGCTGATTTCCAGCGTAAGCACATTCTCGGTGTCTGTCAGCTCGATGGTGACCTGATCGCAGCGCGCATGTTTCGAAATGTTTGTCAATGCCTCCTGCGCGGTCCGGTAGGCTGCCAGCTGCACTTCCTTGCTCAGTTCATGGTCGGGTTGGCGTGCGCGCAACGTGGTCCGGATTCCGGTTCGACGCTCGAAGCCGCTGGCCAGCCAGTCAACTGCGGCGACCAGACCCTGGTCCAGGATGGCAGGGCGCAAGTTGAGCATGATGCGCTGGCTGGCGCCCAGCGCATGTTGCAGCATTTCGTTGGCCGCATGGACATGACTCATCGTGGCCGGGTCGGACAGATGCCGTCCGATCCAGGCCAGGTCCAGCTTGACCGCAGCCAGTGCGCCGCCGATGTCGTCGTGGATCTCGCGCGCGATCAGTGCGCGTTCCTGTTCGATCGTGGATTGCAGGTGTTCTGCGAAATCGGCCAGCCGACGTTCCGATACCGCCAGTTCCGCGTCCGCGCGATCCTTGGCAATGCGCGTCTGGTGCATCTCGATGGCCCGGTCGATGACATGGGCCAGTTTGCCGACATCTTCTTTTTGCAGGTAGTCGCTCATGCCCAGTTTGATCGCGGCCACGGCCGCTGATTCGCCGATGGCTCCCGACAGCAGAACGAAGGGCGGAAACGGTGCCTCACCTTGCAGCGCGTTCCAGGCGTCAATGGCCGTGAATCCACGCAGTCGGTAGTCGGCCACGATGACGTCGAACTCGCGCGACTTGGCTGCTTCGGTGAACTCATCGAGCGACTCGACCCGCTCGATCACGTATTGCACGGCTGCACGCGTGAGCGCACGTTGCACCAGCTCGTGGTCAACGATCGAGTCCTCCAGATGCAATATGCGGACCGGGAGATCCGAGGTTTCGTCGTGCATGGCTAGCGAGATCTTCCTGTGAAGAGGCGCACCGCGGGACCCCTGTCCAGCAAATTCTAGTCCCTGGCACCCAATGGCGCGGGTTTGCGGCCGGTTGCATTGGCGCCGCTGGTCAGGCGGGGGGCGATCCCTGTGTGCGCACTTGCTGCCAGACCATGCATCGGACTCTTGCGCAAAGAGACACCACCGGCTTTGACTTGGAGCAGGCCACTTCCATCACGATGCGCTGTGCGGCTTGCACACCTGGCGCGTCGGTGATTTTGTCCGAGCCCTGGATTACGACACGGATTCACGGGCGGACAAGGTGTCCCATCGTTCGAGCGCTTGCATCAGCTTGGCCTCTATCTCGAGATCACGCAAGTGCATGTCCTGGGCACGCTTCGGGTCGTCCCGGTACAAGGCGCCATCGGTCAATTGCTCGCGCAAAGAGCTCTGCTCATGTTCCAGATCGTCGATCAATTGCAGTACGTCGCCCAGTTCGCGCCGCTCCTTGAAGCTCAGCTTTCCGTTGCCAGTTGGCTTGGTCGCTTGCCCATCGCGCGCACTTTTGCCATCACCGACGTCCTTGACAATCGCCGGCTGGGCGCGTGCCGCATCGCCCGACGTCTTGCGGGCCTCGCGCGTGCGCGCTGATTGAAGCAGCCAGTCCTGCACGCCACCCTCGTATTCGCGCCACAATCCGTCGCCCTCGAACGCGATGGTGCTGGTGACGACGTTGTCCAGGAAGGTGCGGTCGTGGCTGACCAGGAACACGGTTCCCGCATACTCCTGCAACAGGTCTTCAAGCAACTCCAGTGTGTCGATGTCCAGGTCGTTGGTCGGTTCGTCCAGCACCAGCACGTTGGCAGGTCGCGCAAACAGGCGCGCCATCAACAGGCGATTGCGTTCACCGCCCGACAATGAGCGCACCGGTGAATTGGCGCGCGCCGGCGAGAACAGGAAATCCCCAAGGTAGCTTTTGACGTGCTTGCGCTGAGCGCCGATCTCCACCCACTCGCTGCCGGGGCTGATGAAGTCGGCCAGGGTAGCGTCCAGATCCAGCGCATTGCGCATCTGATCGAAATACGCGATCTGCAGATTGCTGCCCTGGCGAACGGTGCCGGTATCCGGGCTGAGTTCGCCCAGGATGAGCTTGAGCAAGCTTGTTTTTCCGGCGCCGTTGGGTCCGATCAATCCGATCTTGTCGCCCCGCAAGATCGTGGCGCTGAAGTTTCGAACGACGGTTTTTTCGCCAAAGCTTCGACTGACTCCGTCCAGCTCGGCGACGATCTTGCCGCCGCGCTCGCCGCCCGAAATGTCCATGCTGACGCGGCCCAGCGCATCGCGTCGCGCGGCGCGCTGGATTCGCATTTCCTGTAGTCGGTTGATGCGACTCTGACCTTTTGTGCGTCTGGCCTCCACGCCCTTCCTGATCCACACTTCTTCCTGTGCCAGCAGTTTGTCGGCTTTCGCGTTGATGGTTGCTTCCTGCGCCTGCTGCTCCTGCTTCTGCGCGAGGTAGCGCTCGTAATTGCCAGGATAGGACAGCAGGCTGCCGCGATCGAGCTCCACTATCCGGGTGGCAACGCGGTTCAGAAAGCTGCGGTCATGGGTGATGGCAATCACACTGCCGGGAAATTCGATCAGCAGGTTCTCAAGCCATTCGATCGCGTCCAGATCCAGATGATTGGTGGGCTCGTCCAACAGCAAAACGTCGGGCCGCGCCACCAGGGCCTGGGCGAGGGCCACCCGCTTTCTGGTTCCACCCGAAAGCGTGCGCATGATCGCGTCGCCGTCAAGCCGCAGTCGGTCCAGTGTCTGGACCACCCGCTGTTCCCAGTTCCAGCCGTCCTGCGCCTCGATCGCACTTTGCAGTGCATCAAGATCACCTTCGCCGTGGCTGTAAGCCTCGATCAAATCGGTGAGGCCGGCAACCCCGATCCTGACAACATCGAAGGTGCTGGCGTGTTCGTCAAACACGGGTTCCTGGGCCACATAGGCGACACGCAATTGCTGCTGCAGTTGCAAAGTGCCATCGTCGGGTCGCTCAAGCGATGCCAGGATCTTGAGCAAGGATGACTTGCCACTGCCATTGCGCCCGATCAGCCCGATGCGCTCGCCGCTTTCGAGCGCCAGGTCGGCGTGGTCCAACAAAGCGACGTGGCCAAAAGCCAATTGCGCATCAAGCAAGGTGATCAGTGACATATAGGTTGCGATTATCAAGTGGATGCCCGCCGCAGCTGGCGGCATGGGGCTCGATCGCTACGGCATGGCCCAGCGCCGATCGATGGTGCACCACTGTCGCCTGCTTCGAAAGGGCGCTTCCAGTGGATTGAACATGGCCGACGGCGTCTATCAAACCGCTGCGGTTGCGATCCGCTTCATGCCGCTCATTTGCGCAGGCTATGAACGTGGCGCAGCTGAGGTGAGCGAGGCGCGTGATTGGCACGCTGCCGCGCGCACGGATCGACCTGCGACGGTAGGCGCCCGAAATGGAAAAGCTCCCGGCAACTGAAGCCAGCGCAGTCTGAATCAATGGCTTCTGCCACGACGCTGCAACTGCAACTGCAACTGCAACTGCGAACGTGCGCGTGCTGACCATGCCGGCCGCCAACGGTTGCGAGCCAAGCTTGAATCGTGCTGCCGGCATGCTGAGTAGCGGAGCGCTGCAAGTGCTGTTCCAATGTCGCGAAAGCACGCCGCGCACGAGCGGCACGCGCGCAACTTTGCCCTGTCAGGCCTTACTTTCCGCAGGTCGGCCGACGAATTTGGACGTAATTAGGCGCGCGAGTTGAGCGGGCCTACTGATTGCGATCTGTGTTGGCATCCATGAGTCGTTCGGTTTCGCTCTCCCACTGTTTCATGAGCTTCTTGGCTGTGCGGTGATTGGCGATGGCCCCGCGCAGGACCTCGGCCTGCTGGGGCGATACCACGCGGTGCACGAGCCGGCCTTCGTGCATGTGGCCCCACTCGTAGTACGGCCCATGGCGGGCGGCAGGGTCGCTGGCGCAGCGACATCCGGGCTTGCCGCACACCTTCATGCGCTGGAGCAGCGTGCCCGAGCACAGCAGTTCCATCGCACCCAGCGCCTCACGGATGGCGGCAATGCGCTTCAAGGCTCGTTCGATGATTTTTTCGGTTCGACGTGACATTGGGGGCTTGACTTTTGCAATTCTGGCGTTAATACTACCGCCAGAATGTCAGGCGTGCAAGCCCTCTCTTGTGCCACCGCCCGCTTCATCCTTTGTAGCGAGCGCCTGGGGCCTTTGCCCCTGATCAACCATTTCATCGAGCGCATCGGTCTGCCCGAGCTCCTTGCGCGACACGTCCCCAGCGATGCCCGCTGCAGCATCCCCCATGCGCAGGCCCTGGGCGTGCTGCTGCGCTAGCTGGTCGTGCAGCGCGAGCCCATCTACCGCCAGCAAGAGACAGTGCACGGCTTTGCCGGCTCCATGTTCGGCATCAGTGCACGGGACATGGAGCACTTGAGCGACGACCGCCTGGGCC
>JBBKVW010000197.1:0-8980 GCA_037968655.1 Burkholderiaceae bacterium
CGACGACGTCGGCGGCATTTTGCAACTGATCGAGCCGTTCGAGAAGGACGGCACCCTGGTCAAGCGCGGTCGCACCGAAATCGAGCGCGACATCGGCAACTACACCATCCTGGAGCACGACGGCGTGATCTTCGCCTGCGCCGCGCTGTACCCCTATCCGGAAGAAAAAACGGCCGAGATGGCGGCGCTGACGGTGTCGCCCGAATCGCAGAGCCAGGGCGACGGCGAACGCGTGCTCAAACGGGTCGAACAACGCGCCACGGCCATGGGGGTTGAAAGCATATTTGTGCTGACGACGCGGACCAAGCACTGGTTTCTCAAACGCGGCTTCGTCCAGGCCGACCCCGACACGCTGCCCGAGGCGCGCCGGCGCATGTACAACTGGGACCGCAAGAGCCTGGTGCTGGTCAAAAAGCTTGTCTGAGCCCGGGCGACCGGCGCGGGCTTGGCGCTATGCTGTCAAGTCGATTGCAGCAATCACGTATCCACATCGCAATTCTCAAAGGACCCCAATCATGGCATCACTGAACTTCATCGGCGGCGAAAAGGGTGGTGTCGGTAAATCAGTTCTCTCACGCCTGCTGGCGCAGTACTTCATCGACCGGGGCCGGCCTTTCACCGGTTTTGATACCGACCGCTCGCACACCTCGTTCACCCGCTTTTACGCCGACTTTGCGTCACCGGTGATCGTTGACCGTTATGAAGGGCTGGACAAGATCGCCAGCTGTTTCGAGGAAGTGCCCGCAGTCGGCCAGCAGGCCAGTGTGATCGTCGACCTGGCGGCGCAGACCGCACAACCGCTGTCGCGCTGGATCAAGGACTCCGACCTGCTGTCCCTGCTGGGCGAGATGGGCGTCACCGTCAATTTCTGGCACCTGGCCGACCCTGGCCGCGATTCGGTCGACCTGCTGGACCGCTTGCTCAATACCTATGGTGCCGGCCCCAACTACATCGTCGTGAAAAACCTCGGCCGTGGCAGCGACTTCTCGCTGCTGGAGCAGTCGGCAGCACTCAAGAAGGCACGGGCCCTGGGCGCACGGGTCGTAAGCCTGGCCCAGTTGCACGAATCGAGCATGCGCAAGATCGACCGCCAGAACGCCAGCTTCTGGTCGGCCATCAACAACCGCGCACCAGACAGTGACGCCCTGGGAATGCTGGAGCGCCAGCGGGTCAAGACCTGGCTGCGGAACAGCTACGAGATGCTCGACGGGCTGCCGCTGTAGGCTGGGCCACAGGCGGCCTTGATGCCGAGGCCAGCCTTTATCGCCAATTCGACGGAAAGTACCCGATAACGCCGGTTGTCGGCTGCTAGACTGCGCCGAAACCGGCCGCTGCGCGGCCAGTCAGAGTTCGGTGCCGGTGCGGGTCGGACGCAAGAATCAAGGTGTCGACATGATCATGTGGGGAGCGGTAGTCGGAGGAGTCGCTGGTTTCGTGCTGGGCGGCATATCGTCCGGGCAGATGCTCATGGGGGCCGCGCTTGGAGCAGCAGCCGGCGCTGGATTGCGACAGGCCATCCACAAGGAAGTCGCACGACAAGTCGCGCTGCGAGAGCGAGAACTGCAAGTGGTCGGCGATGTGCGTGCCTCCAGACAGTCGAGCGATGCCGCGCCTGGTATCGAGAAGCAGGCTGGCGCGGCGGATCGGCCCTCCCCAGATCAAGCTCACAGCACCGTTCCTGAGTCGCCGCCAACAACAAGACACGACACTCCCCAACCAAGCTCCGCGAGGCTGGCCCTAAGTGACGAGCCCCCAGTTAAACCTGCTGACCCGGCGACCCCAGCAATAGATCGCTGGGCCACCATGCGCGGCAATCCGGTGCAAGACCTGGATCAGGTCGGCCGCATGATCGACCAGGCGCGCAACTGGCTGCTGGGCGGCAACACCATCGTGCGACTGGGTCTGCTGGTGTTGTTCGTCGGCCTGGCCTTCCTCGCCAAATATGCGGTTGACAACAGCATGCTGCCGGCCGAGTTGCGACTGGCAGGCGTCGGCATCGCCGGCATTGCGTTGTTTGCCTTCGGCGCCCGCGTGCGCAGCCGCAAACCAGACCGGCTCGCATATGCATTGGCACTACAGGGTGGCGGAGTCGCCGTGTTGTACCTGACGGTGTTTGCCGCGTTTCGCCTCTACCAGTTTCTACCGGCGGTTGGCGCATTTGGCCTGCTGGCTGCGATCTGTATTTTCTCGACCACCATTGCGCTGATGCACAACGCGATGCCAATGGCATTCATCGGCTTCGCTGGTGCCTTTGCCGCACCCGTGCTGGTATCGACCGGCCAGGGCAACCATGTGGCCTTGTTTGCATATTTTCTGCTGCTCGGCTTGGCGATAGCCGCCGTGTCCTGGTTACGCGCCTGGCGCGCACTGAACCTGCTCGGCTTTTTCTGCACCTTTGGCATTGCCACCGTCTGGGGCGTACTGCAATACAAGAGCGAGCAATTCGGCAGCACCGCGCCATTTCTGATTGCGTTCTTTCTGGTCTATTTTGTGGCAGGCCTGTTGTATGCGACACGCCATTCGCTGGCGCCCAAACAGGCGCTTGACGCGACGCTGGTGTTCGGAACGCCGATCGTGGCGTTTGGCTTGCAGGTGGGCCTGGTACGTTCATTCGAATATGCCGCTGCATTCTCCTCGCTCGCCCTAGGCGCGTTCTACCTGGCCATGGGCTGGTGGGCAATCAAGCGATCGCGGACCGACAATGGCGTCGGCCAATGGCTGGCGGAATGCTTTCTTGCGCTTGGCCTGGGTTTCGTCACACTGGCAGTTCCTCTGGCCCTGGAGCCGCAATGGACGACTGCGGTGTGGGCAGCCGAAGGCGCTGCCGTGTACTGGATCGGTCGCCGCCAGGAGCGCCATCTGGCGCGCGCTGCCGGACTTGGCCTGCAATTGTTCGCGGCTCTGACCTATTTGAATGGCATGGCGACGGCCGCACCGTCGACCTTTGCGCTGGCCAATCCGGCCTTTCTAGGCGCGGCGATTCTGGCTGCATCGGCCTTGGTGCTGGCATATTGGTCGCGCGAACCCATGCCGTCGGGCACGACGCCGCTACAGCGCTCCTTCAGTGCATGGGAGTTCGCTTTATCGCCGGTACTGTTTTGGGTCGGATTCCTTTGGTTGCAGCTGGCCTGGGGGCTTGAGATCGGACGCTACTACAGCAATGCGCAAAACAGCTGGCAGCAGCTGTTCGATCCGCCAATGCAGAGCAAGTTGCACATGCTGGCCTGGATCGCCAGCGCATTGGTTGCGCATCGGTTTGCGTGCACCGTGCGCGGCACGCCGTGGTCAATCGCCGAGCGGCCGACCTGGTTCAATCTGCCGATCATGATGCTGGTTGCGGTTCAGGGCCTTGCGCTTGGCCACCATGGACTGCAGCATGGCGGCTGGATAGTCTGGCCGCTGGCGCTGGGCATGCACCTGTATCTGCTGCGCCGGTTCGATGGTGGTACGCCGGCTCGGCTGTGGTCCTGGACCCACAGCGGCGGGGTCTGGTTGGTGGTCATATTGATTGGCTCAACCCTGCAATGGGCAGTGCGCCAGGGTGAACTGCATAAAACCGCCTGGGGCTCCGTAATCCTGCTCGTCGCAGCCAGCGCAGGCCTGCTGGCTTTGTCGCAGCGCCGCCTGGTGAACCAGAACACGGACCTGCAAAGCGCATGGCCGCTGGACAGATTTGCCAGTGCCTATGCCTGGCGCGCAGCATTGCCGCTGGCGGCACTGGTTGCGCTGGGCTGCCTGGGCGTGGCGCTGCATTCGAATGGCGACGCGCGGCCGCTGCCCTACCTGCCCTTTGTCAACCCGACCGACTTGTCGGTCGCGCTTGGCCTGGCAATCTGCAGCCTGTGGTTGCTACGCATCCGCGCAGCTTCGTTTGCGGTGCCGCAATGGATTCACGACAACCGATTGCCCCTGGCACTGGTCGGCATTGCCTTTGTTGCCCTCAACACCGTCTGGTTGCGCATCGCACATCAATTCGCTGGCGTACCTTGGAACGCAGGTCGGTTGTTCGATTCGTTTCTGGTACAGGCGGGCTACTCGATCCTGTGGACGCTGTTGGCCATGGGGCTGATGATCGCGGCGCACCGCCGCCAGATGCGCGCCCTGTGGATGGGCGGCGCGGTGCTGCTGGGTGCCACAGTGCTCAAACTATTGCTGATCGACCTGTCCAATCGTGGCGGGTCCGAACGCATCGTTGTGTTCATTGCTGTTGGTGTATTGATGCTGGTGGTCGGCTATTTCGCGCCGCTTCCACCTCGCACGCTGGCGCCCGAGCCAGCTGAAGGAGCGCCGGAGCAGGTTCCGCAACCGCAGAAAGGCCAGGCATGAAAGCTCCCGGTTCGCTTGTTCTTTGTGTGTTCGCGGCCTTGGCCAACGGCGTACCTGCACAGGAAGCGCCCGCCTTGGCACAGTTCGCATGGCGCGCCACGATCAGCATGCCCCCGGCCACCTCGGCAGCACAGCTTCAGATACCGGCCGAGGCGATGGCGCATTTCAAAACAGCGACGCGCCAAGACCTGCGCGTCTTCAACGCCGATGGCCAGTCGGTCGCCATGGCCCTGATCTCGGATGCGCCCGTTCAGCCCAATACGCCGACGGTCAGCTTCGGGCCTTATGCTGCGCTTCCATTGTTCGAATCTGCCAGCGACAGACAACAGCGTGGAGCCATCCAGGTGCAGATGGACGGAGCAATCGGCAAGGGCCGCGTCTGGGTGCAGATAGGAGAGATCGGCAGTGGCGCCGATCAATCCTTGACTAATACCCGACAGCTCCCGGCAGTATTGTTTGACACCCGGCACGAGAAGCGCACCGTTGCCTCGCTGACGCTGAACGCCGAAATAGCGCCCAATACGCTTGCGACTTTTTCGCTGGCCAGCAGCTCCGATCTGGCCAATTGGACGCCTGTAGCCGTCAAAGGCCCTCTGTTTCGCTTCGATGGCATTGGCGCACCCACCAATCTGACGCTGGAACTGCAGCAACCCCTGTCGCTCGAGGGCCACTATTTGCGCCTGAGTTGGGATGGCCAGGCAGGCATTCGGGTGCGCAGCGCCAGCGGCAATCCAGCCAAGGCCCGGCAGGAGCCAACGTATGTCGGCTTGCCTTTGCCCGACGGCGCCGCCGATGCAGCCGGCAACCTGAGCTGGCGGACCGGCTTCGTCGCGCCTATGGCTGCACTGCAGTTGCAGACCGATCGCGCCAACACGCTGATTCCAGTGCGCGTCCTGGGTCGCCATGAGCCCGCACAGCCATGGCAACACCTGAACCAGGCAGTGGTCTATCGCGTTGGCGCTGCAGAGCTGGAGAACACGAACTCTTCGATTGCGTTGCACAACGCATCCGTGACCTGGCTGCGTGTGGAAGCGACACACGGCATGACGCTCAATGGGGCGTCGCTGCGCGCCAGCGCATTGTTTGAGCCGCTTCGGCTGGTGTTTGTGGCCAGCGGAAAGCCGCCATTCGAACTTGCAGTCGGCCGTCCGAACACAAATTCTGGCATGGTCGATGCGGCCGTTGTGCGCGCTGCCTTTGCCGGACCGCTGGAGAATCTGCCGATTGCATCGACCGGTGCAGGCCAGTTGTTCGATCTCGCTCCCTGGTACCAGCGCCTGGCGCGCCTGAGCTCCGGAGGCGAAGTCAACAGCAAGACCGTGCTGTGGCTGGTCCTGTTGCTGGGGGTAGCAATTCTGGCGGGTGTAGCCTACAAGCTGTCACGCCAGCTCGCAGGTAAATCCGACTAGCGCTCGCGCATGCTCTCGCTGGCGGCGCGCTGGATCGGACTGAGCAGAAATTCGATTACGCGGCGCTGGCCGGTCTTGATCTCGGCGGTGATGTTCATCCCCGGGCTCAGGCGGATCGGCTTTCCGTCGACATCGATGCTGCTTTTGCCAAATACCAGGCGCGCCGGAAAAATGGCGCCGCGCTTTTCGTCCTGTACCGCATCTGCGCTGACCAGTTCCACCGTAGCGGGGATAGTTCCGTAGCGCGTGAACTCGAATGTTTCCAGCTTGATCTGCGCCGATTGCCCGGTGTTGACGAATCCGATGTCCTTGTTTTCCAGCGTCACCTCGGCCACGACCGGACCAAGCTGGGCCTGATCGGGAACGATCACCATCAGTGTCTGGGCTTCGGTGACCACGCCTCCCACGGTATGGGTCGCCAGTTGCTGCACCTGCCCCGTCGCCGGTGCCCGCAACACTGTCAGTTCCTCCCGCTGCAAGGCCTTGGCCAACTCCTGACCGGCCTGCTGCAGGCGCAGCGCCGCCTGTGCCTGGCGCTCGGACAGACCGCGACGGGTTTCCGCCAGATAGGCAGCCTGGCCCGATTCGCTCTCGGCCATCGACGCCTTTGCCTCCTGCAGCCTGGACTGCTGGGTGCTGAGGTCACGCTCGAGCTCGATCCGTTCGCGGGTGCGGTCCTGGCCGGCATGATTGGCGATGAATCCCTGGGCGGACAGCAGGCGCATATCATCCTCGCGCTTGCGGCTCAGCGGCAGGGTTGCCTCCAGCTTGGCGACCATTTCCCGCACCGTGGCGATTTCGGCCTTGCGGCGACGGATCTCAGCCGCAAAGCGCGCCTGCCGCGCAACGATGTCGCTCCACTCGGCCGATAGTTGGGCCTGAACGGCCACCTGCTCCTGCGCAGACGGTTCAAGCCCGCCAGTCATGGTATTTTGCGCAGCCTCAGTGGCCCAGCTTGCCGGCAAACGTGGCGCCTGCGTCAATGGCTGATCCACAGCCTGCTGCAAAAGCCGGGTTCGCACAACTTCCGATCGGGCCGCGCGCACCTGCTCCTGCAAGCTGCTCTTGTCGGCAGTTGCGCCGGTCGCATCCAGTTCCACCAGCGCCTGGCCGGCCTGCACATGATCGCCGTCGCGCACCAGCACGCGTCGCACCACACTGCGCTCCAGCGGCTGCACCAGCTTGCTGCGCTCGGCCACGATGATGCGCCCGGGCGCAATCGCCACGACATCGACCGTTCCCAGGCAGGCCCAGGCAACCGCAAGGGCGAACAGCGCGATCAGAATCTGTGCGGTGCGACGCGGTGCCGGATGCACCGGTGTGTCCTGCAGGCTGAGCGCTGCGGGCAGGAACGCCAGCTCGTCGGCGTTGTGTTGCACGCCGGCCATCGCCGAGCGAGCGCGCCAGGCCGCGGCGCACACGGCCGCATAGCGACCCCGTAAGCCAGCATCGGCCGGGCTCCGAGCCTGGCCAGTAGAGTGGATCTGTGTCGTCATGCCGTGCCTCCATCCATCGCGCGTGTACCGTCCTGCAGTGACCACAGATGCGCATACAGGCCGCGCGGCCGGGCCAGCAGCTGCGCATGGCTGCCTTGTTCAACAACCGCGCCCTTGTCCATCACAATGATGCGATCGGCCGGGCGCACCGAACTGAGCCGGTGCGCAATGATCAGCACCGTGCGATCGCGGCAAATCTGCACCATGTTGCGCGCGATGATGGCTTCGCTCTCGTAGTCCAGCGCGCTGGTGGCCTCGTCCAGAATCAGGATGCGCGGATTGGTGAACAGGGCGCGTGCAATTGCGATGCGCTGGCGCTGCCCGCCGCTCAGGCTGCTGCCCTGCTCGCCCACCACCGTGTCATAAGCCTGCGGCAATGCGCTGATGAATTCGTGCGCGCCGGCCAGTTGGGCGACCTGCATCACCGCCTGCAAAGGCGCGGCCGGGTCGGCAATCGCGATGTTTTCGCGGATGCTTCGGTTGAACAACAGGTTTTCCTGCAGCACGACGCCGATCTGGCGCCGCAGCTGCGCCGCGTCGATCAGGCTGATGTCGATGCCATCGACCAGCAATCGACCGCTTTCGGGGCTGAACAGGCGCTGCACCAGCTTGGTCAGCGTACTCTTGCCGGAACCGGAGCGACCGACGATGCCGATCACTTCGCCGGGCCGGATATTCAGGTCAAGATCGTTGAGCACCAGGGGAGCATCGGGCCGGTAGCGAAAGCTGACCTGGTCCAGCGTGATCCGGCCCCGCAACGGTGGAAGTTGCATGGCACTGCTGCCTGCGATCTCTGTGTCGGTGTTCAGGATGTCGCCCAGCCGTGCCACTGACACGCCAGTTTGCTGAAAGTCGGTCCACAACTGGGCCATGCGCAAGATCGGCTGCGCCACCCGCTGCGCAAACATCGTGAAGGCAACGAACTGGCCCACGCTCAGCACATGGGTCATGACCAGATGCGCGCCGTACCACAGCGTTGCCGCGTTGACCAGTTTGCCGATCAAGCCGACTGCCTCGTGCGCCAGGTTGGCCAGGGTCTGGGTACGAAAACTGGCCTGCACATAGGCAGCCAATTGCTGGTCCCAGCGCCGGCCGAATGCGGGCTCCAGCGCTGCGGCCTTGACGGTCTGGATGCCGGTGACGGTTTCGACCAACATGGCCTGGTTCTCGGCGCCGCGCGCGAACTTCACATCCAGCCGGCGGCGCAAGATGGGCGACACCACCAGACTGAGCCCGACATACAAGGGCAAGCTGGCCAGCACGATCAGCGTCAACGGCACGCTATAGACGAACATCACCGCAAGGAAGACGACAGAGAACAGCAGGTCGAGCAGCACTGTCATGGCGTTGCCGGTAAGGAAACTGCGAATGTTCTCCAGTTCGCGCACCCGCGCCACCGAGTCGCCAACCCGTCTGGCCTGGAAATAGGCCAGCGGCAAGGCCACCAGATGCCGAAACAGCCGCGCGCCGAGTTCTACATCGATGCGGCTGGTGGTATGGCCAAAAACATAGGTGCGCAAGCCACTGAGCACGCTTTCAAAAACCACCACGATGACCAGGCCGATGACCAGCACGTCCAGCGTGGTCAGCGCGTTGTGAACCAGCACCTTGTCCATCACGACCTGGAAAAACAGCGGACTGACCAGGCCGAACAACTGCAATGCAAACGAGATCAGCAGCACCTCGCCCAGCAGCTTGCGGTACTTCACCAGCGCCGGCACGAACCAGGAAAAATCGAAGCGCGCCAGC
>JBBKVW010000198.1:0-3176 GCA_037968655.1 Burkholderiaceae bacterium
CTGCACTTCGATGCGCTGTTTGTCGCCGACGATCTGCACCCGCTGGTAGGGCACGCTCTGGGTCGAGGCGGTGAACACCAGGCGACGGCCGGCGCCAAAGTCGAGCAGGGCGCTGACCGTGCGGTCGGTGCCGAATTGCGGGTCGCGGTCGATCAGCGCAATCACCCGCCGGGGTTCGCAGCCGAACAGGTAGCGTGCGGTCACGATGGCATAGCAGCCGATGTCGTATAGCGCGCCGCCGCCCTGGTCCAGATGGTTGCGGATGTTGTCGGGGTTGGCATTGAAATACGAGAACCAGGTCTGGATGCTGCGCACCTCGCCCAGGGCGCCCGACTGCAGTTGCGCGCGCACATGCGCCCATTGCGGATGAAAGCGCACCATGAAGGCTTCCATGATGTGCACCTTGGTGGCTGCTTCGCGCAGCTGCGCGGCCTCGTCGGCAGTAAGGGCGAGCGGCTTTTCGCACAGCACATGCTTGCCGGCGCGCGCTGCCTGCAGCGTCAGCGGCACATGCAGGTCGTTGGGCAGGGGGTTGTAGATGGCCTCGATCTGCGGGTCGGCCAGCATCGCCTCGTAGCTGCCGTAGGCCAGGGGAATGCCCAGCGTGTCGGCGCACTGCTGCGCGCGGTCCAGCGAACGCGATGCAATGGCGCGGATCTCGCAGTGCTGCGACGCCTGCATCGCCGGTATGACCTTCTCGCGGCCGATCTTTGCCGTGCTCAGCACGCCCCAGACAACTTTTTTCATGACAACTCCATCGACTTCGGTCGGCCATGGGTGCCGCCATCGGCAGCATCCCGGGTAATGTTGCATACCGGTCCCGGCGCGCCGGCCGAGAACACCACACCCTGCGTCGGCGCAGTCTCGGCCTGCACCGGGCGCAGGTAACAGTGCCAGGCTACTGCCGCTGCACCCACTGCCGCCGCCTGCAGCCCGTAGCGGGCGGCGCGCACCCGTGGTGCCGCTACGCCGGCGTCGGTGGCATAGCGCTTCAATTCGTGGATCGCACTGTCCAGCAGTTCGGGCCGGGTGCTGCACGAAGGCCCGCCCACGACAACGACCCGGGGATTGAACATCACGTCCAGATTCTGTATCAACACGCCCAGGTAACGCCCGGCGCGCGCAACGCCTTCCTTGCTGCCCAATGCGCGGGCCCCGATGAAGGTCTCGGCGCAACCGCGCCGGCCGCAGGAGCACAGGTCGCCGTCGACCTGCATCACGCTGTGGCCGATCTCGCCGGCCATGCCACGCGCGCCGGTGAACAGATGGTCGTTGAGCACGATGCCGGCGCCCACGCCGACATCGCAGCTGATGAAGATCAGCGGGTCGGCATCGTCGCTCGCGCCGAACTCGTATTCGCCCAGGGCGGCGGCGTCGCCGTCGTTGCGCAGGTGAATGCCGACATCGGGCACATCGGTGCTTTGCAGAGCACGCATAAGCATGTTGTGGAACGCCAGATCGCGCCAACCCAGGTTGGGCGCAAACCGGACCAGGCCGCTCGTCTCGTCAATGGCGCCCGGCAGGCACACACCGATGCCCGACAGGCGCAGGTCCTGCAGCGCCAATTCACCCCAGGCCTGTTGCAGCATGGCGGCAAGTTGGGCGCAGGCCGCCTGTGCATCGGTACTCCCCAGGGCCTGTTCACTTGCGCTCACGAGTTCACCGGTCAGCGAGACCGCGACCAGGCGCATCTGCTGCACGCCGATCTCCACGCCGACCAGCACCCGCTTGCTTGCGTCGATTTCCAGCGGTGTCGACGGACGGCCCATGCCCTCGCCGGCCACCGGCGCGCCGGCCTCGCGAATCCAGTTCTCGTCGAGCAGCTCGCGTACCAAAGCACTGACGGTTGATTTGGTCAGGCCGCTGGCGTCTGCCAGCCGCGCCCGCGACAGGCCGGGCTGGGTGCGCAGCAGGCGCAGCAGCATGCTGCGGTTGATGCGCTTGACCAGCTGCTGGTCGCCCTTGGTTTTCATGCCGCCGCCAATCGGCCGCCGGTCATCCGGCAGGTCGCTCGGCCTGAGTCTTGCCGCCCGGTTGCTTGCCCGCGATGATCATGCCCAGCACCTCGTCCTCGGTCACGTCCTGGGTCTTGTAGGTGCCTACCAGCTTGCCGTTCTTCATCACCGCCAGCCGGTCGCTGAGCGCGAACACGTCATGCATGTCGTGGCTGATCAGGAAGATGCCGACGCCCTCGTCCTTGAGCTGGCGCACCAGGTTGCATACCATTGCGGTATCTTCCGGGCCCAGCGCTGCGGTGGGCTCGTCCATGATCAGGATGCGGGCGTTGAAATAGATCGCGCGCGAGATCGCCACGACCTGGCGCTGGCCGCCCGAGAGCCGGCGCACCGGCGTGCGCACGTTGGTGAAGTTCTTGTTCAGGCGCTGGAACACCTTGCGGGCGTGGGCGTCCATGCGGTGGTCGTCCAGCGTGCGCCAGCGCGTCAGCAGTTCCCGCCCAAGGAACAGGTTGGCGACCGCGTCCAGGTTGTCGGCCAGCGCCAGGGTCTGGTAGATCGACTCGATGCCCAGGCGCTGCGCGTCGGCCGGCGTGCGCACATGCACCGGCTTGCCGTCGATGATGACGTCGCCGCTGTCGATCGGGTAGGCCCCGGCCAGCATTTTCATCAGCGTCGACTTGCCGGCGCCGTTGTGGCCCAGCACAGCGACCACTTCGCCCGGATACAGGTTCATGCTGACATCGTCGACCGCATGCACGCCACCGAAGGCCTTTTTGATGTTGCGCAGCTGGACCAGGCAGCGCGAAGGGTCCGGCTTGGCGCGCACGGCGACCGGGCTGGTGCTTGTCTGCGGCGCGCTCATGTCGTCTCTCCGGTGTATTTGCGATAGGTCACGTCGAACACCACGGCCACGATCAGCACCTGGCCGATGATGACGTAGCGCCAGCCGATCGGCACGTCGAGCAGGAGCATGCCGCTGTCGATGCTTTGCATGATCAGCGCGCCCAGAACCGAACCGATGATCGAGCCGCTGCCGCCGGCCAGTGCGGTGCCGCCGATCACAGTAGCGGCGATCACCAGCAGTTCCATGTTGGTACCGACCGAGTTGGTGCCGGCATTGAGGCGGGCGATCGACACGATGGCGGCGATCGTCGTGAGCACCGCCAGCAGCCCGAACAGCAGCAAGGTGACACGGCGCACCGGAATACCGACCAGCGC
>JBBKVW010000199.1:0-10194 GCA_037968655.1 Burkholderiaceae bacterium
CATGGGCTGGACGTGGTGGCCTGGGACCCGGCGCCCGGCGCAGAGGCGCAGCTGCGCGCCCGCATCGCCAAATGCTGGGACGCGCTGGAGCGCAAGGGACTGGCCAAGGGTGCGTCGCCGGATCGGCTGCGCTTTGTCACCACCATCGAAGACTGCGTGCGCGACGCCGACTTCATCCAGGAAAGCGCGCCCGAGACACTGAGCCTGAAGCTGGAACTGCACGCCAAGGTCAGCGCCGCGGCAAGGCCCGATGTGCTGATCGGCTCGTCGACGTCCGGCTTGCTGCCCAGCGAGTTTTACGCCAACGCGGTGCACCCGGAGCGATGCGTTGTCGGCCATCCCTTCAATCCCGTCTATCTGCTGCCGCTGGTGGAAGTGGTAGGTGGCGCGAAGACCGCGCCCGAGGCGATTGCGGCGGCCATCAGCGTCTACAAGGCGCTGGGCATGCGTCCGCTGCATGTGCGCAAGGAGATACCCGGCTTCATCGCCGACCGCCTGCTCGAAGCGGTCTGGCGCGAGTCGCTGCACCTGGTCAACGACGGCGTGGCAACCACCGGCGAGATCGACGACGCGATCCGCTTTGGCGCCGGCCAGCGCTGGTCCTTCATGGGCAGTTTCCTGACCTATACGCTGGCTGGCGGTGATGCCGGCATGCGCCATTTCATGTCGCAGTTCGGTCCGGCGCTCAAGTTGCCCTGGACCAAGCTGGAGGCGCCGGAGCTGACCGATGCGCTGATCGACAAGGTCGTCGACGGCACCAGCGCGCAGCTGGGCACGCACAGCATCGCCGATCTGGAGCGCTACCGCGATGACTGCCTGATGGCGGTGCAGGAGGCGATCCGCGCGACCAAGCTCAAGCACGGGATTTCGCTCGATGAATGATGAAGCGTCTGCAGCGCCTGCAACACCGCTGGACACCTGGCATGGCACCGTGCTGCCGGCCTGGGTCGATTACAACGGGCATCTGAACGATGGCTACTACATGGTCGTGTTCGGCCAGGCCACCGATGGATTGATGGGCCTGATCGGGCTCGATGCGGCCGGCCGCCAGGCGACCGGGCACTCGATCTTCACGCTCGAGTCGCACATCAACTACCTGCTGGAAGTCAAGGTGGGCGTGGCGATCGAGGTCCGCACCCGGATCCTGGGCGCAGACGCCAAGCGCTTGCACATCTACCACGGCCTGCATGTTGCCGGCACCGAGCCGCTGCTGGCAGCCAACGAGCAGATGCTGCTCAATGTCGACATGGCGGGTCCGCGTGCGGCGCCGTTCGCGCTGGCCATTGCACCGCGCGTGCGGGCGCTGGCCGAACAACAGCGCGACATGCCCCGGCCGAAATACACCGGACGCACGATCGCCCTGCCCGTATGAGCACAGCATGAGCGAACCAGCGGCACCACAACGATTGACGACGCCCCTGGAGGGCAGCGGCCACCGCCCTTGGGACGCGGCTGCGCCGATTGCCGCGCCGCTGTGCCTGTTGCAGACCACGGTGGCGCCGCAATGGGTCGACTACAACGGACACATGAGCGAGTCCTGCTACCTGCTGGTGTTCGGCGACGACTCGGATGCCTTTTTTCGCTTCATCGGCATCGACGAGGACTACCGCGCGGCCGGCCATTCGCTGTACACGGTGCAGACCCAGCTGCACAACCTGCGCGAGGTGGCGCTGGGCGAGCCGATCCGTGTCACGCTGCAGCTGTTGGACGCCGATGACAAGCGCATCCACCTGTTCCACTCCATGTTCCATGGCTTCAGCGGCGAACTGCTGGCCACCGGCGAACAGATGCTGGTGCATGTCGACATGACCCAGGGCCGCTCGGTGGCCATGCCGGCCGACCTGCAGCAGCGCGTGCAGGCGATTCGCGCCGCGCATGCGGTACTGCCCCGACCGGAACAGGCCGGCCAGCCGATCGGCATCCGGCGCAAACCCGGCTGACTCGCCTGCAACCAACCTACCGAGACCTTTGCATGGACTTTGACCCTACGAGCGAGCAGACCATGCTGGTCGACACGGTGCGCCAGTTCGTTGAAAACGAGCTGTATCCGCATGAAGACCTGGTAGAGCGGCTCGACGCAATCCCGCCCGAGTTGCAGCAGCAGATCCAGGCCAAGGCGATCGCGGTCGGTCTGTATGCCGCCAACATGCCCGAGGAGCTGGGCGGCGGCGGGCTCGACAACCTGGGCGTCACGCTGATGGAGCGCGAGCTGGGGCGCGCCTCCTATGCGCTGCAGATGCTGGTGGCGCGCCCGAGCAACATACTGCGCGGCTGCAGCGGCGAGCAGGTTGAGGAATACCTGTTGCCGACCATTCGCGGCGAGCGCCACGACTGCCTGGCCATGACCGAGCCGCAGGCCGGCTCCGATGTGCGCGGCATGCTGACGCGCGCGGTGCGCAAGGGCGATGACTATGTGATCAACGGCACCAAGCACTTCATCAGCCATGCCGACATGGCCGACTTCGTGGTGCTGTTTGCCGCCACCGACGTCGAGCAGACCCGCAGCGGCCCGAAGAAAAAGATCACCGGTTTTCTGGTCGACCTGGACAGCCCGGGCCTGGAGGTGCGCCGTGGCCCGGCCTGCGTGTCCAACCGGGGCTACCACCAGTGCGAGCTGTTCTTCACCGACTGCCGGGTACCGGCGCGCAAGCGCCTGGGCGAGGAGGGCCGGGGCTTCGAACTGATGGGCGAGTGGCTGGGCGCGACCCGCCTCACCGTGGCCGCCACCAGCGTCGGGCGCAGCCACCGGGTGCTGGACATGGCCACCGAATGGGCCGCGACGCGCAAGCAGTTCGGCCAAACGATTGGCCGCTTTCAGGGCACTGGCTTCAAGCTGGCCGACATGGCGACCGAGCTCGAAGCTGCCGAAATGCTGACGCTGCGCGCGGCCTGGAAATGCGACCAGGGCCGCATGACCGACACCGATGCCGCGATGGCCAAGCTGTTTGCGTCCGAGGCGCTGGCGCACATCACCGACGAGGCGCTGCAGATCTTCGGTGGCATGGGCCTGATGGCCTCGCTGCCGATCGAGCGCTTCTGGCGCGATGCGCGGGTCGAGCGCATCTGGGACGGCACCAGCGAGATCCAGCGCCACATCATCTCGCGCGCGATGCTCCGCGCGCATGGCTCCTGACAGCGCGCCATGGGCAGT
This sequence comes from Burkholderiaceae bacterium, assembly GCA_037968655.1. Lineage (GTDB taxonomy): Bacteria > Pseudomonadota > Gammaproteobacteria > Burkholderiales > Burkholderiaceae_C > CAISIP01. Next base: position 3,152 of record JBBKVW010000199.1, read on the forward strand.
GGCTCTGATGCGGGTTTGCGGCGCCTGATCGCGCCGCGCCATGTGGCCGTGTTCGGCGGCGCCGCCGCTGCCGAGGTGGTGCGCCAATGCCGTGCGCTGGGTTATGGCGGCGCGGTATGGCCGGTGCATCCACGCCATGCCGAGGTCGAAGGCCTGGCCTGTTATCCCGACGTGGCGTCGCTGCCCGAGGCGCCCGATGCCAGCTTCATCGCGGTACCGCGTGAGGCAACCATCGACATCGTCGCGCAACTGGCCGCGCGTGGCGCCGGCGGCGCGATCTGCTATGCCTCGGGCTTTGCCGAGGTCGGCGATGCGGGCGTGGCGCTGCAGCGGCGGCTGGTGCAGGCCGCTGGCTCCATGGCGCTGGTCGGCCCCAACTGCTATGGCATGCTGAACTACCTGGACGGCGTCGCGCTGTGGCCGGACCAGCATGGCGGCGAGCGGGTGCCGCGTGGTGTGGCCATCGTCTCGCAAAGCGGCAACATCGCGCTCAACCTGACGATGCAGCGGCGCAGCCTGCCGCTGGCCTATCTGATCACCGTGGGCAACAAGGCCGGCGCCCCGATCGAGGCCATCGTCGATGCGCTGCTGCAGGATGCGCGGGTCAGCGCGATCGGCCTGCATATCGAAGGCCTGGACAATGTCGCCGCCTTCTCGGCGGTGGCGCTCAAGGCCCTGGCCCAGGGCGTACCGCTGGTGGCACTGAAGGCCGGCAGCTCGGCGCTGGGCGCGGCGACGACGATCAGCCACACCGGCTCGCTGGCCGGCCCCGATGCGCTGTACGACGCGTTGTTCAAGCGCCTGGGAATTGCCCGCGCGATGGACCCGGCCGGGTTGCTGGAGACGCTCAAGCTTTTGCACGTGGCCGGTGCCCTGCCAGGGCGGCGCATCATCTCGGCCAGTTGCTCGGGCGGCGAGGCCTCGCTGGTGGCTGATCTGGCACAGCCGCGCGGCCTGCAACTGCCACCGCTGCCAGAGCCGGCGCGCGCGGCGCTGCAGGCTGCGCTGGGCGACAAGGTTGCGCTGGCCAATCCGCTCGACTACCACACCTATATCTGGGGTGATCTGGCGGCCCAGACCGCCTGCTTTGCGGCGTTGATGCGATGCCGCTTTGACATGCATCTGCTGGTGCTCGATTTCCCGCGCGCCGACCGCTGTGTGTCGGGCGCCTGGCAGACCACGGTCGATGCATTCGTGGCCGCGCACCAGGCCAGTGGCGCGCCTTGTGCAGTCGTGGCCTCGATGCCTGAGGGTATGCCCGATGGCGTCGCGCGCCAGCTGCTCGAGCGCGGCATTGCGCCGATGCAGGGCATGGCGGATTGCCTGGATGCGATCAGCCGTGCGGCTGACATCGGCGCGGCCCGTGCCAAGCTGGCGCAGTTGCAGCCAGTGCAGCCGGTGCAACCGGTGCAGCCAGTGCAACCGGTGCAGCCAGTGCAGGCGGTGCAGGTGGTGCAGGCGGTGCAGGTGGTGAAGGTGGTGAAGCCCTTGCGCAAGGGTGCGCCGCGCATGCTGGACGAAGCCGCCGCCAAGCAAGCCCTGGCCGGATTCGGACTGGTGATTCCGCGCGGTAGCGTGGTGGCGGCAGCAGACGCAGGAGCGGCCGCCACGGCGCTTGGCTTTCCGGTCGTCGTGAAGGCGCTGGGGGAGGCGCTGGCGCACAAGACCGAGGCGGGCGCGGTGCGGCTCCATCTGCGCGATGCGGCCGCGGTCGACGCTGCAGTGCAGGCGATGGCCGGCCTGTCGCAACGCTTCCTGGTCGAGCAGATGGCGCAGGACGTGGTTGCCGAGTTCATCGTCGGCGTGCGGCGCGACCCGCAGTTTGGCCTGGCACTGACGCTGGGTGCCGGCGGCGTGCTGGTGGAACTGCTGCAGGACGCGACCAGCCTCCTGCTGCCGGCGTCGCGCGCCGATATCCGCGCCGCATTTGGATCGTTGCGTTGCTGGCCCCTGGTCTGTGGCTACCGGGGTCGTGCTGCCGGTGATGTCGAGGCCCTGCTGGACGGCGTCGAGGCGATACTTGCTTTTGCGCAGGCGCATGCCGACACGCTGCTGGAACTGGACGTCAATCCGGTGCTGGTATTGCCCACGGGCCGGGGCGTGCTGGCCGTCGATGCGCTGATCCGTTACTTGGGAGAGGACTGACAGCATGGACGATGTAGTGCGTTGTGAAGCCGACAACGGCGTGCTGACGATCACACTGGATCGGCCCAAGGCCAATGCCATCGACGTGGCCACCAGCGGCCTGTTGTATGCGGCGTTCCAGCGCCTGCAGGCCGACCCGGCGCTGCGCGTGGCCATCATCACCGGCAGCGGCCGCTTCTTCTCGGCCGGCTGGGATTTGAATGCCGCCAATGAAGGCGAGGCCATCGACGTGGTGCACAGCCCGGGCGGCTTTGCCGGTCTGACCGAATTCTTTGCACTGGACAAGCCGGTCATCGCGGCTGTCAATGGCATGGCCATGGGTGGCGGTTTCGAACTGGCGCTGGCGGCCGACCTGATCGTCTGCGCCGACAGCGCGGTGTTTGCGTTGCCTGAAGTCAAACTCGGCATGCTGGCCGATTCGGGCGGCGTGCTGCGTTTGCCGCGCCGTCTGCCGGCTGCGATCGCGCGCGAGATGCTGCTGACTGGCCGGCGCATGCACGCCAACGAGGCGCTACGCTGGGGTCTGGTCAATCAGGTCGTGCCGGTGGCCGACCTGCTGCACGCGGCCAGCACCATGGCAGCGCAGATCGTCGCGGCGGCGCCGCTGGCGCTTCAGGCGCTCAAGCAGGTGCTGCGCGCGACCGAACAGGCCTCGGTACAAGAGGGCTTCGGCATCATGCGCAGTGGATCGATCTCGGCCTACCAGGCCATGCTGGGCTCGCAGGATGCGCACGAAGGTCCGCTGGCTTTTGCAGAAAAACGGCCGCCACGCTGGCAGGCGTGCTGAATCTGCAGTGCTGCGGCAGCAGTCGATTCGCATCAGGATGCGTCGACAACCGTTCAAGCCGGTAAGCCACGCAACGGTAGCCTGGGCCAGCCAGCCAGCCAGCCAGCCAGCCAGCTGCGTGCTTGCGTGCCATGGCGGCTATAGTGGCGCGAAACTTCTGCGCGCCGACGCAAGGCCATGCCCATCCAACTGATCGATGCCGACCCATTGCAACTGGCCATGCTGGTCGCGTGGTCGCGCAGCGACCGTCAATTCGCGTTCGCGCCGGCGGCGCTGGCGCGCCTGGCCGCTGACCGCGCGGTGGTCGAGCGGCACGCCGCGGCCGGGGCGCCGGTCAATGGACTGAACACCGGGCTGGGCGGCAACCTGGCCTATCGCCTGACGGACGACGAACTGCTGACCTACCAGCAGCAGGTGATCCGGGGCCGCATGATCGGCATGGGCGAGCCGATGCCGCAGGACGTGGTGCGCGTTGCCTTGCTGGCGCGGATATGGAGCCTGGCGCGCGGTGGCTCAGGTGTCAGCATCGGCGCTGCGCAGGCCTTGCTCGATCTACTGAATAGGGGGCTGACACCGGTGGTGCCCATGCACGGATCGATCGGCGCGGGCGACCTGGGCTTGTGCGCGCATATGGTGGCACCGATCATTGGCGCGGGCGAGGTGTTCTACCAGGGCCTGCGCCAGCCGGCGGCACAGGCACTGCACGCAGCGGGACTGCAAGCGGCTGCGCTGCTGCCCAAGGACGGCCTGGGCATGATCAATGCCAGCCCCTTGACCGCCGGCCTTGCCGCCGTGGTTGCAGACCAGCTCGATCAGGTGTTGTTGACTGCGGCCGCGGTGGCCACACTGGCGGCCGATGGCTATGCGGCCAACCTGGCTGCGTTCGACCCGCGCATCGCGCAGGCCCGGCCCGCTGGTGAACAGGCTGGTGCAGCGGCGCTGCTGCGTGCCCTACTTGCGGGCAGCAGCCTGTACCAGGGAGCGCCACGTTCGATCCAGGATGCCATCTCCTTTCGCACCATGGCACAGGTGTTTGGTACTGCCTACGCGGCCCATGGCCAGCTGCGCGCAGCCGTCGACGCGGAGCTCAACGGCTGCTCGGACAGCCCGATCGTATTTGCCGAGCAGGGCGAAATGCTCTCGTCGCCCAATTTCGATACCAGCATGATTGCCCTGTCGGGCGACGCGATGGCGATGGCGCTGGTGCAGTTGGCCAGTGCCAGCGTGCAGCGCATCATCAAGCTGCAGACGCCGCATCTGAGCGGCCTGCCCAAATACCTGTCGCCGGTCGGCGGCGCCAGTGTGGGTTTCAACGCGCTGCAAAAGACCTCGGCCGCGCTGCACGCCGAGATCCGGCTGCTGTCGACCCCGGTCAGCACCGACGCTGTGGTGGTGTCCGATACCGTGGAAGACCATGCAACGCACGCCATGCTCTCACTGCGCAAGCTGGCGCAGCAGCTGCGTTTGCTGCAGTACCTGCTGGCGATCGAAGCCATGGTTGGCGCGCAGGCGCTCGACCTGCGACCGGCTGCGCAGCCAGGCGCAGGCAGCCGTGACGTATACAAGTGCCTGCGCGCCGTAGTGCCCAAACTGGAGCAGGACCGGCCGCCGGGACGGGATGCGATGACGATCGAGGCGACCCTGTTCAGCGGGCCGCTCGCTGCCCAATTGCGATCGATCGCCAGTAGCGGCATGCAGGGCCACGCGCTGCCAGGCCTCGGGTGATTGCCTGCGCCGCAATGTGCAGGCGAAGCTGTGCGGGCACAATGTCCATCAGCTGCAGCGGGTCTCGCGCTGCACCCACCATCAAAGGAGCTTGATCCATGCACCACACCACCTTGCTGCCGCGCCATCCGGTTCCGGCCCTGCAATTGGCGCTGACCGGCGGCGGCCGCTACGTTCTAGGCGCAAAGCCGGGCGAGCATTTCGACCTGCTGGTTTTTTACCGCGGCCTGCATTGCCCTATCTGTGCCAAGTACCTGCTTGAACTCGAACGCCTGTCGGAAGATTTCGGCAAGCGCGGCGTGCAGATAGTCGCCATCAGCAACGACGGCCAGGAGCGTGCCGGCCAGATGGCCGAGAAGGTCAGCGCCAAGGGCGTTCAGTTCGGCTACGGACTGAGCTTGCGCAGCGCGCGCCAGTGGGGTCTGTATATCAGCGCCGGGCGCGGCAAGACATCGATCGGCATCGAGGAGCCAGAATTGTTCAGCGAACCGGGCGTGTTTCTGGTGCGCCCGGACGGCACGCTGTATTACGGCGCCGTGCAGACCATGCCGTTTGCGCGCCCGCAGTTCCAGGACCTGCTGGCAGCGGTGGATTTTGCGATTGCCAAGGACTACCCGGCGCGCGGGGAGCATACCGCGCCGGTCTGACGACGGCGCGACAGGCGCCTGCACGGCGCCGCAACTCGCTTATACAGCCCCGAGCCGGCGCCGCAATTCGATCACCGCGCTGTCCACCGTGGTCAGCACCTGAAGCCCGGTGCGTTCGGCCACCAGCTTGCGCGCACGCGCCATGCTGAACTGGGCCAGCGCGATGACGGCGCAGCCCTGGTTCACCAGCCGGTCGGCTGCGGCCAGGACCAGCGCGTCATGGCGTGCGGTGTCGCCGGCATTGAGTGCGGTCATGGCGTCGCCGACCAGTTCGCAGCTCAATTCGGCACCGTGCGGAAATTCGGCCGGCATTGTCTGCAAGGTGGGTGCAAAACTGGCGATCAGGCCGATGTGGCAGCCCAGGCTGGCGGCCTGCGCGACCATGGCCTGATTGGGTTTGAGCACCGGCATCGGCGCAAGGGCCTTTGCCGCTGCCTCGATGCAGGGTCCGAAGGCCGAGCAGGTAAACAGGATGGCGTCGCTACCGCAATCGGCCGCGTATTGCGCCAGGCGCGCGAAGCGCGCATGCATCGCGTCGTCCAGCCCCGCATTGCCGGCGTCCAGATCGGCCGACAAGCTGTCGTCAAGCAGGTTCATACGCATGGCCTGCGGCCAGTCCCGCGCCAGCGCCTCGTTGATCGGCGCAACCGAATGCGCCAATGCATGGATCAACGCAATCCGGGTCACGCGGCTTTGGCGGTCCCGACGGGTTTCTTTTCCCGCCGAGCCCGGCCCAGTTGCACCATCACGATCACACCCAGCAGCGCCAGCGCGGGAACGAATGCCCACTCCTTGGCAGGCCGCTCGGCCGCGACTTCCACCTGGGTGATGTCGAAACCCGGCTCAAGGCCGAGCTTTTCTGCCGTCGAACCGAACTTCACGACGCCGACCTGCACCTTGTCGCCCAGGGCCATCACCTGCAAACCGGCGCGATTGAGCCGTTCAGCCGCAGTGCCGGCGGGGCCCAGCGGCAACAACACACCTTTCTTGATCTCCTTGCCGTCGATGTTCATGCCCTCGATCCAGATGCGCTGGCGCGCATCGGCCGGTGCCTTGGCGACCATCTCGTTGAGTTCGGTGGCCGGCCTTTTTTCATAGGCCGGATAGACCATGTCCCAGAAATAGCCGGGCCGGAACAACGTGAAGGTCACCAGCAGCAACGCGATGGATTCGTACCAGCGCGAACGCGCAAGGAAAAATCCCTGGGTCGCGGCGGCAAATATCAGCATCGCCACCGTCGCGCTGACCACCGTCAGTATCAGGTGCCAGACACTGTCGATGCCGATCATCAGCAACTGGGTGTTGAAGATGAACAGGAAGGGCAATATGGCCGTGCGCATGCTGTAGAAGAAGGCAGTCACGCCGGTCTTGATCGGGTCGGTGCGCGCAATCGCCGCCGCCGCGAACGACGCCAGCCCGACCGGCGGCGTCACATCGGCCATCAGGCCGAAATAGAACACGAACAGGTGCACTGCGATCAGCGGCACCAGCAGGCCGTTCTGGGCGCCGAGCTCGACCACCACCGGCGCCATCAGCGTGGAGACCACTATGTAGTTGGCCGTTGTCGGCAGGCCCATGCCCAGGATCAGGCTGATCACCGCCACCAGGATCAGCATGATCATGATGTTGCCGCCCGAGAGCAGTTCGATCACCTCGGTCATCACCAGGCCGATGCCGGTCAGCGACACGGTGCCGACGATGATGCCGGCCGCTGCCGTGGCCACGCCGATGCCGATCAT
>JBBKVW010000200.1:0-6668 GCA_037968655.1 Burkholderiaceae bacterium
TGTTTCCCTGCACCAATTGCGGCCTGGCGCCGATGGGCCGCGACGTGGCCATGGGCAAGCTGCGCGCGCTGGGACTGGGCGCGGCGCTGGCGCGCGAGCGCTTTGCCGCGGGGGCCTGAGCCGCCCGTCTGCGCCCAAGCCGGCGGCGCTTGCACCGCACGCCATCTGGCAATAGAGTCATTGCATGCTGAATGCACAAACAGATCGCGCCAGCTGGATCGGCCAGGCACATGATCCGGGTTGAATTTGCCGCCAGCTTGCGCCGCCATGTCGATTGTCCGGCGCAGTCGGTTGCGGCGGGCTCGCTGCGCGCGGTGCTCGAATCTGCGCTGTTGGCGGCTCCGGCGCTGGCCAATTATGTTTTTGACGACCAGCGCGCGGTGCGCAAGCATGTGGCGGTGTTCGTCAACCAGCAGATGGTGCAGGACCGCGCCCGGCTCGATCAAGTGCTGTGCGCTGGCGACAAGGTGCTGGTGGTGCAGGCACTCACGGGTGGATGAACACGGTGCTGGTCATACCGGCGCTCACTGGCGGTTGAACAAGGAGGCTCGCATGGCAACTTTACTGGTCGCTTCACGCAAGGGTCTGTTCGTAATGCGCGGGCAGGGCGCGCAATGGAGTCTGGCGCCGCCGCTGTTTGCCGGCGAGCCGCTGACGCAGTTGCTGGTCGATCCGCGCGACGGCGCCTGGTACGGGGCGCTGCGCATGGGCCACTTCGGCGTCAAGCTGCGCAAGAGCACGGACCAGGGCGCGCATTGGCAGGAGATCGCCGCACCGGCTTTTCCGGCCAAGCCGACCGAGGGCGAATGGGCCGATGACACCACCCCCTGGACAGTCGACATGATCTGGGCGCTGGCAGCCGGGGGCGCCGACGAACCGGGCGTACTGTGGGCCGGCTGCATTCCGGCCGGGCTTTTTCGCTCGCAGGACGGCGGCGCCAGCTGGCAGCTGTGTCTGCCCCTGTGGCAGGAGCCACGGCGGCGCGCCTGGTTTGGCGGCGGCTATGACCATGCCGGCATCCATTCGATCCTGGTCGACCCGCGCGATGCGCGCCATGTGACGCTGGCGATCTCGTGCGGCGGCGTCTGGCAGACGCACGATGGCGGCGCCAGCTGGCAATTGACAGCCGATGGCATGCGCGCCGATTTCGTTCCGCAGGAGAGCGCCGACGACGGCAATGTGCAGGACCCGCACTGCATGGTGGCCTGCCCGGCCTCGCCCGACGTGCTGTGGGTGCAGCACCATTGCGGCATCTACCACTCCGATGACGCAGGCGCGACATGGAAGGCGATTGCCGCGCCGCAACCCTCGGGCTTTGGCTTTGCGGTGGCCTGCGATCCGGTCAATCCGCAGCGCGCCTGGTTCGTGCCGGCCCAGGCCGACGCAGTGCGCTTTCCGGTCGATGGCGCCATGTGCGTGACGCGCACCGACGATGGCGGCGCCAGCTTCCAGCGTTTTGGCGCTGGCCTGGCGCAGCAGCATGCCTACCACCTGGTGTATCGCCATGCACTGGCCGTGCACGCTGATGGCACGACGCTGGCGATGGCCTCGACCACCGGCGGCCTGTGGCTCAGCCAGGATGCCGGTGAACACTGGCAGCAGTTGTCGAACGACCTGCCGCCGGTTGCGGCGCTGTGCTTTGCCGACTGATCGCGGCCCGCGCAGGCCGATTTCAGCCGTGTGTTGGCAACGTTACAGCTGACTCCTGACCAACGCGACGAACTGCTCCAGCGGCAGCGGCTTGCTGAACAGGAAGCCCTGGAACTGGTCGCAGCCCAGCGTCTGCATGCATTCGAGCTGACCCTGGGTCTCGACGCCTTCGGCAATCACCGACATCCTCAGGCTGTGGCCCAGGTCGATCACGGCACGGATGATGGCCACGTCGGACGTCGAGCCGGGCAGGTCCATCACGAAGGATCGATCGATCTTGAGCTCGTCGAGCGGAAAGCTCTTGAGGTAGCTGAGCGATGAGTAGCCGGTGCCGAAGTCGTCGATCGACAGCGTGACGCCGAGTTTCTTGAGTTCGAACATCAGTGTGCGGCTGCTGTCCACGTCGTCCATCAGCATGCTTTCGGTCAGCTCCACCACCAGCTGGTGCGGCGCCAGCCCGGCGCTGGCCATGTCCTCGCGCAGCGCCTCGCACAGGCCGCCGATCTGGAACTGCGGCTTGGCCACGTTGATGGCGATCTTCAGCTCGCCCAGTCCGTCGCGCGTCCATTGCGCCGCGTCGCGGCAGGCGGTCTGCATGACCCAGCGCCCGATGGCGTGGATCAGGCCCAGTTCCTCTGCCAGCGCGATGAAGCGCAGCGGCGGAATCAGGCCCAGCTCGGGATGTTCCCAGCGTACCAGCGCCTCGGCGCCGATGATGCGGCCATCGGCCACGTCGACCTTGGGCTGGTAGTGCAGGCGCAGTTCATTGCGCTGCGCCGCACCGCGCAAACGCGAGCCCAGGGCGAGTCGTTCGGCCGAGCGGGCATTGAGTTCGGCCGAGGCGAACAGATAGGTTGGATGGGTCTGCTGCTGCGCGTGCGACACCGCCAGGGCAGCACTTTTGCGTAGCTCCTCGGCGCTATCGCCGTCTGTCGGGCAGACCGCAATGCCGATCCAGGCGCCCGGGCCAATTTCATGGTTGGCCACCATGAGGGGCTCGGCGACCAGTGCCAACAACTGCTTTGCGTACTGCTCCACTGCATCCGCATGCGGCACGCCCTCCAGTACGACGCTGAAGCTGATAGTGCCAAGACGGGCCACTGTCGGACCCCGGTCTTCACTGGCGATCAGCGTTGATCGGTATTGATTGACACTGGAGAACCGCTCCAGCCGCTGCGCAATTGTTCTTGCAAGTTCATCGGCCGCGGTCTGGCTGGCCGACTCACGCAATTGCCGACATTGCGGTACGCTGACGCTGAGCATGGCGACAATGCCGCCAATCAGCTCGCGTCGCCGGACAATGGCATCCACGCTGCGTTCAAACAGGCGCTGATTTGGCAGCCCGGTCACGCTGTCGAAATTGATCAGGCGTTTGTGGTACTGGTGAAAGGCCAGTGTGTTGCGCAGTCGCAGCACCAGTTCGCTTTCGTCTACGGGCTTGGACAGGAAATCCGTCACACCCAACTGCAGGGCACGCAGCTTGGAATCGGCGCCTGTTGCTGCAGTGAGCACGATCACTGGCGTGTAACGCAATTTACGGTCGCCCCGAATTCGCTCAAGAATGTCGAATCCGGATATTTTCGGCATCATCAGATCCAGCAGCAGAACACTGGGTTCTTCGCGAAGCATCAGTGCAAGTGTCTGCTCGGGATCATTGGTGACGACAAAGTTCGAATAGCCCTCATCCTCCAGATAGGCGCGAATCAGGTCGGTCATCAGGGGTTCGTCGTCCACCATCATGACCTTGGCGTCGAGCAGGGGCGACCGATTGATCTCCTTCAGACCCCAGGGCTGGGTATCAGCCCAGATGTCTTCGTTCATGCTGTTGTCTCCTCCAGGGTCTTTCCGCTGTCAATGCCGAACTGAATGCGGCTATCGATCTGCTGCAGTTGCGCAAGAATTGCGGCGGCCAACTGGGTATTTTGCGCCTGGCAGGCGTCTTCCATCGCGCGGGCAGGCTCGAACAGTTCGTCATAACCCATGCTGCCACCAGCGCCTTTGAGCCAATGTGCCTGTGCTGCCAATTCAGTCCAATCCTGCCGGGTGACCGCAGCGTCCATTTGCGCAAGCCGCGCGGGTAACTGCTCCACGAATCGGGCAATGATGCGTGCCAGTTTTGTGTTGCCCGCCAGGCGTGAATGCAAGGGTAGTGACCGCTTTGCGGAGACAGCGCTGCCCGGCTCTTCAGTTTCCGATGCAGTGCGTCCGCCCGCAACGTTTTGCACATCTGGCGCTGCCTGTGTCGCTACCGCACCGAGTCGCGCTGCCAGGTCGGCCAGCATCGCGTCGACATCAATCGGTTTGGTCTGGTAGCCACTAAAGCCGCCGGCTTCGAGCTCTTTCTCGAAGCCCTTCATGACGTTGGCGGTCAGCGCGACGATCGGCAGCGTGACACCACGCGCGCGCAAGAGGCGCGTTGCCGTGCGCCCGTCCATCACCGGCATCTGCATGTCCATCAGCACCAGGTCGAACTCCTCGGCTGCAACCCGGTCGAGCGCCTGCTGGCCGTCCTCTGCCTCGCTGACGCGCAGGCCGACTTCTTCGAGCAACACCCGCACCAGCTGCCGGTTCTCGCTGCCATCGTCGACCACCAGCACATGGCGATCCGGAAAGCGCCATTGAACCTGGGCCGCGAGCACGATCGGTTCGGCCGCTCTGGACAGGAACTCGGGTTGCAGCATCGGCGCCTGCGCCACGTTGCCGGCGTCCAGCCACACGGAGAAGGTCGTGCCCTGGCCATACTGGCTGGTGGCAACGATGTCGCCGCCCATCGCGCGCGCAAAACCGCGGCTGATGGTCAGGCCCAGGCCGGTGCCGCCGAATCGGCGCGTGGTGGACGCTTCGGCCTGCACGAATGGCTCGAACACCGATTCGAGCTTGTCGGCCGGAATGCCGATGCCCGAATCCTTGATGTCGATGCAGTAGCGCATTTGCCCGTCCAACTGCTGCAAGCGCAGCACGACCTGCACGCCGCCACTTTCCGTGAACTTGATGGCATTGCCGATCAGGTTGGTCAGGATCTGGCGCAGGCGCGCCGCGTCGCCCTCGATGCTGGCGGGCAGCGCCTGCGGAAAATGCAGGCTCAGGCTGAGGCTCTTGTCTGCGGCACGTTCGGCCAGGGTCTGCACCACCTCGCGTGCCACCGTATGGGGCGCGATCGCAACCCGTTCAGCGTCCAGCTTGCCCGATTCGACCTTGGACAGGTCAAGGATGTCGTTGATCAGGTTGAGCAGGTGCTTGCCGCTGGAGTGGATGATGTCCAGGTGCTTGCTGGCCTCGCCCGACTGGCGCAATCCGCTTCGGCGCAGCACTTCGGTGAACCCGAGGATGGCGTTCATCGGCGTGCGGATCTCGTGGCTCATGTTGGCCAGGAACTGGCTCTTGGCCTCATTGGCAGCGTCGGCCTGGTCCTTGGCCACCTGCAGTGCCACGCCGCGCTGCTCGAGTTCGGTCACGTCCTGGAAGCTGATCACCAGTGCCTGGATGCCGCCCTTGTCATCCAGGATCGGCGAGCAGTTGGCGCGCAGCGAAAAGCGCGTGCCGTCGCTGCTGCTGACCTTGAGGTTCACGTCGCGTTGCGGCTTCTTGTCCAGCAGGGCGCGCTGCCAGGGCAGGGCATCGGGGCCCGGCACGCTGTCGTCGCCCATGGTCCAGCCATGGACCGACGGCGAGACGCCGACCAGCTTGCTTTCGGGCACACCCAGCATCAGGCTGGTCGACTTGTTGGCCAGCACGATGCTGCCCTGGTGATCAAGCACCATCAGGCCTTCGGTCAGGGTGTCATAGGCGGCGCGTACCCGCTGCGGAACGGCACGCGAGGGGTCGAGCGCGCGCAGCATGCGCTTGAGGTAGAAGAAGAACAGCACGCCGCAGACGAAGAAGGCAAAGGCCGAAAGCCTCAAGCTCGGGTCGTCCAGGTGTCCGAGCCAGCCCGGCGCGCGCAAGGGCGTGAAGCGCAGTTCTACCGTGCCCCATTGGCTGCCTTCGCGCCATACCGGAACGATGACTTGCGAATCGGTCGACTGTGCGCCGGCTGGCGCCGTCCATTTGCGGGCGTGGTCGTGGACGTCGACCAGCAGGATGCCGTCCAGCGCGCGCACGCCGATCGACAGCAGCCCGGCGTTGCGCGCGGCCAGGAAAGCCAGCGTGTCGGCCAGCGTTTCGGGCGCAGCGGCATCCATGACCGACGAGGTGGTGATCGCTATGGTTTCCGCCAGCGCCGCGCGATGCTGGCGCGTCAGTCCCTCGGCGTCGGGTACCAGTCGAAGATAGCCAGCCAGCAGCAACACGCCGACGGTGATTGCGGCAAGTCCGAGTGCCAGGTGCACTCGGGTGGACAGGCGCTGCATCAGCGCAAACGGGTTCATGGCGCCGGATCTTTCTTCATTGTGGACTTGGCAGCTTCGGCGGGCGGGGGCGCAGCCGATTGCGGCGCAGCGCGGGATTTGTCATCGAACAGTTTCTCGACTTCGGGGTCGTCATCGTCTGCACCGGCGCCGGTACGCTGACCCCGAGACGTCGCCAGCACCGGCAAGGGGTCGATCAATTGCCAGGCCGGCAAGGCCGACAACATCGAGCTGACCAAAATGCCGCCGCGGACCAGCCACACCACATAGCCGATCGACAGCCCGCTGGTCAGCGCAATCGTCGAGGCGATCACCGATTGCTGGGCATCGTCGCGCTGCATCATCTGGCGTTTGAGCTCCTCGAGCTTGCGCAGCATGTCGTCGCTGGTGAACATCTGCTGCGCGTTGGACGAAGTCAGGATGTCGCCGAACTGGGTCACCAGGGCTTCGGCCAGCACCGCATCGGCCTGCGATATCGGCACGCCCGAGCCGGGTTCCAGCAGGGCCTCACGTTTGGGCGTGGCGGCAATGCGCGTGTCGATGTCCACCACTGGCGCAGCAGCGCCCAGCAAGGACTCGGATCCATCGCCCGCACCGACGGCCGCGGCTGCTGCTGCCGGCGCCGCTGCTGCGGCAGCAGCCGCTGGCGATGCGTCGGCAGCCGCGGGGCTG
>JBBKVW010000201.1:0-6406 GCA_037968655.1 Burkholderiaceae bacterium
CTCCTTCAGAGTGACCGGCCATGCCCTTTTGCATGAGGGTTTCGGTATATGGCGAGATTCACGGCAAACGCATCATCGGGCAGGCCGACGACGCATCCACTGGCCGCGTGCCGGTTTTCGAAAGAGTTGCCTTATCGTCGGTTTACGGACCGCAAGAAGCTGTCACACCTCCGTGCGATGATGGACATCATCCGTACCCAGCCCAACGATCTCCATGCGAAGAACTGCAGCGAACAGAAACCACGAATCAGGACCTGGCCCTGACCGTACCTCTGCCCTCGCGCAGTACCGCCGACGTGCTGGCGCCTACGACGCCGAACTTGCCTTGTTTGAGCCGATCCGGCGTACGGCGGTCGAGCAGTTGGGACTGCAGCATGGCGACACCGTGCTGGACGTGGGTTGTGGCACTGGCCTGAGCTTCGCGCTGATGCGCCAGGGTGTGGGGTCCAAGGGCAAGATCGTCGGCATCGAGCAGTCCCCCGAGATGATCGCCGAGGCGCACGCGAGGATCGAGCAGAACCACTTGGGCAAGATCATGTTGGTGAACTCGCCGGTCGAAACCGCCCGGATACGGGTCAAGGCCGACGCAGCGCTTTTCCACTTCACTCATGACATCTTGCTGCAGCCCGATGCGGTCGCCAACGTCTTCAAGCATCTGAAGCCTGGCGCGCGCGTGGTCGCATCCGGCCTGAAGTGGGCTGGCGCTTGGGCGACTCCAGTCAATTTTCTGGTGTGGATGGCGGCGCGGTACTCCACCACGTCGCTGCAGGGCCTTCAGGAGCCTTGGAGCGGCCTTGCCGAGCAGCTTGGGCCGATGAAGGTGGGAATGATGTGGGCAGACGGCATATACATTGCCAGCGGCAGGGCGCCGGCGGCGCGTGATCGACGGCGCCTGGTCGTCGCGTCGTAGGCCGTTGCCTGTGCTGGCGTACCTTAGCGCTTGGCATCTCCCTGCCAATTGGTCGCTGGCGTTGTTGGCGCCAACCCTGCCGTCGGCCGTGAACTGGATGGTGCTGCCTCGCACTCGGCATCGGTGTTGCCGGCCACCGCCGGTCGGCAGTCGAAGAACCAGCTAGGCGCTGTGGTCGGGCTGACGGTGATCGAGGCCACTTGCTGCCGACCCGCCGCAGCCGGCAACAGCGCTTTTCGCCAAAGCCGCCGGCACGGTTTCTGTGGCACCACGCAACGCCTGACACGGACCCCATACACCCCCGCGCGCCATAGACGCGGAGGACCTTGATAGGTCCGGCTTTCACGTCGAGATTTTTTTGAGTCGATCACCGTTTTGGGTTGGTCGGTCGAATGGCATTAGCGAAAGTTTTGGCGACGGCGACGGCGCCGGCAGCGTTGGCAGGCTTCGTGCAGGTCGCTGCGGCTGCGACCCGTCGTTGGCCAGGCGTTACCTTGCTGCCAACCCCATCACGCTGCAGGGCGTATTTGTGACGAGCGCATTCGGAGAATGGCAGGGTCATAATCCAATTAGCCGGACAAGCGATGCTTTCTTTTCATTGCCGCCACCACGCGGGCGTCGGTCAGTCCGACAAGGTCGATCCGCCCAGATACTTGCTATTCGTTAGGCTTCACCGCATGTGCAGCGGCGCCAGTTGTTCGGCACCTCGTGGGAGAAGTATTAGGAGTCAGGCAAAGCCTTGATATACACAGCCGCAATCGTCGGAGTCGTTGCCCTGATCGCGCTGGTTGTCTTCTTCTGGCGAAGTGTGTTCGGTTCTGGCCGCACGTTCGGAAATCGCATCGCAGCGCACGTCGGAATCTCAAAAAGCCTGTTTCACTCGATCCTGGTTCACGGCGCCAAAGGTTCGTCCCGTGACCTATTGGTATCTCTGGAGAGGTCGAAGCTCGATCTGGATCAGGCCAGCATAGCGCTTGGGCCTTCACTATCCAGAGGAATCGAGCGATTGGAGGCGCACTTTGGTTCCCAGGAGATGGTTGATAAGGCAAAGCCCATCGTGGCGCGACTTGTGTCAAGGTTTGAAGCGAAAGACGCTGACCGATAGAAGTCATGTCTGCGGGTGGCATCTACGTGGCCACTGGCACTGTCCCGGCCAGCGCTTGACGAAGGAGGCCATGCTGGGCGCGACAATCGAGTCATGAAGACTCAGATTGATCACTTGGTGGTCGTGGCGAAGACGCTCGATCAAGGCGCGCAATGGTGCGAGGCCACCTTCGGCATCACGCCTGGTCCGGGCGGCGAACATGCGCAGTTCGACACCCACAATCGCCTGTTCAAGATCGCCACGCCGGACAACCCACTGGCATATCTGGAAATCATCGCCACCAATGCAGAGGCCGCACGCCCGCCGAATGCCCCACGCAAGCGCTGGTTTGACCTGGACGACGATGCCGTGCGAGCCGCTGTAGCCGTTGAGCCGCGCCTGGTGCATTTCGTGGTCAGTACGAACGACATCCAGGCCGGGCGCGCAGCTTTGAAAGCACTCGACATTGAACGTGGCCCAGCGGTACAAGCCAGCCGACATTCACGGCGCGGACTGTTGCAGTGGCAGATCACGGTACGCGAGGATGGACAGCGTCTTTTCAACGGTGCGCTTCCAACCTTGATTCAATGGGGCAAGCCGGCTGACGCTGATCCTCTTCGCCTGCACCCGAGAAACAGCTTGCCGCGATCGGGCGTTTCGCTGCAGCGCTTATCTGTCACGCACCCGTCTGCCGACAAGCTGCGATTGGCATACGAGGCCATCGGACTCACGGGCGTTGGCATTGAGCCTGGGCCGGCAAACATCACCGCGACGCTGCAGTCCCCGCGCGGTATTGTCGAGTTGAGCAGCAACGGCGTGTAGGTGGCTGGGCCGTCCCGGCGCTCGGCGTAGCGTTGCCGGCCACGGCGGCTCGGCTGTCGAGGAGCCGAGCAGTCAGGCCAGCGCCATCCGGCTGCTGGTGATCGAGTCATGTCGAGTCAGCCTGGCGCCGCCCATCCGCAGCCAGCAACAACACTTTCCGCCGATCCGCCCGGGACCGTTTCCGTGGCGCCAAGGATCGCCTGACACAGACCCCACCACCCCCCGCGCCGGTTTGGCCGGGAGGCCATTGATAGGCCCGGCTTTCACTGCGCGTTTTTTTTGAGTCGAGCGGCAGCTTGAGTTCGTCAACCAGATGTCGTTGTGAAAATTTTGAGCAGATTCACAGAGCGGGCCTGCGAGCGACGTGCAGTGACAAGCCGACCAGTGAAGGCGGAAATACGACGCGCCGGCGCGCAACACTATCGACGTTGCCAACGTGCTTGTGGCAGACCCGTCTTGTGGGCAGTCGCGGTCATAATCCGTCCGACGCGTCTGGCGTTCCTACTGACATAGCCCGTCACCTTTCAGCCGTGACTCAGTTGAATAATGTTGTCTGTCGCAGGAGCGGTTTTGATGCCTGAGACGTTCGTGAATGACGAGGCCGGGTACCTTTCCTGGGTGCAAGCGCACCCGAACGGGTACATCGTAAACATCGACGAACCGCAGGTCACTCCCCAGTAGCCTATGGTTCACGCGGCCACGCACAAGATACTGTCGAGTGCCCATCGCACCAACTACACGACAGGTCGATACTTCAAGGTCTGCTCGGAGCAGTTGAACGAGCTTGAGTCGTGGGCGCAGCGCAAGTACGGTCGCGTCCTTACCCGTTGCCAAGTATGCATGTAGCGGCTGAAGGAAAACGTCCGTTCCGGCATCGCCGCAAAGCGCCGCATCCCGGGCACAATGGCGGCGTGAATCAACCCAGAATCATGGCCGACGCGATGATCAACATCCCGACATCACCGGGAACGCTGCCGCAACTTCTGGTCGGTGAAATCGGACTTGATGGACGCTTTCATTAGACCAACCCATGCCACGCATCTACATCCCATCGGGCGGCACAGCAGACTGGCGCCGACTTCTTGCCGAACCGGGCAAGCAATGGCAACCCGGCAAGTCGGCCCTTGAACTCGCCGCGTCGTGGGAATCTGCGCGCAATACCGGGCGCGGCCTGCCGGCTGAGATTGCCGCATGCCTGGACACGGAAGCTATCCTTCGTGGTGCCGACCTACTGGTTTGCTTTCCCGAACATCAAGTCCATTTGGAGGGTGGCGGTCACCCCTCTCAGAACGACCTTTGGGCGCTGCTGCGGACGACGACCGGAACTGCATCACTTGCACTGGAGGCCAAGGCCGGCGAACCGCTTGACAAGCTGGTCAAGGATTGGCTACCCGTCGGCAACCAGAGAAGCGGAAAGCCGGTGAGGCTGGCGGCGCTTCAGTCGATTCTCAGCATCAAGGACAAGGATGTATCTGGCATCCGGTATCAATTGCTCCATCGGGCGGCATCAGCCTTGCTGGAGGCGCGGCGGTTTCATGCTGAGTCAGCGGTCTTGATCGTGCAATCCTTTGATCGAAAGGACGATGAAGAAAGCTGGCGGGATTTTGTGCGATTTGGAGAACGGCTTGGCGTTGCACCAATCGAGGGCACATTGCACCGGATTCCTGTTCAGACCGAGGTGCCGTTCTATATGGGTTGGGTTACGTCGACACCGACGACGGACGCGAACCACCGCGCGCCGGTGTGACTGGCCCCCGTGCATCGGGCCAAATTTGATAGCGGCCCGCAACATCGAAAACGTGGTGAACAGCGTTGGATGCCGAGCTAGGAAGCCGGCCAAGAGAATGCCCCCAAGCGCCGCGTCACGCGGCACAATGGCGGCGTGACGCAGACCAACATTGCAGGCGACGCGATGATGCGCACCCTGACATTGCCAGGCTGATTGGCCCGCCTGCTGGCTGTCGTCGTGCGCACAACCGCGCCGCCCAATTCACTACTTCGGGAGAAAATATCGTGTCCGAACAAAACTTGAGTTCAGTGGAAATAGCGACGGCCCTTTTGGATGCGTTCAACGCTCACGATCTCGACAGGATCATGAGCTTCTTCGCGGATGATTGCTCTCTAGACATGCCCCGGGGACCGGAAGAGTGGGGACAGCGGCTTGTTGGAAAGGCGGCTGTGCGAGATGGTTTGGCGGGGCGCTTCAAGGGCCTCCCTGATGTGCATTATGGCGAGGCTCGCCACTGGGGCAGCGGGAACATGATTGCCACTGAATGGTTGCTCACGGGCACCAAGATTGGAGGCGAGAAAATCAAGGTACGCGGGTGCGACCACTACGAGATTCGTGATGGGAAGGTCGTTCGCAAGGACTCATATTGGAAGATCGTCGAGCAGTGATGATGGGCAATCTGACCTTGCCAGGGAAAATGACCAACGTTCTTGCGGACAAAATCGGGGTGTGGAGCCAGCTTCGTTGAAGCATCACCAATGGACACTGCGCAACAACTGGCCGCATTTCAGGCCGAGTACTTCCATCTGCAGAAGACGGTGGAGGACTTCGATGGCAAAGCACTGACCATCAAGGCCTGGAGCATCACGTTCAACATGGCCGTGCTGGTCGGAGCATTCACCAGTCATGCCAGTGCCGTGCTGCTCATTGCATCGGCCGCGTCACTAATGTTTTGGGTGCTGGAGGCGATCTGAAAATCCTTCCAGCTTGGCTATTACCATCGCATTGAGGCCATAGAGGAGTACTTTCGTTCACCAGGAAAGGCGATGCCGCCGCTGCAGGTCAATGCAGCCTGGAAAAAGCGATGGTCGGCAATGCCATGGTCGGGGTGTGGCGCATGGCATGGTGGCCGCACATAGCCCTACCGCACGCCGCTGCAGTAGTTGGTGGCGTTGCGCAGTACATACTGACGGTAACCGGGACACTGCGGGTGTGATGCCGAGCATATTGAAGTCTGGCCTCGCCGCAAACGCATGAGCGGATGGCAACTGGCTAGGGCTTGTCCGACGAGGCCAATCCCTTGATGCGAAACTTGATGACCCGGCGGGGATCGAGCGAGTACTCGACCCGTGGCTCGTAGTACACCCCCGGCGGCGCCAGCGTGCCATCAGGCATTTTGAAGGGCTGGGCCAGCCTGACTTTGTCCAGGTCCACGACCCTGGCCGATTTGCGTTTGAGCATTGTTGACTTTCTCGTCCGGCCTGCCGACGTGAGCGGCGATCCGATTGGCAGACATGAAATAGAGTTCGGATTTCAGTGTGCCACACGGACCCCATATACCCCCACTACCAAAGGCGCCGATGCCACATGCAACACCGGCTCGCCCATTTCTTGATGGCGTTCTGCAAGCAGCCTCGTTCCAACAACGCCGGCCGAGTTCCATGCGTCCATTTATTGCGACCGGTGCAGGGAGTGGATCGGCGCGCCGGTCGCAAGGCGGATTTCTGCGTTCAAATGGTCGTCAGTCCAGTCGATCGGACGTTACGCCTGCGTGATGCCAAGCCCGCAGCCACGAGGCCAAGCGCGATCAATGCCCCTGTGCCGGGCTCCGGTATGCGGGAAGACAGCAGACCGACCGTCA
>JBBKVW010000202.1:0-15148 GCA_037968655.1 Burkholderiaceae bacterium
CCAGGTCGCCCGGTACGGCTAGCATGCGCGCAATCTCAGTTCTGGCGCCAGGGCAGGCCAAGCCTGCGCCAGCCGCCCTGGTTGCCGCGATGCGCATCGGCGTCGGGATTGCCCTCGAAACCGTCCAGTATGTTGTAGGCCTGCAGACCAAGTTCGGTCGCACGCCGGGCGGCGGCAATCGATCGCACGCCACTGCGGCACAGCATCAGCGCCTTCTTGCCCTTGGGTACCGCGGCCTGCAGCGCCTGGTCGAATTGCGCGTTCATGGCCATGCCAGGCCATTGTTTCCAGGCGATCGCGACCGCATCCGGAATGAAGCCGACCCATTCGCGCTCCGCGTCGGTTCGCACGTCGACCAGCACGGCGTCGCCCGCCTGCCACCAGTTGCAGGCGAGCTGGGGCGTCACGTCGCCGGCATAGCCCTCGGCCGGCTTGGCAGCGAGCGGGTCGGCAGGGCCGCTGGCACTGGCGGCCTGGCCGTCGGCATCGTGGCGGATGCCCGACGTCAGGTTGGCCGGCACGGCTTCGTCGATGCGTTTGGGCTTGGGCAGGTGCAGGCCGTCCATGATGGCGATGAATTCGGCCTCGGTTTTTCCGGCGACCCGGCTGTTGCCGGCTTTTTCGGCGCCGATGCTCGAATGGGTTTGGCCCTTGTAGTCATGGCCGGGCCAGACCGTGGTTTTGTCGGGCAGCGAAAAGAGAATCTTGGTAATGCTGTGGTAGAGCGCCGCCGCGCTGCCGGACTGGAAATCGGTGCGGCCGCAGCCGCCGATCAGTAGCGTATCGCCGGTAAAGACATGCTCGCCCCAGACATAACTCATGCTGCCGGCGGTATGGCCCGGTGTGTGCAGGGCGCGCAGCTTTTCCCCGCCAAACCGCAGTTCACTCTGGTCCTCCAACTGCACCGCGGCAGTGGTGATGCCGCAGCCCGAGGGCGCCGCCGTCCTGGCGCCGGCATGTTCGGCCAGCAGTCCGGCGCTGGTGATGTGGTCGGCATGGGCATGCGTCTCCACGGTCCACATCAGCTTGAGTCCATATTGGCGCAGGCAGGCAAGGTCGCGCTCGACCTGTTCGTCCACCGGGTCGATGATCAGCGCCTCGCGCGTGTTCTCGTCAAACAGCACATAGGTATAGGTGCTGGAGGCTGAGTCGAAAAGTTGTATTGGCTGCATTTCAGGGGGTCCTCTCGTTCGCTGGGTCGCGGTATGCTCTGAGCTAGTTTAGGACTAGGAGGGCATCGCCGTGCATGATTACACACAGGCGCTGCAGGGTGGAATTCTGATGGGGCTTGCAAGCTGGATTCTGTTGGCAGGCCTGGGCCGTTCCAGCAACGTCAGCGGCATCGCCCACAGTGTCATGAATACCCGCAGCGATATTTCTCCGTGGCGCTGGGCCTTCCTGTTTGGCCTGGTCGGGGGCGGTGCGCTATTTTCATGGCTGCTGGCCGTACCCCATTTTGCGATTCGTCATCCTTTGTTGCTGGTGCCAGCCGGATTCCTGGTTGGATTCGGCGCGGTGCTGGGCTCGGGCAGTGCCAGCGCCCATGCAATTGTTGGGATGGGGCGCCGCTCACGCCGCTCCATCGTGGCGGTCCTGATATTTGCCGGATCCGCTGTCGGCACTGTGCTGGTGACCGAAGAGCTGACGTCGACGCATTGGTGGGGTGATGGAATTCTCGAGTCCCTGCGGGTCAGCCCCAGGGCGTGATTGGCAACCCCATCAATGACATTGCCCGCTCTCCATGCCTCAGCGCGATCCTGACTCCCGGCCCAGCAGCCTTTCCGGTGAACTGGCCCATCCGCGGCGAAGACCCCGCGCCGGTGCGCGCCCGTCTGCACTGCTGGTGGCTTTTTTTGCCGGTTGCGTATTTGCCGTGGGATTGATCCTGTCTGGCATGACGCAACCCGAGAAGGTGATCGCGTTCCTGGATGTCAAGGAGATGTTCATTGGCGAATTTCCCGGCGAGTGGGACCCGACCCTGATGTTCGTGGTGCTTGGTGCGGTGCTGATCGCTTTGCTGGGTTTCACGCTGACGCTCTATGCCAGCAAAAAGCCCTGGTTCACCAGCAGTTTTGAGTTGTCGACCCGGCGCCATATCGACGGTCGCCTGATCGCTGGCGCTGTCGTGTTCGGCATTGGCTGGGGTCTGGGCGGCTACAGCCCGGCCGCCGCTCTGGCCTCGCTTCTGACCGGCCAGATCGACACCGTCGTATTCGTATTGGCCATGCTGCCTGGCATGTGGCTGGCCGGCAAGATGTAGTTGCTGCAGCAGTGTGCGTTGCAACTGCACGCCGTGCCGAATGTGTTTACGCGCGCATGGTTGACGTTTACGTAAACGTCAACTAAGCTTGCCGGCTGTGGTGCCCGTCGGGTGCCGTCCAGGATTTGGCGCCCGAACGGGCGTCCTGCAGGAGTATTCCATGACCGACCTGTCTGCCGACTACAAGGCCCTGGCCAGCTATCGGCCCAAGAACAAGGTGCGCTTCGTCACAGCGGCCAGCCTGTTCGACGGCCACGACGCGGCCATCAACATCATGCGGCGCATCCTGCAGGGCATGGGGGCGGAGGTGATCCACCTTGGACACAACCGCAGCGTGGACGAGGTTGTGACCGCCGCCTTGCAGGAAGACGTGCAGGGCATCGCCATCAGTTCCTACCAGGGCGGCCATGTCGAGTATTTCAAGTACATGATCGATCTGCTGCGCGAGCGCGGCGGATCCCACATCCAGGTGTTCGGCGGCGGCGGTGGCGTGATCGTGCCACCGGAAATCCGCGACCTGCATGACTACGGCGTGGCCCGGATCTTCAGTCCCGAAGATGGCCAGCGCATGGGCCTGGCCGGCATGATCGGCGAGATGGTAATGCGCTGCGACAAGGACCTGTCGGAATTTGCGCCTACGGCGCTCGCTCCCATCGAAGGCCATGGCCAGGACAACTGGCGCGCGCTGGCCCAACTGATTACCGCGCTGGAGAACGAGAGCGCCGATGCGGCTCTGCTGGCTGCGCTGCGCAAGGCAGCCGCGGCCAGGAAGGTGCCGGTGCTGGGCATCACCGGCACCGGTGGCGCCGGCAAGTCCTCGCTGACAGATGAACTGATCCGCCGGCTCCGACTGGATCAGGGCGATCGCCTGAAGATAGCGATGATCAGCATCGATCCGTCGCGGCGCAAGAGCGGTGGCGCCCTGCTCGGCGACCGGATTCGCATGAATGCGATCGGGCCCTGGCTGCAGCGTGCTGCGCCCACCGACCAGGCCGACGCCGAGGCGCAAACCGATTCGGGCCAGCGCGTCTTCATGCGCAGCCTGGCAACGCGCGATTTCGGCTCCGAGATCAGCGCCTGCCTGCCCGATGTGCTGCTCGCCTGCAAATGCGCCGGCTTTGACCTGATCATCGTGGAGACGTCGGGCATCGGCCAGGGCGATGCAGCGATCGTTCCCCATGTCGATGTGCCGCTGTATGTGATGACGCCCGAGTTCGGCGCCGCCAGCCAACTGGAGAAGATCGACATGCTCGACTTCGCCGAGTTTGTCGCCATCAACAAATTCGATCGCAAGGGCGCACAGGATGCACTGCGCGACGTGGCCAAGCAGGTGCAACGCAACAAGGAAGCCTTCACCACGCCGGCGGACCAGATGCCGGTGTTCGGCACCATGGCGGCGCGCTTCAACGACGATGGCGTCACCGCGCTGTACCAGGCACTGCTGCCGCGCCTGCAGGCGCTGGGAATGCCCGCTGGCGAAGGCAGCCTGCCCCGGCAGTCGGTGCGCCACAGCAGCAACCAGTCGCCGGTGGTGCCGGCGGCGCGCATCCGCTACCTGGCCGATATCACCGAGACAGTGCGGGCCTACAAGGTGCGTGCAAAGGCGCAGGCCACGCTGGCGCGTGAAGTGCAGCAACTGCGTGCGGCCGGCCGCATGCTGCACGAGGCCAACCCGACCAAGCTGCGCGCCTTCGAGGCCGTCAACGACCTGGCCACGCAGCGTGAAGCGCGGCTCGGCGCAACCGAGCGCAAGCTGCTGGCGCAATGGCCGCAGATGCGCAAGGCCTATGCCGGCGACGAATACGTGGTGAAGATCCGCGACAAGGAAGTGCGCACTGCATTGGTCAGCAAGTCGCTCAGCGGCACGCCGATCCGCAAGGTGTCGCTTCCGAAATACGAGGACGAAGGCGAAGTGTTGCAGTGGCTGATGCTGGACAACGTTCCCGGCAGCTACCCCTATACCGCCGGCACTTTCGCCTTCAAGCGCGAAGGCGAGGACCCGACCCGCATGTTCGCCGGCGAAGGCGATGCATTTCGCACCAACCGGCGTTTCAAACTGCTGTCCGAGGGCATGCCGGCCAAGCGCTTGTCCACCGCATTCGACTCGGTGACGCTGTACGGCAACGACCCGGACCCGCGCCCGGACATCTACGGCAAGGTCGGCAATTCGGGCGTCAGCATTGCCACGCTGGAGGACATGAAGGTGCTGTACGGGGGCTTTGACCTGTGCAGCCCGAGCACCTCGGTGTCGATGACGATCAACGGCCCGGCGCCCAGCATCCTGGCGATGTTCATGAACACCGCGATCGACCAGAACCTTGAGAAATTCAAGGCCGACAACGGCCGCGAGCCGACCGATACCGAATACGCCAAGATCCGCGCCTGGGTACTGGAAAACGTGCGCGGCACCGTGCAGGCCGACATATTGAAGGAAGACCAGGGCCAGAACACCTGCATCTTCTCGACCGAGTTCTCGCTCAAGGTGATGGGTGACATCGCCCAGTATTTTGTGCACAACCGGGTGCGCAATTTCTACAGCGTCTCCATCAGCGGCTACCACATTGCCGAGGCCGGCGCCAACCCGATCAGCCAGCTGGCGTTCACGCTGTCCAATGGCTTCACCTTTGTCGAGGCCTATCTGGCGCGCGGCATGCACGTGGATGATTTCGCGCCCAACCTGAGCTTTTTCTTCTCCAACGGCATGGACCCGGAATACACCGTGATGGGTCGGGTCGCGCGCCGTATCTGGGCCGTGGCGATGAAGGAGAAATACGGCGCCAACGAGCGCAGCCAAAAGCTCAAGTACCACATCCAGACCAGCGGGCGCAGCCTGCATGCGCAGGAGATCCAGTTCAACGACATCCGCACCACGCTGCAGGCGCTGATTGCGGTTTACGACAACTGCAACTCGCTGCACACCAATGCCTTTGACGAGGCCATCACGACGCCGACCGAAGACAGCGTGCGCCGGGCCATGGCGATCCAGCTCATCATCAACCGCGAATGGGGCCTGGCCAAGAACGAGAACCCGAACCAGGGCGCCTTCATCATCGAGGAGCTGACCGAACTGGTCGAGGAAGCGGTGCTGTCCGAGTTCGAACGAATCGCCGAGCGTGGCGGCGTGCTGGGCGCGATGGAAACCGGCTACCAGCGCGGCCGCATCCAGGACGAGTCGATGCACTACGAGATGCTCAAACACACCGGCGAGTTTCCGATCGTGGGCGTCAACACCTTTCGCAATCCGCACGGCGACGTGGTGCAGGACAAGCTGGAACTGGCGCGCTCGACCGACGAGGAAAAGCAGGGTCAGTTGCAGCGCCTGCATGACTTTCACACGCGCCATGCAACCGATGCGCCGGCCATGCTCGAGCGCCTGCAGCAGGCAGTGATCGCCAACGGCAACGTGTTCGAAGTGCTGATGCAAGCCGTTCGCGTGTGCTCGCTGGGGCAGATCACCAATGCCTTGTTCGAGGTTGGGGGGCAGTACCGGCGCAATATGTAGGTATTGCGGGATGGGCGGCTGCCAAATGCACGCCGCCCGGTCGCCCATGCTGTCAGTGCGGCATGGGCGTACCCGCAGATTCAGCTGTGATTCCTGCGGATCTCCCGTATCTGCACCAGCGGCGCCATGCGCATCACATCGTCGGCGCGGCACAAGGTGGTGCCCGGATGCAGCAGCGCCGCCGAACCGGCTGCGACGCCCAGGCGCAGTGCCTCGAGCGGTTCCAGTTGGCGGGTCAAGGCCCATACCATCGCCGCCAGGAAACCGTCCCCTGCGCCGGTCGTGCTTTTGACGGGCACGCGCAAGGCGTCGGCGCACCATGCACCGTTGACGCCAACCAGCATGGCGCCCTGTTCGCCCAGACTCAGCGCCACGAGATCTGCCTGACCGCTGTCGACCAGATGGCGCGCCGCCGCACATTGCTGGTCTTCGGTGTCAAGGGCGCGGCCGCTCAGTTCCGACAATTCGCGCAGGCTGGGTTTGACCAGCGCCACACCGACAGCCAGTGCCTGCGCCAGCGCGGCGCCGGAACTGTCCAGCACGACCTTGCTGCCCCGGGCGCGGGCGCGCTGCGCGAGCTGCGCATAGCTGTCTTCGGCCAAGCCGGGCGGCAGGCTGCCGCTGAGCACAACATATGCGGGTGCCAGGTCGATGCTGTCCAGATAGGCCAGGCATGCCTGCCACTCCGGCTGCGAGACCGCAGGGCCAGTCAGCACGAATCTGAATTCACGTCCGGTGCTGGTTTCCAGCACCGAAAAGCTCTCGCGCGTTTCGCCGGCGATCGCCATTCCCAGGCTGGGCACGTGTTCATCAGCCACCAGCTGGCGCAGTTGCTGGCCAACCAGGCCGCCGGCCAGGTAGAGCGCGACACAATCGCCGCCCAGGCGCTGGATCACCCGGGCCACGTTGATGCCCCCGCCCCCTGGGAACCGTTGCGGCGCTGTGCAGCGCAACTTGTGGCCGGGCAGCAGCCTATCGGTCTCGGCAGAGATGTCGAGCGCCGGATTGAGCGTGATCGTCAGGATGCCCGACATGGGCGTTGTGTGTCGTTTCGGTTCGCCGAATCAACGCTCAATCGTCGGGCTTGCGCCACACCAGCGCCAGCGCCCGGAACTTTTGCCAGGGGTCGAGCCGCTCGTCGGACAAGGCGTCCAGAAAATCCGACAGGCGCTTTGACTTGGCCATGGTGTAGACGGTGAGCGCCAGTGTCAGCAGGAACACCACGCCAAAGATCAGCAGCTTGTTGGCCAGTGGCGCGTCGGCCTCGGCCAGCAGGTTCATGCCCAGGAAGCCGGTCGACACGGTGCCGATCAGGCCGAAGATCGTGACCACGGTCAGGCGCACCACGGTGTTGGCCTGGCGGCGCAGGCTGTCGGCCTCCAGATAGCTGTTCATGTCGGCGATGCGTTCCTTCACCTCCAGGTACAAGGGGTCCAGCCCGAGGTGGCCGGCACACATCTGGAACAGCGCGCGCGCCTGCGCCTGCTCGGCCACTTCATGGAACCAGTAGCGATGCGTGAAGCGCAGAAAGCCAGCGAAACTGGCGCGGATGGCGCGCTTGAAACGCCGCACGCTGGACAGGTCGTTGACGCGCAGGCGCTTGAGCGCCTCGACCAGCCGGTCCGAGTACATCAACAATGCCGCCTTCTGAAAATGGGCGATCAGGAACAGCAGGAAATGCTGGTGCCGGAACTGCGCCAGCACGCCGCGGTTCGGGCAGGTGTAGAACTCCGAATTGGCCTGCCCGACCACCACCAGTGAATGGCCGCTGCACAGGTAGCGGGTATGGGGCGCAGCACCGCCGCTGCTATAGAAGCGGTCATAGCAAAAGCGCCGCTCGAAATCGCTCAGGTGCTGCTCCGCGTAGGGCAGGTCGTCGGTGTTGGGCTGGCTGGCGCCGGTCACCAGGCCGAGTCGGATGAAGTCGTTGCGCGTCAGCAATTCGGGCCGGTCCAGTGCCAGGTAGGCCATCATCGGCATGCGGTAGTACTCGATCTGGCGGTAGCGCAGCGGGCCGCTCTCGCCCGAGTGGTCGCTCACCAGAGGCCGCAGCATCCAGTCCCAGTGCGCGGCAATGCGCGGCGCGCGGTGGTTGGCCACATGGGCCAGGAACAACTCCTTGTCGTGCGCGTCCGATTGCGCCAGCACCTGCCCGTTCTGGTCCAGCCATTCCATGCTGGCCAGGCAGTGCATGGCCAGGCCATTGGCCTGCCAGCCGGCCGGATAGCCGCGGCCGAAGCGATACATCAGCTCCTGCGCCTGCGCCAGCGGCAAATCGTTGGTGCGGACCTCGACGTTGAGCAGCACCAGATCGACATCGAGAAAGAAGTACAGGTCCACATGCACGATGTCCAGCGTGATCGGCGCCGTGCCTGGTCGCAGCACCATGCGCGCCTGGTGCACGTCGCGACGGCGGAACACCTGCATCGGCGATTCCGACGTCTTGCTGCCCTGCCCGCGGGCGACGCGGCCCTCGCCGTACAGGAACTGCTGCACATAGGGCAAAAAGGTCACGAACTCGTTGTAATGCCGTTCATGGAACTGGTCGGCCGAGCCGGTGTATTCGTCGTCCACCGCGCGCCAGGGCGAGGCGTCGCCCATGTCCTGCAGGATCTGCCATGGCCTGGCCTGCCTTTCGTCGCCCTCGCTTGCGGCCATCAGGCGCAGCGGCCACAGCAATATCTGGCGAAACTGGGCAACCTGAATGCTGGGTGCTGCGGACATCAAACCACTGTAATGGGACTTGCGGCGAGGCGCGCAAAGAATCGAAGCCTGTGGGGCAGTTGCCACATGATGCGCGCTTATGGGTTGGGGCCTTGGTGATCAAGTCCCTCGTATTGCGCGGCCCGCCGATATGAGAGCGCCCCTAACCCGGACTTCGCTTGGCCCCCGACGGGTTGCGTCATTCCTGGGGGCGGAGCGATTGCCTGGCGCGTGAAGCCCGCGCCGACGCCTGTCCGACCAGAACGGCTCGGCCCGCTCAGGGCTTGCGGCCGACCGCCTGGTGCAGATCCGCCAGCGTCACCATCCGCCCATGCAGCGGAAGAATCTTGTCCACCTTGAGCTGCAGCCGGTCCAGGTTATCGGCCAGGTTGAGGGTGTTGCCATTGGCCTGGGCCGGCGGAGGCGTATTGGGCGGCCCGGGTGTGAATGCGTCGGCTTCGATCAGAATCTGCTCGCGCGGCAGATAGACCATCAGGAAGCCGTTGGCATGCACACCGTCCCGGATGTCGTGGACCTCGACCGTGCGCGTTCCGTCGCCAAACACCCGTTTGCCATCGACACCGGTTACCGACGCCTTGCGACCGGACATTTCCATCGCATCGGGCGCGATCCGGTTCGGATTGGCCAGGATCTTCTCGAAGTAGGGCTTGGCCGCCTGGCTGGTAACCAGTGTCGCGCCTTCGGCGACGGCCGTGCGCAAGCCGCCGGAATGGTCGAAATGGTGGTGCGAATTGACGACATAGCGGATCGGCTTGCCATTGGCCAGCTTGCGCACTTCGGCAAACATGGCTGCCGCGCGCCCGTCGTACAGCGGGCTTTCGACAACCATCATGTGATCACGCAACTCGATGGCAACGCTGTTGTGCGACCCGCCGGCCAGGAACCAGACCCCGTCCGCTGCCTTTTCGACTACGACGCGCTCGACGGCGCCGGGCACATTGGGCGGAATCGCAATGTTGGACGCGACGTTGGGCTTGACCTCGGTGACCGCAAGATCCAGCACCGGATGGCCTCCCATGTCCTGGCGGATGCGCATTGGAAAATGCACGCCGTCAACTATCTTGTAGTCCGAGAAACGGATGGTCGAGGCGGTGTCGCCCATGACCGCATTGGGCTGCACGGTGTCAATCTGCTCCACCAGGCCCTGCGCGTTGATGCGTGCCGTGGCCGTGAAACGCCCAGGCACAGCGAACGAGATCGCGCTGCTGCCGTCGCCGGTGTTCCTGACGCTGGACGGATGGGCCAGCGCCGCCTTGATGATGCCGTGTGGGGTGGTCCACAGGTCGTGCATGCGGGCAGTCACTGCAGCGGGCGCCGGACTGATGTTGCTACCCGCCACGTTCCAGGCACTGTCGGCGCGTAGCCAGCCGCTGGTGCGCTGCTCACCGGTTCCCATCAGCGGGATCGCCCCGCCGCCGGTCGGCTCGGCACGGATGCGCACCGCGTCCTCGCGCAGCGCGGCATTGCCGTAGTCGGCCAGGCGGGAGAACTGGGTGTAGCTGATCCGGGGCCAGGCCTCGCCCGGTTTGAACGCCTGACCGAAAGTAGCGCCGCTTCCAGTGCCGGCAAACTGGATGCTGTTCAGGTTGCTGGCGCCCATCGCGACATTGGCTCGCTGCAACACCACCTGTGCCGATTCGGTCGGCACATTGGCGCAGGACATCAGGCTGGCCGCGATAAATATCGCGGCGGCGCAGCGGGCGAGAAAATGCTG
Source organism: Burkholderiaceae bacterium (assembly GCA_037968655.1). GTDB lineage: Bacteria > Pseudomonadota > Gammaproteobacteria > Burkholderiales > Burkholderiaceae_C > CAISIP01. The sequence goes on from JBBKVW010000202.1 coordinate 10,201, forward strand.
GCTGGGTGTGTGCATGGGCGTCTCCGGGAGAGTTGAGGGGACCGTCGGTGGAAGTGGTTATCCTAGACGGCCGGGTTACCGCTGGGTACTAGGGAAAGCACATTCGCAGTTCAGCTCGCTGCAGGGAACTTTTCTGAGCAGACAGGAGTGGCACCCATACGTTGTGTCAGTCCCGTCATGGCACTTCTGGCAATTCCCACGGCATGCACTTTGCAATTGACGACAGGAGACATTAATGAACGACCTTTTTTCCCTGCATGGGCGCACCGCGCTGGTGACCGGCGGCTCGCGTGGCATCGGCCGCATGATCGCCGAGGGCTTCCTGTCCCAGGGCGCCAGGGTCTACATCTCGGCGCGCAAGGCCGAGGCCTGTGACCAGGCTGCCGCGGAGATGTGCAAGATCGGCCCCTGCGTGTCCCTGCCGGCCGATGTCTCGGGGGTCGGGGGCGCCACGGCGCTGGCAGCGGCCTTTGCCGAGCGCGAAGACCGGCTCGACATCCTGGTCAACAACGCCGGCGCTGCCTGGGGCGCCGAATTCGACGTGTTTCCCGAAAGCGGCTGGGACAAGGTCGTCAACCTCAACCTCAAGGCCCCGTTTTTCCTGACCCAGGCGCTGTCGACCCAGTTGCGCGCCGCTGCCAAGGTGCGCCCGGCCAAGGTCATCAACATCGCATCGATCGACGGCATATCGGTCAATCCGATGGAAACCTATTCCTACGCGGCCAGCAAGGCCGGCCTGATCCACCTGACGCGGCGCATGGCGCTGCGCCTGATCAAGGACAACATTGTCGTCAGCGCAATCGCGCCGGGCGCCTTTGCCTCCGACATGAACCAGGACGCACGCGACCATGGCGACGCAGTGGCGGCGCGCATTCCGTCCGGGCGCATCGGCACGTCGGAAGACATGGCTGGTGCTGCGATCTATCTGGCGTCGCGCGCCGGGGACTATGTGGTTGGCTCGACTCTGATCGTCGACGGCGGCGTGACGCACGCACGGGGCTGATCCGGCCTGCCGCCAGGCCCGGATCGGGGCACTGGAAATCATGCGCCAACAGGGGTATCGTGGTTGCTCGTCGTCGCAAGGCGGCGCCAAGGAGTGCAATCATGTCTGCCGTGCTGGGAGAAGTCGAATGGGGTGAGCCGGTGTTGCCGATCCAGCGGGATGCCGCCTGGGAAGAGCAGGTCAAGCGGCGCGGCGGCCATGTTTCGGAGGCAGACCGCAGGACCGCCGCCAGCCCCTGGATACGCGAGCTCGGGCTCTCGCTCACGACCTACAAGGCGGTTGCCATGCCCGCGCATCTGCTGCATATCGGCGCAATGGTCGTCGCCCAGGAAAACGCCTGCCGCTATTGCTACGGTGCGAACCGCGCCTACCTCAAACTGCTGGGCTACTCGGAGGCCTACATTCGACGCCTGGAGCGCGAAGTGCACGAGGCCGAACTCGATGAACGCGACCGGGTGGTCATCGCCTTTGCCCGCAATCTCGCGCGCTCCAGGCCGCGGCCATCGCGTTCGGCCTGCCAGGCACTGGTCGACGTCGGGCTCTCGCCTGCTGCCGTGGCCGAAGTCGCCTTCCTGGTGGCGGTCGGATGCTTTTACAACCGTGTCACCACCTTTATGGCCTGTCCGCCGGAACGCGGGTTTGAGCGCTTTGCCAATGGCCCGGTCGGACGCATCGTTGGCCTGGGCGCCGCGCTGCTGCGCAGCCTCAAGCCAGGCGGCTGGGGTGGCCAAGAACTGCTTTCAGCCGGCGCGGCAAAGGCTGCTGACGGACCCTTCGGGCCGATACTGGCGCCGCTGGCCGGATTGCCTGCTGAGCGCATCATGAAAGATGCGCTGGAAGGGGCGTTTGCGTCGCCGGTCCTGAGTCGGCCGACCAAGGCGCTGATGTTTGCCATCGTCGCACGCACACTCGAATGCGCCCTGTGCGAAAACCAGGCCAGGGGCCTGCTGGACGGCTACGGCATACAGGCGCAGGATGTCGACTCGGCCCTGGCCCAGCTGCATTCGGACCAGTTGCCTGGCGCTGAATCGGCGCTGCTGTCCTGGACCCGCGGAACGGTTTACTACGATGTCGCCAATATCCAGCGCGAAACGCGCGAGCTCGCTGGCAAAGTCGATCCGAAGGTGCTGCTCGAGGCGATCGGCGTTGCGGCCCTGGCCAATGCGACGGTGCGCCTGGCCATGCTGCACGCATGATGGCCTGGCTCTGGGCCGCCTCGGTATTGATCCTTGTCGCGGCCGTATGGATCGTCTGGCGCTCGAGGCAGGCGCAGGTGCGCCGGCTCGAGCGCCTGCTGGACATGGGCGACGAGCGGCTGGAGCGGCTGCAGCGCGAGTTCGAGCGTTTTGCGCCTCCCGACGTGGTCGAGCGCCTGACCGATGCGTCCGCGTCCTTCGTGCCCCAGCTGCGCCAGGTCACGATGCTGTTTGCCGATCTGCGCGGCTTCACCGCCCTGTGTGACAAGCTCGATCCGGCCGTGACGGTGCATATCCTGAACGACTATTTCGCGCTGATGAACCAGGCCGTCGAGCGCCACCACGGGCATATCACCGAACTGGTCGGCGATGGCCTGCTGGCCCTGTTTGGCGCGCTCGAGCCCAATCCGTGGCAATGCCGTGACGCGGTGCTCGCCGCGCAGGCGATGCGCGCTGCCCTGGAGCGCTACAACGGCGAGCTCGTCGCGCGCGGTCTGCCGCCATTGCACTTTGGCATCGGTATCCACAGCGGCGAGGTGATTGCCGGCATCATCGGCACGGCCGGCCTGGCCAAGTTCAGCGTGACCGGCGATCCGATCAATGTCGCATCACGGGTGGAAGGGCTGACGCGGCAGCTCCATGTCGACTTGTTGATCACCGACGAAGTGCGCCGTGCACTGGACGACGGATTCAGCTTGCGCGCCATGCCGGCGACGCTGGTCAAGGGAAAGTCGCTGCCATTGCAGACCTGGCATGTCGAGCCAGACGCGGCAGCCCAAGGCGACGGGGCCGCAGAAAAGGTCCGATCGCCGGCGTCGGACCCGGCCCGGACTACAGCAGACGCACCCTGACGCTTTTGCCCTTGACCTTGCCCGCATTGAGCCGGCGCATCGCCTCCTTGGCGATGTCGCGCTGCACCGCGACGAAGGTCGTGAACTCGGTCACGTTGATCTTGCCGATCTGTTCGCGGCTGTAGCCGCCGTCGGGCCCGGTCAGCGCGCCCAGCACGTCGCCGGGGCGGATCTTTTCCTTGCGCCCGCCCAGCAGTTGCAGCGTGACCATCGGTGGCAGCAGCGGGCCGTTGCCGGTCGGCGTGAGTTCATCGGCCTTGTGCCAGACCGACTCCTGGCGCTGGTATTGCTCGATCTTTCCGACCGCGCCCATTTCATCCATGCTGGCCAGGCTCAGCGCCAGGCCGGTTTCGCCGGCGCGGCCGGTGCGACCGATGCGGTGCACATGCACCTCGGAGTCGGGCGTGATGCTGACGTTGATGACTGCCTCGAGCTGGTCGATGTCCAGCCCGCGCGAGGCCACGTCGGTTGCCACCAGCACCGAGCAGCTGCGGTTGGCAAACTGGGCCAGCACCTGGTCGCGTTCGCGCTGTTCCAGCTCGCCGTACAGCGCCAGTGCGCTGAAGCCCTGCTCTTGCAGGACCGCCAGCAACTCCTTGCATTGCTGCTTGGTGTTGCAGAACGCCAGCGTGCTGACCGGCCGGAAATGGTTCAGCAACAGGGCCACCGTCGGGTAGCGGGTGGCTCGGGTCACCTCGTAAAACCGTTGTTCGATCGCCGGTCCCGCCTGCTGGCTGGCCACCTCGATGCGCAGCGGCTCGCGCATGAACTGCCCGGCCAGCTTGCCTATGCCCTCGGGATAGGTGGCCGAAAACAGCAAGGTCTGGCGCTCGGCCGGGCACTGCCTTGCAACCGTGCTGATGTCGTCGAAAAAGCCCATGTCCAGCATGCGGTCGGCTTCGTCGAGCACAAGCGTGTTCAGTGCCTCCAGCGTCAGATACTCGCGCTGCAGATGGTCCATCACCCGCCCCGGCGTACCGACGACGATATGCGCGCCATGCTCGAGCGAGGCACGCTGGCCACGCAGCGCCACGCCGCCGCACAGGGTCACGACCTTGATGTTTTCCTCGGCCCGGGCGAGGCGCCGGATCTCGGTCGTTACCTGGTCGGCCAGCTCCCGGGTCGGGCATAGCACCAGCGCCTGCACCGCAAAGCGGCGCGGGTTCAGGTTGGTCAGCAAGGCCAGCGCGAACGCAGCGGTCTTGCCACTGCCGGTCTGGGCCTGTGCGATCAGGTCCTTGCCGGCCAATGCAGGCGGCAGGCTGGCGGCCTGGATCGGCGTCATCGCCACATAGCCCAGGCTGAGCAGGTTCTCCAGTGTGCCGGGCTTGAGCGGCAGGCTGTCGAAGCCTGCCGCAGAAGTCGCTGCGGCTGTGCTGGCTTCTTTCAGTGTTGCAGTCGGCTGCGTCACACGCTCATCATCACAACGGTCTTGGTCGCCATATAGGCTTCCAGCGCCTCCGGGCCGCCTTCGCTGCCGTAGCCCGAATCCTTGACGCCGCCAAATGGCAGCTCGGGCCAGGGCGCGGCGGGCTGGTTGATCCACAACATGCCGGTCTGCACCTGGCTGGAGAGCTGGTGCGCGGTCTTGATCGAGCTGGTGAAGGCATAGGCCGACAAGCCGAACGGCAGGCGGTTGGCCTCGGCGATGGCCTCCTCGACATTCTTGACACTGCGCACCGCGGCCATCGGGCCGAAGGGTTCGCTGTTGAACACGGCGCTGTCCAGTGGCGCGTCGAGCAGCAGCGTGGGCGCAAAGAAGTTGCCTTCGCTGCCGATGCGCGCGCCGCCAGCAGCGACGGTGGCACCGCGCTTGACGGCATCGGCGGTGATTTCCTGCATCGCCGTGAGCCGTCGCGGGTTGGCCAGCGGACCCATCTGCGTGCCTTCGGCCATTC
>JBBKVW010000203.1:0-3909 GCA_037968655.1 Burkholderiaceae bacterium
GTCATGGCGGCAGGCCAGCCCTGGTCGGTCATGTCGCGCACGATGGCGATTCACCCCACCGTGTCGGAGTTGCTGCCTACCCTGCTGTCGCAGTTGCGCCCATTGTCATGACGCGCTCAGTGCGCTTTCACGGCGCTCCTCGCTGACGACAAGATGGATGAAATGCAGCTTGGCCACGACCTCATGTGCCAGCACGAATGGATACATGTCCGTCAACCCCATCGCGCGCGACATGCCATTGATCTGCATGACCAATTGCACCCAATGGTTCAGGAATGCCAGATAGCGCTCGGCACCGGGATGATCGGGTTGGTACAGCACTTCGCGCGTAAACGCCGTGAACTCCACGCGCGAACTGTCCGGCGAGAGGCCATAGCTGATGGCGGTGTCGACCATGTCGCTCATGTGCATGTAGTGGGCCCAGCATTCGGCCCAGTCTTCCCAGGGGTGGGAGGTGGCATAGGCGCTGACAAAACCACCTTGCCAGTCGGCCGGCGCGCCTTTTTTGTAATAGGTCTTCAGGCTCTTCGCATAGTCCTGTGATTCATCGCCAAACAAGGCGCGAAACTCCGATTGCCAGTGGGTTCCGGCAACCAACCGGTCCCAGTAGTAGTGACCGACCTCATGGCGCATATGCCCCAGCAGCGTGCGATAGGGCTCGTTCATGTTGACCCGCGCCTGCTCGCGGCGCACGTCGTCGGCCTCTGCGATGTTCAATGTGATCAGGCCGTCGTCGTGGCCGGTCATCACCGGCGGGCCGCCCGGCGGTGCACGCAGGAAATCGAACATCAGGCCCCGGCTGGTGTCCTCGGTCTCGCGCGAGGCAACCGGCAGACCCATGACCAGCAACGAAGACACGAGGCGGCGCTTGGCCAGTTCGATCTTGCCCCACATTTCGCCGTTCTCGGGGTGCAGCGGGTCGTCCAGATTCGGAATCGTCCGGTTCAGCCGGCAGGCACGGCACAGGCCTTCATTGGGGCCGACTTCGGCGACCGGCACCAACCAGTTGCACGATGCCGGCGTATCCAGATTGGCGCAGCGCCGGTACTGAGGCTCGCTCTCGTTGAACGCGACCCAGGTATCGGGTTCGGCGGACGGTTCCAGCGGCAGCACACGCGCCAGTTCTGGCGCATATCCGAGCGGGGTGGAACAGTTCAGGCAGATGCTGTTTCGAAAGAACACCGGGTTGCCGCATTGGCAGTTGAACACCCGCACACGCAGGCCTGGTGTCGGGTCTGCATCGGTAGTAGGTTCCAGGTCTTGACTCACTGATTTCCTTGGCGGCCACGCGCAGTTCGCGGGGGTGCGTAACGGCTATTCGGGGGAGACCGAGTGTGCCACGAATCGCCGGCGCGCTGCGCGACGCCGACGCTGATGCGCGCTGATGCGCGCTGGCGCAGGGCCTTACACTGCCGCGATGCCCTGGCACGCCCGATTGCAACTGGACTATTCAATCGCATCGGCACGTACTGTCGTGCGCCATGAACACAGCGGCCCGCTGCGCATCCTGCACAGCCTGTACCCCGAGGGCGATGCGGTCTGTCACAACGTGCTGGTGCATCCGCCCGGCGGGATTGTGGGCGGCGACACGCTGGACATATCGATCAATGCGGACGCAGCAGCGCACGCCCTGATCACTACGCCCGGCGCAGCGCGCTTCTACCGATCCACTGGTGAGCCGGCGCTGCAACACACCCGGATACGGCTGGCATCGGGTTCGCGGCTGGAGTGGTTGCCCCAAGAAACGATCTGCTACAACGGCTGCCTGGCCGAGAACCGGCTGCAAATGGATCTCGCACCCGGCTCGGAAATGATCGGATGGGACGTCACCGCCTTGGGCTTGCCAATGTCCCGCCAGCCATTCGAACGCGGCAGCTTGCTGCAGCATATTGAAGTGGCAGGCGCCTGGCTGGAACGTGGCACCATCGCCGCCGATGATCTGCGGCTGCTGCACAGTCCGCTGGGCCTGGCAGGACAGAGCTGCATGGCGACCATCTTTTTCTGTTGCGGCAGCGCGCTCGACCGTCACCGCGTCCAACAGGCGCTTGACAGCGCACGTCAAGTGATCGATGACCATGATCTGCGCCAAAGCGCCGGCGCAACCAGTCCGAACGATCACGTGGTGCTGGTTCGGGTGCTGGCGCCGCTGGTGGAGCCAGCCATGCATCTGTTGCGCAAGATATGGGGAGCCTGGCGCACCAGCATGTGGGATTTGGCTGGCCAAGCGCCTAGGGTCTGGTCTACCTGATCGCAATGCACGCCCCGGCTCGTCAAACTTCCCGGCGCCGGCGCAATGCTCAGATCGCCACCAACTCCCGCACCCCGTCGGCCTGCATGTTGGCGCCGGCACCGCGGGCAATGAACTCGCCACGCTGCATCACCAGGTAGTCGTCGGCCAGTTCCTGCGCAAAGTCGTAGTACTGCTCGACCAGCAGGATCGCCATGGTTCCGCGCTGCGCCAGCATGCGGATCACGCGAGCGATGTCCTTGATGATGCTGGGCTGGATGCCCTCGGTCGGCTCGTCCAGGATCAGCAGCCGGGGACGCGCGGCCAGGGCGCGTGCAATCGCCAATTGCTGCTGCTGCCCGCCGGACAGGTCGCCGCCGCGGCGCTGCAGCATCTGCTTGAGCACCGGGAACAACTCGTACAACTCCGGGTCGATCGGCGTACCGGCGCTTTTGGTGGCCAGGCCCATGCGCAGGTTTTCCTCGACCGTGAGCCGCGCGAAGATCTCGCGCCCTTGCGGTACGAAGCCGATACCGGCACGTGCGCGCGCAAACGGGGTCGCGCCGTGTATCGGCCTGGCATCGAACAGGATGCTGCCGCTGCGGATCGGCACCAGCCCCATCAAGGACTTGAGCAAGGTGGTCTTGCCCACGCCATTGCGGCCCAGCAGCACCGTGACCTTGCCCAGTTGCGCTTGCAGGCTTACGCCGCGCAGAATATGCGAGCCACCGTAGAACTGATTGACATCGCGCACCTCCAGCACCGGTGCTATCACGGATGCTGCCGGCATCGCCGCTGCGGATTGGTCCGGCCTGTGTTCGTGCGTCATGTCATCGTCCAAGATAGACCTCGATCACGCGTTCATCGGCCTGCACCTGGTCCAGCGTTCCCTGCGCCAGCACGGCGCCGTCGCACAGCACGGTGACGATTTCCGAGATCGTGCGGATAAAACTCATGTCGTGCTCCACCACCATTAGCGAATGCTTGCCCTTGAGCGAGAGAAACAGCTCGGCCGTGCGTTCGGTCTCCGCATCGGTCATGCCGGCCACCGGTTCGTCCAGCAGTAGCAGCCGCGGCTCCTGCACCAGCAGCATGCCGATTTCCAGCCACTGCTTCTGGCCATGGCTGAGCATGCCGGCCAGGCGGTTCACGTCGTCGGCCAGGTGGATGGTGTGCAACAGTTCGGCCAGCTGGTCGGCCTGGGCGGAATCGAGCCGAAAGCGCATCGACGCGCGCACGCCCTTGTCGGTCTTGAGCGCCAGTTCCAGGTTCTCGAACACCGTGAGCTGCTCGAACACCGTGGGCTTCTGGAACTTGCGCCCGATGCCCATCTGGGCGATCTGCGGCTCGTTGTAGCGCAGCAGGTCGATGGTGCTGCCAAAGAACACGGTACCGGCATCGGGACGGGTCTTGCCGGTGATGATGTCCATCATCGTGGTCTTGCCGGCGCCGTTGGGCCCGATGATGCAGCGCAGCTCACCGGGAGCGATATCGAGCGACAGATTGTTGATGGCCTTGAAGCCGTCAAAACTCACGCTGACGTCCTCCAGGTACAGGATGCGTCCATGGGTAATGTCGACTTCGCCCGGCGTCGCAATACGCGAAAAACCGGCCTGGCGCCCGCCCGACTCCGTCTTGCCGCTGACCTGCGCCGCCGCCAGCTGTTCGCGCCGCTGCGCGCC
>JBBKVW010000204.1:0-9687 GCA_037968655.1 Burkholderiaceae bacterium
TGCTGGCTGCGGATGGCGCTCGCATCCGCGGTCTGGTTGGGTCGATGCGACTCCGAGGTCGACTCGGTCTTGGAAAAATCGATCTCCGCCGTGACCTGGGCCATCACGTTCTTGCGGCCCACCACCGGCTCCAGGATGTCCAGAATGCGCCGGCTATAGAGCTGCTCGAGTTGTTGCGAGTACGCCAGTTGCTGGGCGCTGATGCCAGCCCCGCCGTCGCTGCCGTCGGTGGGCGCGGACAACAGGCGACCCGAATCGTCCAGCACGCTGACGGCCGAAGTCTTGAGCTCGGGAACACTGGACGCGACCAGGTGCACGATGCCGGCCAGCTGGGTCCGATCGAGCGAACGTGACGGATGCAGGGTCACCAGCACGGAGGCCGATGGCTTCTGCTGCTCCCGAAAAAACCCGTTCTGATTGGGCAGCGCCAGGTGAACGCGGGCGCTTTGCACCGACGACAGCGCCTGGATCGAGCGCGTCAGTTCGCCTTCCAGGCCGCGCTGGAAGGTCAGGCGCTCCTGGAACTGGGTCATGCCAAAACGGTTGGACTCCATCATTTCAAAGCCTGCCACCGAGCCCTTGGGCAGGCCCAGGGTCGCCAGGCGCAGGCGGGTGTCGTGCACCTTGTCGGCCGGCACCAGAATGGCGCCGCCGCCGTCGGTGTACTTGTAGGGCACGTTCATCTGCGTCAACTGGGACACGATGGCACCGCCGTCCTTGTCGCCCAGGTTGGCAAACAGCACCCGCCACTCGGCCTGGCGACCCAGCATCAAGCCAATGCCGACGACCAGCACCAGCAGGCCGGCCGCCACCGCCAGGCGCATCCGGCGCGCTGGCGGCAGGGCGCCCAGTTGCTGGAGCAGGCCTGGATTGGCAGGCAGGTTGGCGGGCAGGTTGGCGACTGTGGACATGGGTGATGGGCTGGTGCGCGGCACAGGCAGGCACCGCAGATTCGGACGATTATTCGGGCTGGGTCCGAAAACATTAGCCGGATAAGGCCCGCAATCACCGGTCAATTCAATATTTTTGCCGTTTGCCAGGGCGCTAGCATGGAGCCGTCCAAAAGCCGACCAAGACCAACACCATGGAATTTCGCATCTCGCCCAGTGCCATGCCGACCCCGATCCGGCCGGTCGCACTGGCGCGCACCGGGCTCGAGGGCGGCGCGGACGAAGCCGGCCAGGTCGGGTTTTCAGGCGCCTTGCGCAACGCCCTTCAATCGGTCAGCCAGGCACAGAACGAAGCGCGGACGATGCAGCAGGAAGTCCAGATGGAGAGCCCGACTGTGAGCCTGGAAGAGACCATGGTGGCGATCCAGAAGGCCCAGATCGGCTTTCAGGCCACCTTGCATGTGCGCAACCGCATGGTGCAGGCCTACACCGACATCATGAACATGCAGGTCTAGTTTTTTCGTTTGCCTGCTGCGCGTCAACTGCAGGCGACTTGTCGGAAATCGCCTGCAGCGCTCAGTGCAGGATCTGCTGCAATCCTTCGAATTTCTTCTCGAAATGCGCCATCCAGGGTTCGGCCAGATAGCGAATCTGCGCATCATTGCTCAACATGCGGCGCATGATCTGGGCTTTTTCCGGCTTGTGCGCCGGGCTCAGTTCCTGGCTGCGGGACTCGAAGCGCAGTTGCTCGATCAGCACCGCGCAGACGCCCTCGAGACGCACGACTTCGTCCCAGTTGGCCTCCTTGGCCGCTGCCAGCATCTTGCCGCTGGCGTCTTCAATAGCACGGTAGTAGTCCATCAGGGTCTGGCGCATGGTGGGGTCCCGCCTCAGGCAGCCTGCAGTTGGGCCGGCGCGTTCTGCCCGATCTGCTTCCAGCCGGCCGCGACCGGCTCGATCAGGCGCAGCACTTCGGCCAGGGCTTGTACATCGTTGCGCACATTGGCCTGGGTCAGGCGCATCACGCAGTACGAGTAGACATCGCGCAGATTGGCAGCCAGCGTGCCGCCCTGCTCCAGATTGAGCGAGCCCTTGAGCCCCTCTTCGAGAATCCGCACGGCGGTGACGATATGCTGGCATTTGCCCTTGATGTCGTCACGCTCGATCGCGGCGCGGGCCGAGCCCACCGCCAGCAACAGGCCGTCAAACAGCATGTCGACCAGATCATGGGAATTGGCCTGACCGACACTGGTCTCGACCCCGACTTTTCGGTAGGCAGACGCGGAACGAAGACTGTGCTGGGCAAACATGGGGCAACTCCTGATGCTGATGTAATTCTTATCGGCAGTTGCCATGCCGAATCAAGACCGATCGTTGAAATTTGTTACAGGCCCGACCGAATTACCGCCCAGGTCAGCTGGTCGAGCGATTCCACTGCGCCACCTGCTGGGTGATGTAGGAATTGAGCGCGTTGAGGCTGTTGAGCTGCACATCCAGTGCACTGTAGCGCCGATTGAGCTGGGTTTCAATTCGGGCAATCTTGTCGCTGAGCCGGCTCTGGTCCTTGGTATTGCGGTCCAGCGAACGCTTGAGTGTGGCGTCCTTGGTCTCGAACATGCCGTCGCTGGCCAGCAGGCCCTTGGCAAAGGTCTTGAACTTCAGGCCCACGCCGTTGGTCATGGCATTGTTGTTGTCGATTCGAAACAGGTTCTTGACCTCGCTGCCATTGGCCAGCGCGGTGCTCAATTTGGCACTGTCGACCACCAGGTCGCCGCCCAGCGACTGGGTGATACCGATGTCGGCCAGGCGTCCGTAAGCCGACCCAGTGGTGGTGGACTGCAGGATGCCGCGCAGCGCGTTTTGCAGCCCGATGGCGGTCGCGTCGCCCTGCAGCAGGCCGCCGGCCTTGGTCGCCGGGTCATATTTGGTGACGTCGTTGAGCGCCTGGTTGAGCGTGTTGTAGGCCTTGACGAAGTCGTCGATTGCCTTGGACTGCACCGTCTGGTCGGGCTTGACGCTGATCTCCACGGCTTCGGTGGTGACGGCGCCGGCCGTCAGCGTGACGCCCGAGACCACATCGGCAAAGACATTGGTCGACGAGCTGACCTGGATGTTGTTGATGCTGATGCGCGCGTCCTCGCCGTACTGGGTGCTGGAGCCGGCCGTCTGCGTCAGGCGCGACAGACCCAGCTCGTCGGCGGTATTGCCGTCTGCATCGGAGAGCACGCTGAGCTCGAATCCGGCGGCCTCGCCGGTGCTGTTCGAACGCAGCAACAGGCGCTGGCCCGAGGCGTCGTTGAGTACCGTGGCCGTGACGCCGGCGCTGGCGCCGTTGATCTTGCTGGCGATATCGCTCACCGTGTCGGAGGCGACGATGTCGATGTCCACCGCCGACGAGCCCGACTGGGCCACGAATGACGAGGGCACGACCGTCCACTGCCCCAGTTGCAGGCGCAGCGTGCCGGCACCCAATGCGCCGCCGACCGGCAGCAGGGCACCAGAGGCATAAGACTGCGCCTTGGCCACGCTTTCGACCGTTACGCTGAAACTGTTGGACACCGTGCCGCCAATGGCGCTGACACTGACCGCGCTGCTCTTGGACGAGCTGGCGCTGACCGTGTTGTAGGTGGTCAGGCTGCTCAGTTTGCTGGCCGCGTCGGCCAGCGGCGAGACCAGCGACTTGATCTGGCCGAATACCGAAATACGTGTCTGTACCGTTGCTGCCTGCACCTGCAGCTTGGTCAGCGGCTGTTTTTCAAGCGCCACCAACTGCGAGACGATGGACTTGACGTCCAGGCCGCTGCCAATGCCGGGAGATGAAATGGTTGCCATCTGAATCCTCCTGTGCCTGGAACGCGGCACCCGCAGCAATTATCTAGTTCCTGTCGATGTGTGATCAGTCTAAAAGAGCGGGAAAGTCGTTCCTTGCGTTTGCTAAATGGGAAAAGGCGGCGGGCCCCAGCCCGCCGCCCTCCGGGTGATCCGGGCCCTCTTGCCCGGATCAAGGTCCCCGGAACCGATTACCGCAGCAGGGCCAGCACGCCCTGTGGCAGCTGGTTGGCCTGCGCGACCATCGCGGTGCCGGCCTGTTGCAGGATCTGGGCCCGCGACAGGTTGGCGGTCTCCTGTGCGAAGTCGGCGTCCACCACGCGTGAGCGCGAGGCCGACAGGTTTTCCGAAGTCACCTGCAGGTTCGAGATCGTGGTCTCGAAGCGCGATTGCAATGCGCCCAGACTGGCCCGTGTGCCGTTGATGAAGGACAGCGCCGAGTCCACCGTCTTGAGTGCTTCAGTTGCCTTGGTGAAGGTCGTGATGTCCAGGTTGGCCACCTTGTTGAGCGACGAACCGGCATCAGCCGCAAGAATGGACGAGGTCGTGACATCGGCTGCAAACGACTTGTTGGAGTCCAGCGTGATGTAGCCTGACACAGTAGCGGTGGCTGCGGTCGAATCCGCTGTCAGCACCGCGGCGGCGCCCGAATTGGCACCGGTACTGTCAAGTTTCTGCACCGAGACGTTGCCTGCGTTGACGATCGCGGTGTCGGACACCGAGATGTCGTTGCCAGAGGCGTTGGTCAGCACGACCGAAGTTCCTGCGGAGTTGAGCGAAGCGGACACGCCGGTCTTGGAGGACTGGTCGTTGATGGCAGAAACCGCTGCCGCCAGGCCATCGGCCGTTCCAGGGTTCGATACTGCGAACGAGATGGCCTGGGCCGTCGAATTGTCCGATTGGATGGTCAGGGAGAAATTTCCGCCGGTGCCGGCAAACGACAGGCTCACGTCATTGCGCGCCGTCGCCGACACGCCGGTATTGGCCTGCTGGGCATTGATCAGGTCGGCATTGGCCTTGGCCGTGCTGTTCAGTGCAACCGTAACGGAAGCGGTGCCCAGCGAGCCGTTGAGGGCCAGCGTGCCCGCGGTCGTGCCGTTGGAACCGGCAGCGGCCAGCGTAGCCGGACCGCCAGCAGCCTGCAACTGGTTGTTGCCATAGGTGCTGGTACGCAAATTGGCGGTGGCGGCGACGATGGTCTGATTTGCATTGGCGCCGACCTGGAACTGTTGCGTTCCAAAAGAGCCGTCCAGCAGCTTCTTGCCGTTGAATTCAGTGGTTTGCGAGATGCGGTCAAGTTCGGACACCAGCTGGCCGACCTCGGCCTGCAGTGCCTGACGGTCGCTGGCGCTGTTCGATGCGTTGGCCGACTGCACGGCCAGTTCACGCACCCGTTGCAGGATGTCGCCAGAGGCTTTGAGCGCGCCCTCTGCCGTCTGGGCCAGCGAGATGCCGTCGTTGGCATTGCGCACGGCCTGGTTCAAGCCGCGAATCTGCGACGAGAACCGTTCCGAAATCGCCAGGCCGGCGGCATCGTCTTTTGCGCTGTTGATGCGCAAGCCCGACGACAGGCGTGCAATCGATGTGGACAAGGACGCCTGGCTGGCGCCCAAATTACGCTGCGCGGTGAGCGAGTTGAGGTTGGTGTTGATAGTAGCTGCCATAAATTTCTCCAATAAAAGCTGACTGAACCCGGCATCTCTGCCGGCCTATTCGCCAGAACTAGCCTGGCCGCCATGCCCGGGGCGCCCTGTGGACGCTTGCCTGACGACGAGCCCTTCATGCAACCCGTTGGATAAGTTTTCGGGCGATTTCCGCAGAACTTTAGGCTTGATCTGCAAAAGTAGCCGGTTTTTCAGCGGTTTTTCAGCGCCACAGGCTTTCGGCGGGTAACCACAATGACCCCATCATTCCCAACTTGTCAGTGCCTCTACTGACACCCCAGGCGGCAGCGCCAACATAGCAAGGAGTTCTTGATGGCTTCCACGATCAATACCAATATCAGCTCCATGACGGCGCAGCGCAACCTGGGCGCAAGCCAGGCATCCCTGTCGACGGCCATCGCCCGCCTGTCATCGGGCTTGCGCATCAACAGCGCAAAAGACGATGCCGCCGGCCTGGCGATCTCGGAACGATTCACCACGCAGATTCGCGGCCTGCACCAGGCCGCGCGCAATGCCAACGACGGCATCTCGCTGGCCCAGACGGCCGAGGGCGCCTTGAGCGGCGCCGGTAACATATTGCAACGTGTGCGCGAACTGGCTGTTCAATCGGCCAACGCATCGAACAGCGCCAGCGACCGTCAGGCCTTGCAGGCTGAGGTAACGCAACTCATAGCAGAACTCGATCGCATCTCGCTGACGACCGAATTCAACGGACAGAAACTGCTGGACGGCACCTTCGGAACGCAGCAGTTTCAGGTCGGTGCCAATGCCAACCAGACCATCACCACGGCGACGGCCAACCTGCGTACCAATGTGTATGGCAACAACCAGCTGGTGGCCTCAGGCGGTGCTGCGACGCTGGCCGCGGCCGGCCTGAACAGCACCACGGCCGGCACACTGGCCATCAATGGCACGCTGGGCAGCGCCACCATTGACGTGATCGCCAACAGCACGGCCAAGGCCAATGCCGACAAGGTCAACCTGGCCACTTCCACGACCGGTGTCGTGGCAACGGCACGCACCGAGATCAGCCTGGCATTTCAAAACCCGGGCGCATACAACCTGACATTGCAGTCGGACAACACCGCGGCCCAGGCGATCTCGTTCGCGGTATCTGCCACCAATACGGCCGACGGCCTGTCGGCCGCCGTCGCTGCCATCAACGACCAGTCATCGCGGACCGGCGTGACGGCGGCATTGAATGCCAACGGCAGCGCCGTCGTATTGACCAATGCCTCGGGCAACGACATTTCGGTAGCGGACACAACCGTCGCCAACGTCGGCAATGTGACGGTACAAAAACTCGACAGCGCGGGTGGCGTATCGGGTGCTGCGGTCACACTAGCGGCAGATACAACACCTGCCACGGCAACCGTCTCGGGCTACATCACGCTGGACTCCGACAAGTCCTTCGCCACTGTTGTCACCACGTCCAACATCGGCGCCAGCGCCGGCTCTGCACTCAACAAGGTATCAGACATCGATGTCACGACCTTCACCAAGGCCAGCGATGCGCTCAAGACTGTGGACTCCGCGTTGTCTTTCATCAGCGGCGAGCGGGCCCGCCTGGGCGCACTGCAGTCGCGCTTCGAGACCTCGATCAACAACCTGCAGGTGACGGCAGAAAACCTGTCGGCCTCGCGCTCGCGCATCATGGACGCCGACTTTGCGCAGGAAACCGCCAACCTGGCGCGCGCCCAGATACTGCAGCAGGCCGGCACCGCCATGGTGGCCCAGGCCAACCAGATTCCGCAGGGCGTGCTGGCGCTGTTGCCGCGATAAACCCGGACAGGGATCCGGCCCGGCCGGTGTCGCAATCAGAAAACCCCGCCTGGCGGGGTTTTTCGCTTCTGCTGGCTTTCTCTGTTCCGTTGACCCAAGGAAACGCAAATCCCGGTGCGGGCACGGGTTTCGGGTCGTTTGGACATTGTGCGCAACCGCGCTGCAATGGCTCAATAGACTGGGTGCTGTGTCGGTTGCCAACGGCCGGCCGTTGACAAGTAACCGCGCCATTGCGGCCATTCAGGCGTAGACTGCTTGCCACTTGGCTTCACCGGGCCCCGCGCCTCCTGATCCAATTTCTTGCGTTGTTTCACAACGGAGGCTGGATGAAAAGACGTGATGCGTTTCTTGTTCCGCTTGTGATTGGTGCGCCATCTCTTGGCTGGACACAGCAGGCGGGCAAGACATATCGGATCGGTTGGCTTGGCACAGCCGCGCTTGGCCCGCGCCCAACATTCCGGGCCGCCCTGCGCGAAATGGGCTGGATCGAGGGCAAGGATTTCGTTTTCGAGGTGCGGATTGCTGCGGACGGCCAGAGTGAGCAACTGCCGGTTCTGGCCGCTGACCTGATGCGCGCGAACGTCGATGTCGTGGTCGCGGTCGCTCCATCGGCGATCCGGGCCGCAAAGCTGGCGACGACCAAGACACCAATCGTGATGGCTTTTTGGGGCGGGTCTGATCTCGTCGAATCAGGGATCGTCGCAAGCCTGGCGCGGCCAGGGGGCAACATCACGGGCGTCCACATGCTGCTGCAAACGCTCGATGCGAAGCGTTTGGAGTTGCTGCACCATGCCGTTCCCAATGCCAAGCGGATCGCGGTCCTGATTCACGACCGGCAGGCCTTCGAGCCACAACTGCCCCCGGTACGCGAAGTTGCACGACAGGCGGGCCTAGAGCTGGTGATCGTCAACACCCGCGATGGTGACCGTGGATACGACGGAGCTTTCGAAGCCATAAACCGGGCCGGCGCGCAAGCCCTGCTGGTGATGGGCAGCCCGGTATTCCAGCGCGATAGAAAGCTGATTTCGGATCTCGCCGCTCGGTGGCGCATGCCGGCTATCGTGGGGTCGCGATCCTCTGCCCAGGATGGTTTGCTGATGGCTTACGGGACCATTGAAGAGGAACTGGATCGACAGGCGGCGCGATTTGTGGACCGTATTCTCAGGGGTGCCAATCCCGGCGACCTGCCCATCGAACAACCCACCAAGTTCGAATTGGTCATCAATCTCAAGGCCGCGAAAACCCTCGGCCTGACAATTCCACAGTCGCTACTTCTGCGTGCCGATGAGGTGATTCAATGACTGGTCTGGACGAGACCTGGCATTCAGCTTTCATTGGCCAATGGCCGCACTCGCTGCTGACGTGCCCGTCGTTGACGGCCACGGCTCTGTGCCTTGATGTCAGGCCGCCATAGACTGCAAGCGGGTCAACAACCTTCAGTACTGATTGGCCGCAACCAGGCATTGGCGGTTGCGCGTCGGTCGTATCGGCTGGACTCGACGCACCGCGCATCACCGTCGGCACGCGGGCCACCGCTGTGAGACGACTGTGACGCGCAGGGCGCAGACGCAGCTGGTCTCGGGGTGCGTGGCCGGATCGAACCGGTAAGAACAGCATCAGGACCAGGTGAAATCCAATGTTCGTGGCGGCGCAGGCAGTGTGCGGGTTTTGAGGATGGCCGCGGGTGCGATATCCTGGCTCGGGCGGTTGCAGTTCGCTGCCCCGCGTCCTTCGATGGGACTGCAGTCCGTCGCGCTGCGGGCGTAGACTGCGAGTGGACGCAGATCGCAGCCTCAATGAATCAACGCAACGCTTTCTCCGTGATGGCCGGGTCGGTCGCTGTTGTTGAACCGATCCGCGAATTCGCGCTCGACCGTTTCGCCGCGGCGGATGGACCGGGCGGTCCGATAAGCTCGCGAAGGGCGTGCATGGTCGCCGCCGGCGCCTGGGTGCTGACGGCTGCGCTCCCGCTTGCGGCACATGCCCAGTCGCAGGAAAGTCCGTACCGGGTGGGAGTCCTCGCGCTTGGATCGGCGGCAAGCAGCGCGGCCGATGTTCAGGCGCTGCGCGACGAGCTGGCCCGGCTCGGTTATTCCGAGCGCCGCAACCTGGTTCTCGCGTTCCGATTCGCCGACGAACGTGCCGACAACCTGCCCGTTCTCGCGGCAGACCTGGTGCGGCTGCAGGTGGACGCGATCGTCACGATCAGCACCGCCGCAGCGCAGGCAGCGAAGCTGGCGACTACAAGCATTCCAATTGTCATGGCGGGCAGCGCCAATCCGGTTCGACTCGGCCTCGTCGCGAGCCTGGCCCATCCCGGCTTCAACGTGACCGGCGTGACAAATAATCCCGGCCCGGAAATCATCCTCAAGCAGCTTCAGTTGCTCAAGCAAGCGTCGCCCACAATTTCGCGCGTGGCGATGATCACGATGCGCGATCCGGTCGAGGACGCCGCGTTCGCGTCAATCGAGCAGAACGGAACGCAGCTGGGTGTGGTTCCGATTGCCGTGGTCTTTGACCGA
>JBBKVW010000205.1:0-12229 GCA_037968655.1 Burkholderiaceae bacterium
GTCAGCGACGAGGAGGTGCATCGCGTCGTCAGCTACCTCAAGTCCCAGGGAGCGCCCAATTACATCGAGGGCGTGCTCGAAGGTGGCACCGTCGACGGTGAGTCCGATGGCATTGGCGACGGCGGCAATGGCGGCGAGAAGGACCCGATGTATGACCAGGCAGTCGAGGTGGTGCTCAAGAATCGCAAGGCCAGCATCAGCCTGGTGCAGCGCCATCTGAAGATCGGCTACAACCGCGCCGCGCGGCTGGTCGAAGACATGGAAAAGGCCGGGTTGGTGAGTGCGATGAGCGGCAGTGGACAGCGCGAAATACTGGTTCCTGCGAGGGCTGAATGAAGTTGCGTCGTGGAGCTGTCATGTTCGTGCTGTGCATGCTGGGCGCGGCGTCGCCATTGGCGTGGGCCGATGGGCTGGTCAGTCTGGAGCGCTTTGTCAATGGCGTGGCAAGCGGTCGCGCTGACTTCACCCAAATCGTGACGGCGCCGCCGCGCGATGGCCAGGCCGCGAAGACCAGGACATCCAAAGGCACATTCGCCTTTTCGCGTCCCAATCGTTTTCGCTTTGTCTATGGCAAGCCGTTCGAGCAGACCATCGTCGCCGATGGCCAGACGCTGTGGATGCACGATGTGGATCTGAATCAGGTCACTGCGCGCAAGCAGGCGCTGGTGCTCGGCTCGACGCCGGCGGCCTTGATCGCAGCGGCACCGGACTTGGCGGTGGTGCAGGCCGAGTATGTTCTGCAAGGCCTGCCGGACAAGGATGGCCTGCAGTGGCTGCTCGCAACACCCAGGGCCAAGGACGGCCAGCTGCAGTCGGTTCGGGTCGGTTTTCGTGGTGACTCTGCCACGCCAACGCTCGCGGTACTGGAGATAGTGGACAACTTCGGGCAGCGCTCCGAATTGCGCTTTGACAAGGTCGAGGTCAACCCGGCGTTGTCGCCTGAACAGTTTCAGTTCAAGCCACCGGCTGGTGCGGATGTCGTGCGCCAGTAGCACTGTCTCTGCTGCTATTGCGGCATGCTGTGGTTGCGCTGCTTCAAATTGACGTATGGCTGATCTGTTTCCTTCCGCGGGGTCAGCGCCGCTGGCCGAGTCCATGCGCCCGGCCAGTCTGGACGCGGTCATTGGCCAGTCCCATCTGATCGGCCCCGGGCGGCCGTTGCGCCTGGCTTTTGAGTCGGGCAAACCACATTCGATGATTCTGTGGGGTCCACCGGGTGTGGGCAAGACGACGCTCGCTCGGTTGACCGCCAGCGCGTTTGGCTATGCGTTTATCGCCTTGTCGGCGGTGTTCTCCGGCGTCAAGGAAATCCGTGCCTCGATGGAGCAGGCCGAGCACAATCTGGCACAGGGGAAAAAGACAATTCTCTTCGTCGATGAGATCCATCGATTCAACAAGAGCCAGCAGGATGGCCTGCTGCCCTTTGTCGAGTCGGGCCTTGTGACATTCATCGGGGCGACCACCGAGAACCCTTCTTTTGAGGTCAATTCGGCCTTGTTGTCGCGGGCCCAGGTCTATGTGCTGCAGGCCTTGAATGACGAGGAACTCACACAACTGGTACATCGCGCGCAACGCGACGTGCTGACCCAACTGCAGTTTGCCGGCTCTGCCATTGCCACGCTGGTCGGATACGCTGATGGTGATGCTCGCCGATTGCTGAACCTGCTGGAGCAGGCAGATACTGCCGCGCGGGCGGCAGGGGTGACCGAGATTGACGCGCAGTTCCTGCAGCAGGCCTTGACGCTTAATGCGCGGCGCTTTGACAAGGGTGGCGACAGTTTCTATGACCAGATATCAGCCTTGCACAAATCCGTTCGCGGCTCCAGTCCGGATGCCGCCTTGTACTGGCTGTGCCGCATGCTCGACGGCGGCGCGGACGCGCGCTATCTGTCGCGGCGCATCGTGCGAATGGCCTGGGAAGACATCGGATTGGCAGACCCCAGAGCCCTGCAGATCGCCAACGACGCAGCGTCCACCTTCGAGCGCCTCGGCTCGCCCGAAGGAGAACTGGCGCTGGCGCAGGCGGTTCTATATCTTGCTGCGGCGCCCAAAAGCAATGCGGGCTATGTCGCATACAACAAGGCGCGCGCATTCGTCAAAGGAGACAAATCGCGCGAGGTTCCGGCCCATCTTCGCAATGCCCCCACTGCGCTGATGAAGGACATTGGCCATGGCAGCGGTTACCGATATGCGCATGACGAACCGGAGGGCTATGCCGCAGGCGCGCAGTATCTGCCCGAGGGCATGCCCGCACCAGGCTGGTACCAGCCGGTGCCGCGCGGACTTGAATTGCGCATTGCCGACAAACTGGCGCATCTGCGCGCGCTGGATGCCGCAGCACGCAAGGAGTGAAATGCGTCGTGCGAAATGGGGCGGGGCAAGTAACCGCATGCGCGAATCTTCAGCCGGCCGGCAACGTATTCGAACGATGGTCGCTCACATGCGGCGCAAGGGTAAACCCGTGCGTTACGCCGTCAGTTGCCCAGGCTTGCGTCGGTAGAATCGTCACGGGCGCAACGCCTGCGAAATCGGGCCCTGGACAGGGATCGCATTTCGCGTAGCTGAATGTGGCGCCACAAGTGTGCCGTTCTGCCACGACATAAATTCAAAAAGACCGGAGCACTGATTCATGGACATCTTCCTCCAGCAAATGATCAATGGACTGGTGCTGGGCAGCGTGTATGCGCTGGTCGCACTCGGATACACCATGGTGTACGGCATCATTCAGCTCATCAACTTCGCACACGGCGAGGTGTTGATGTTCGGTGCGCTGACGGCGTGGACGGTGGCGGGGCTTGTACAGCCTGCATATCCCGATTTGCCAGGTTGGGTCGTCCTGATCATCGCGGCTCTGGTGGCATGCCCTACTGCAGCCTTGCTCAACTTCACGATCGAGAAGGTCGCCTACCGGCCGCTGCGCAATTCGCCCAGGCTGGCGCCGCTGATCACTGCTATCGGTATGTCGCTGTTGCTGCAAACGGTTGCGATGATCATCTGGAAACCGAATCCCAAGCCCTTTCCCAGTCTCTTGCCAGTGATTCCCTATGAAATTGGCG
Source organism: Burkholderiaceae bacterium (assembly GCA_037968655.1). GTDB lineage: Bacteria > Pseudomonadota > Gammaproteobacteria > Burkholderiales > Burkholderiaceae_C > CAISIP01. The sequence goes on from JBBKVW010000205.1 coordinate 3,057, forward strand.
GCGCAGTGATTTCGCCCACCGATCTGCTGATCCTGACGCTGACAGCAGTCTTGTTGGCCGTTCTGATGTGGCTTGTCAACTACACCTCGCTCGGGCGCGCGATGCGTGCCACAGCCGAGAATCCGCGGGTGGCAGGTCTGATGGGCGTCAAGCCCGATGTCGTGATTTCCGCGACCTTCGTCATCGGCGCCGTGCTGGCCGCGATTGCCGGCATCATGCTGGCCATGAAGTACGGTACGGTGCAGCACGCGATGGGTTTCCTGCCAGGATTGAAAGCCTTCACCGCAGCGGTATTCGGCGGCATCGGAAATCTGGCCGGCGCCGTGGTAGGAGGGATCTTGCTGGGTGTCATCGAAGCCTTGGGCTCGGGTTACATAGGCGTATTGACCGGCGGTGTGCTGGGTAGCCACTATTCCGAAATCTTTGCGTTCGTCGTGCTGATCGTGATCCTGACGCTGCGGCCTTCCGGCCTGTTGGGTGAGCGCGTCGCGGACCGTGCCTGAGGAGCAACATCATGAACTACAAAAAAATTGCCCTGTACTTCGTCGCCGGCCTGGCCTTGATCCTTTTGCCGATGGGCTTGCAGGTCTTCGGCAACGCCTGGGTCCGAATTGCAGACACCGCTTTGCTGTATGTCCTGTTGGCGATCGGCCTGAACATCGTCGTCGGCTATGCCGGATTGCTGGACCTGGGCTATGTCGCCTTCTTTGCCGTTGGTGCCTACATGTACGCCCTGCTGGCGTCGCCACATCTGACGCAAACGTTTGCCTGGCTTGGCGCCCTGTATCCGAACGGCATACATGTGCCGATCTTGCTGGTGATTCCGCTTGCGGCTGGAGTCGCGGCATTATTTGGCGTGCTACTGGGTGCTCCCACGCTCAAGTTGCGCGGCGATTATCTCGCCATCGTGACGCTGGGATTTGGCGAAATCATCCGGGTGTTCCTGAACAACCTTGATCACCCGGTCAACATCACCAACGGGCCCAAGGGGCTCAGCGGCATCGACGCGTTCCAGATTTTTGGCGTTGACATGAGCCAGTCCGTCATGCTTTTCGGCATGGAACTCACCTCGGTGGCGATGTATTACTACTTGTTCCTGTTCCTGGTCTTGGTCAGCATCGTGGTCAGCCATCGTCTGGCACTGTCACGCGTGGGCCGCGCATGGATGGCCATTCGCGAGGACGAAACAGCGGCCAAGGCGATGGGCATCAATACACGCAACCTGAAGCTGCTGGCATTCGGCATGGGCGCCTCCTTTGGTGGCGTCAGCGGCGCCCTGTTCGCGTCCTTCCAGGGCTTTGTGTCGCCCGAGTCCTTCACGTTGATGGAGTCGGTGATGATCGTCTCGATGGTCGTGCTCGGTGGCCTGGGCCATTTGCCAGGCGTCGTGCTTGGCGCGCTGCTGCTGGCGGCGCTGCCAGAGGTGCTGCGTTATGTGGCCAGTCCCCTGCAGGCATTTACTGGCGGACGACTGGACGCATCCATCCTGCGCCAACTACTGATCGCGTTGGCCATGATCACCATCATGCTGATGCGCCCGCGCGGACTGTGGCCGAGCCCGGATCATGGCAAGTCGCTGCAAGCGAGCAATTGAGGGTAGCGACATGACAGAAACAATTCTCAAGGTCGCCGGTATCTCCAAGCGCTTTGGCGGCCTGCAAGCGCTCAGCGATGTCGGCATCACCATCATGCGCGGCCAGGTCTATGGATTGATCGGGCCAAATGGTGCGGGCAAGACCACGTTTTTCAACGTGATCACGGGCTTGTACACGCCCGACAGCGGTACGTTCGAATTGGCCGGCAAACCCTACAAGCCCAGTGCGGTGCATGAGGTTGCGAAGGCGGGCATAGCGCGTACCTTTCAGAACATCCGGCTGTTCGCCGAAATGACGGCGCTGGAAAACGTCATGGTGGGGCGGCACACCCGTACCCATTCGGGGCTGATCGGCGCGATTTTCAGGACCGCCGGGTTTCGCAAGGAGGAGGCCGAGATCGCCAAGCGGGCGCAGGAACTGCTGGAGTATGTTGGCATCGGCAAGCTGGCTGACTACAAGGCGCGTACGCTGAGCTACGGTGACCAGCGCCGGCTCGAGATCGCGCGCGCACTGGCCACCGATCCGCAGCTGATAGCGCTCGACGAGCCGGCAGCCGGCATGAACGCCACCGAAAAAGTGCAGTTGCGCGAACTGATCGATCAGATTCGCAATGACAAACGCACCATCTTGCTGATCGAGCACGACGTGAAGCTGGTGATGGGCTTGTGCGACCGGGTGACGGTGCTGGACTATGGCAAGCAGATTGCCGAAGGCCTGCCGCAGGAAGTGCAGAAGAATGAAGCGGTGATAGAGGCCTACCTGGGCACTGGAGGACATTGACATGGCAGCCACATTACTCAAGGTCAGCGGCCTGAAGGTTTCCTACGGCGGCATTCAGGCCGTCAAGGGCGTAGATTTCGAAGTGCATGAAGGTGAACTTGTGACCTTGATCGGCTCCAATGGAGCAGGCAAGACCACGACGATGAAGGCCATCACCGGCACGCTGGGCATCAACGACGGTGACATCGAATACATGGGCAAAAGCATCAAGGGCCAGGGCCCCTGGGACCTGGTGCGACAAGGCCTGGCCATGGTGCCCGAGGGCAGGGGCGTGTTCGCCCGCATGACAATTCTGGAGAACCTGCAAATGGGTGCCTATGTGCGCACCGACACCGCAGCGATTGCGGCCGATGCGGAGAAGGTATTCGGGATTTTTCCGCGGCTCAAGGAGCGGCGCGATCAATTGGCCGGCACCATGTCCGGCGGCGAGCAACAGATGCTGGCCATGGGCCGCGCGCTGATGAGTCGGCCCAAGGTGTTGTTGATGGACGAACCCTCGATGGGCCTGTCGCCGATCATGGTCGACAAGATTTTCGAAGTCGTGCGTGATGTGTATGCCCAGGGTGTCACCATCTTGCTGGTCGAGCAGAACGCCAGTCGCGCTTTGGGTGTGGCTAACCGGGCCTATGTGATGGATTCGGGCCTGATCACCATGAGTGGCGACGCCAAGGTAATGCTCAGGGATCCGAAGGTGCGCGCGGCCTACCTCGGAGAGTAGAGCCTGCTCGCACCATGGCGCAGACAACTACGGTCGCGCCCTCGATGTGGCTGTTGCTGGCAGACGCTGTGCTGTTGGCGCATGTGCTGTTTGTCGCCTTCGTGGTTGGCGCTTTGCTGCTGACCTTGCTAGGTGGTTGGCGCCGCTGGGACTGGGTCCGCAACCCCTGGTTCCGCATCGCGCATCTTCTGGCCATCTTGTTCGTGGTGGTGCAGACCTGGTTTGATCAGGTGTGCCCGTTGACCACGCTTGAAATGGCACTGCGCGGCCGTGCCGGCGATGTGGTGTACGTCGGTAGTTTCATTGGGCACTGGCTGCAGGCGCTGTTGTACTACCAGGCCCCCAATTGGGTTTTCGCCGTCTGCTACAGCCTGTTTGCGCTTGGGGTGGTGCTGGCCTGGGCCTGGGTCCGACCGCGCCGATTTGGGCAAGCGAGTTCCGACTGTGCTTGATCAACGACGATCGCGCCGCGGCAAGTGGGCGTGGATCAGATGCCCTGCGATGGACAAGCCCAGTGGAGGAATCGGCGGCAGCGGATCCTCAATACCGAACCAACGCGCCTCAGCGATCTCGGTGGCGTCGATCGTGATGTCGCCACCGGCATACTGGGCGGTGAACGCCACCATGAGGGAATGCGGGAATGGCCAGGGCTGGCTGCCGAAATAGCGCAGGTCTCGTACCAGCAGGCCGACTTCTTCCACTACCTCGCGGTGCACCGCCTCCTCGATCGATTCGCCCGCTTCCAGAAAGCCGGCCAAGGCCGTGAAGTACCCACTGGGCGAATTCAGATGGCGTGCCAGCAATATGGATTCCCCGCGTTGGATCAGCACCATCATGGCCGGCGAGATGCGAGGGTAGGCCAGATGCCCGCATTGTGGGCACCGCAAGCAGCGCTCGCCCGTCAGTTGCACCATGGCGGCACCGCAAGCGCCACAGAAGCGGTGCGTGCGGGCCCATTCAACGATCTGGAATGCGCGTCCGGCGACCGCCAACAATGCGTCATCTATGGCGCCAAACAAGGACCGCAATGGACGCAGTGCATGGCCCGGGTACGCAGGCGTGCCGGCGTCCAGCCAGCTTGCCCTGAAATATCGACCGGCCAACAGGCCGACCGGCTGGTACGCGCGATCGTCTGGCAGCGCGAGCAGCGACTGGTCGACGTGCAATTGCAGGTCCGACTCCCGGACCATCATGGCATTGCCGCAAAATACCAGGTTGACGGTGTCCGGGTGTTCCAGTGCGGTGAATAGGGGTGTGAAATATTCGGGGGTGTGCAGCATTGCCTGGCCTTCGGCGGAATCATCGCACCAAAAGCTAACGGCCGAATGATCGGCCGTTGCTGCGTCGTCAACCGGTCTATGCCGGCTTTTGAACCTGTGCTCAGGCTGCCTTGCGCGCTGCTTTCGTCTTGCTGGCGAAGGTCTTGCGCGTTGCGGTCTTGGCCTTGCGCGGTGTGACGCGCTTGACAGCAGCCACTTTGATATTGGCCTTCTTGCCTGCGAGCTTGTTGGCCAGCTTGCTGGAGCCCTGCTCCAATTTGCCCGCCAAGCCGGTCACGACGATCGCTGCCGGAACACTGGCCTTGGCCAGCTTGCCCAGTGCTTCGACGCCGGTGCGCTTTTCAAAGGCACTGGCGTTGGCAGAAACCTGCTGCACGCCCTTGCCGGCGAGTTCGACGAACTTGTTGACAATCAGATCGGCGTTGTCGGAGCTGAGGTCGATGCCCTTGATGTAGATGCCGCTGATCGTCTTTTGTGCGGCCATTGCGTTCTTGCGCACTTCGGTACGCAGTTGCGATGCCGACTGCTGCAGGGCTTTTTCCCAACGCACGTCGACGAATTGCACGGCGCGCTGGTTGCCCACGCGATAGGCCTGGATGATGTTCTTGGCGGTGTTGCCATAGGACTCGATCAGGTCGGTGGTAACGGTGGAAAGGTTCTTGTTGCTCATGGTGTGCTCCTTGGCGATGGTGATAAATGAGGATGTTGCGCGGCGTTGGTGCCGCAAGCAACGACATGCCCTGATTGTCTCGATCACGCGTAGTGGATGCACCCTAGAGCGGGCGTTTTTCCTAGAGCGTGCAGCCTAGGATGCACGCATCGATCCACGCAAGCCCGCCCTTGCGCGCGGCGTGTGGACCATGCGGACGGCAGTGTCGGCGCCCTCAGATGGTGGCCGTGTCACCCATCATTACATCGACGCCGGCCGATGCAAAATTGGCCAGATCGCCGGCTGTAGCCTGGCCCTCGGGCGACGCCATCGCAGCGCCAACGGCTGCCATGGAGTCGAATTCCAGTGTCGCGACCAGGTACACCGCATGCTTGCCGCCCATGCCCATCACGTCGCCGCGCGTGAACTCATAACTGCGCAGGCCCGGTATTTTCTTGGCCAGCGGCACATGGGTGTCGTAGTAGTACTTGTCGAATGCCGCCGGGTCGGTGGGTTGCTGATAGATCGCGTAGAGCTTGGCCATGTTCGTTCTCCTGGATGCGGGCGGCAGACAATCTGCCGCATCACGAAAACACTATCGCGGGGCCGCAAAGGTGGCGCCAACAACAACGCGCACCACATGGTCGTGGTCTGCGCGCCTGGTGGGCTGAGCCGAGCTGACGAAGGTGGCGCTAGCGCGCCCAGGTGTCCTTGAGCCCAACCGACAGGTTGAACACCGGTTTGCCAGGCGCATGGTCCACTCGGTCGGCGACGAAATAGCCGTGGCGCTCGAACTGGAATCGCTCGTCGGGTCGGGCCTTGGCCAGCGAGGGCTCGACGATCGCCTGCACCACCCGCAGACTGTCCGGGTTCAGGCTGGCCATGAAGTCGCGTCCGCCTGCGTCCGGCTGGGGCTCGGTGAACAGCCGCTCGTACAGCCGCACCTCGGCCGCAATGCCGTCCGATACGCCGACCCATGTAATGACGCCTTTGACCTTGACGCTGTCCGATCCGGGTGTGCCGCTCTTGGTGTCGGCAATCAGCGTCGCGTGGACCGCGCTGACACTGCCATCGGGGCCAGTAGTGCATCCGGTGCACTCGATCACATGGCCATACTTCAGCCTTACCTTGTTGCCGGGGAACAGGCGGAAGAATCCTTTTGGCGGCGTCTGTGCAAAGTCGCCGCGTTCGATCCATACCTCGCCACCCATCGTGAACTGGCGCCGGCCCATCTCTGGCAAGTGCGGATGGACCGGGGCGCTGCACGCGTCGAGCAGGCTGCCCCCGTCTTCAGACCTTCCCATGACGGCGTCCCAGTTGCCAATCACCAGTTTGACCGGATCGAGCACCGCCATCGCGCGTGGGGCGCTGTTTTCCAGCGTCTCGCGCAGGCAGCCCTCGAGGGTGCTGTATTCGGTCCAGCCGCCCGCCTTGCTGGTGCCTGCCCGTTCGGCCAACAGGCGCAGGCTCTCGGGCGTGTAGCCGCGCCGGCGCAGCCCGACCAGGGTGGGCATGCGCGGGTCGTCCCAGCCGCTGACCTTGTGGTCATACACCAGCGCCGCCAGTTTGCGCTTGCTGGTAATCACGTAGGTCATGTTCAGGCGCGCGAACTCATGCTGGCGCGGTGGTGGTGCAGCCAGCAGGTCGCCCTCGATCAGCCGCGCCAGCAGCCAGTCGTACCAGGGGCGCTGATCTTCGAACTCCAGCGTGCAGATGCTGTGCGTGATCTGCTCGAGCGCATCCTCGATCGGGTGCGCATAGGCGTACATCGGATAGATGCACCACTTGTCACCTGTGTTGTGGTGCTCGGCACGGCGGATGCGGTAGATCGTCGGATCGCGCATATTGATGTTGGGGCTGGCCATGTCGACCTTGGCGCGCAGCACCATGCTGCCATCGGCATGGCCGGCGTCGCGCATCTCCCGGAATCGCGCCAGATTGTCCGCGGGCCCACGATCGCGAAACGGGCTGTTCACGCCCGGGCGGGAAAAATCGCCGCGGTTGAGCCGCATTTCCTCGGCGCTTTGCTCGTCCACGTAGGCATGGCCGGCCGAGATCAGATACTCGGCTGCCCGGTACATGAAGTCGAAATAGTCGCTGGCATGAAAGAGGTGGGTGCAGCCATGCGCCTTCCAGTCAAAGCCGAGCCAGTGCACCGTGTCGACAATTGCATCGACGAACTCCTTGTCCTCTTTTTCGGGATTGGTGTCGTCAAAGCGCAGGTGGCAGACGCCGCCATATTCCTGAGCCAGCCCGAAATTGAGGCAGATGCTCTTGGCATGGCCGATATGCAGGTAGCCATTCGGCTCGGGCGGAAACCGCGTTCGAATTCTGGCCGGATCGGCAATGCCGGCTGCGTGATGGGCCGCGTCCCCGGGGCTGCCGCCCCAGCGGCGGCCCGCATTGACGCCTTTGGCCAGGTCCGATTCGATGATCTGGCGCAGGAAATTGCTGGGCCGGGCAATTTCCGAGGTGGCTGGCGCCGAACTGGTGGCGGGCTTGGAAGAAGGCGTGCTCATGCTCGGGATTCTAGGTCGCACACGGGGGCAGGCGGACGGTCCCGGGTCGTGCGTTGGCGTTTGGCGCCTTACGTTTGGTAATCCTCTTCACATTGCAGAAGTCGGCCGTTGCGCGCTGCCGGGCGTTAATGGGGAAGGGGTGGCGTCGTCGCCCTCGCTATCGGATTGCAGGAGGTATGCACCGTGAAAACACTTCGTTCCGTTCCCTGGTTGCTGGCTATGGCCGGATTGGCCGCCGTCACCTGGGGCAGCAGCGCCCATGCGCATGGCGACGATATCGTCTGGTCCGTCGGTGTCGGTTCACCTGGCGTGCAGCTTGGCGTAACCAATGCGCCACCGGCGGTGGTCCACCGCCCGGTCCTTGTCGCGCCGCAGCCCGTCTACCTGCGGGCCCCGGCAGTTGTGCTGCGCTCTGCAGCCGTTGCAGTGCCCCAACCGCAAGTCGTCTACGCGGTCGCGCCGTACCCGGTTCAATCGCAGTGGGTTCAAGTTGCGCAACCGCGCGGATGGGACAAGCAGCAATACAAGCAGGACAGAAAATACCGCAAGCACTATCGCAAGCACATGCACCAGTATCACTACGAGCCGCCGGATGGCAACTGGGGCAACAACTGATCGCGTCGATTTGCCTTGGGAGCGCCCCGGCTATTCACTGCCCGAACCGGGGCCCGTCGCGCAGAAAGGCTTCTTCCTGCGGGCTGTTGGAACGGTCCAGGGCGGCATTGCGATAGGGAAAGCGGCCAAACTGGGCAATGATGTCCCGATGCTGCTTTGCAAAAGCAAGGTTGCCCTGCAGGTCCTTCTGACGCTCTGCAGGGGCGCCGGCCAGCAGTTCCGCAAAGCGGCGCACACATTCGTCCTGTAGTGCAAGGTCTTCCGCATGCATCAGCGGCATCAGCAGGAAGACAGATCCCGCAAGGGGCAATTTGGCGAGCCATCCCTTGCCAAGCGCGTCCTGCACCAGTGCCTGCGTGCGTGTGTCACCGGCAAACGCCCGGGCTGATCCGCGATACATATTGCGAGTGAACTGGTCCAGCAGTATCACCAGTGCCAGCCGCTGCAACGGATCTGCTTCCCATTGCGTGAGACCACCATCCAGTGCCTGTTCGACCAGGGCGCCGAATCGTTGTGTGATGTCGGCGTCCTGCGCCTTGCCACCGCCGAACCACAATTCGCTGCGGCTGTGACTTGGCCAGCCCCGTTGCATTGCGTCGCCCAGCCAGTAGTCAAGCACTTGCGATGCGGCGTCAGGGGATGTGTCCTTGTGTTGTTCAGTCATGCGATGGCTCCGGTGCTGTGGTGATGTCGGCTACATGGCCTTGAATCGATGGGCGTACAAGCGGCTGACCGCAACGCGGTCCGGCCTGCCGCGCAACTGCAGCCACAGTTTTCCGGCCTCGTCGCGCGACACCGTTTCAATCGCTGCGGCCCGGACTACCTGGGCTCGGTGGACTTGCCAGAAGCGATCAGGGTCGAGTTGGGGCAGTAGTTCGCGCAGCGGTGTTCGGATCAGGTATTCATGCTGTGCAGTCAGTACCCGCACATACTTGTCGGCGGCCTCCAGCTGCAGCACATCGTCCAGCTGCACCATGTGAATGGCGTTACCCACGCTGGCCTGCAGCAAGGACAGGT
>JBBKVW010000206.1:0-3334 GCA_037968655.1 Burkholderiaceae bacterium
CGCATGACGCGGCCTACATCGCGGCTGTAGAAGTAGGCGGCCAGGCCGAACTCGGTGTCGTTGGCCTGTGCCAGCACTTCTTCCTCGGTGTCAAAGGCAAAAATCGGCGCCAGCGGGCCGAAGGTCTCTTCCTTGGCGAACAGCATGTCGTTGGTTGCACCGGTGATGACCGTGGGCTCGAAAAACAGGCCGCCCAGCGCATGGCGCTTGCCGCCAGTTGCCACTTTGCCGCCCTTGGCCTTGGCGTCGGCGATGTGCTCCTCGATCTTGGCGACCGCCTTGTCGTCGATCAGCGGGCCCTGGGTCACGCCTTCGTCGACACCCGGGCCGACCTTCAAAGCCTCGACCTTGGCGACGAGTTTTTCGGTGAAGGCCTTGGCGACGCCTTTTTGCACGTAGATGCGGTTGGCGCAGACACAGGTCTGGCCGGTGTTGCGGTATTTGGAGATCATCGCGCCCTCGACCGCGGCGTCCAGGTCGGCATCGTCGAACACGATGAAGGGCGCATTGCCGCCCAGTTCGAGCGACAGCTTCTTGACCGTATCGGCGCTTTGGCGCATCAGCAAGCGGCCGACCTCGGTCGAGCCGGTGAAGGTCAGCTTGCGTACCAGCGGATTGCGCGTCATCTCGCCGCCGATCTGGCTGGCCGATCCGGTCAGCACCGACAGCAGGCCCTTGGGCACGCCGGCGCGTTCGGCCAGTTCGGCGAACGCCAGCGCGGAAAACGGGGTTTGTGTGGCAGGTTTGACCACCATCGAACAGCCGGCGGCCAGCGCCGGGCCGGCTTTGCGGGTCAGCTTGGCGGTCGGGAAATTCCAGGGCGTGATCGCCGCGGTGGTGCCGATCGGCTGCTTGATCGCCAGGATGCGCCGGTCGCCCAGGGGCGCCGGAATCGTGTCGCCATAGGTACGGCGCGCTTCGTCGGCAAACCATTCGATGAAGGATGCGGCATAACCGATCTCGCCCTTGGCCTCGGCCAGCGGCTTGCCCTGCTCGCTGGTCATGATCAGCGCCAGGTCCTCGGTGTTGGCCAGCATCAGGTCGTTGAGCTTGCGCAGTATGACGGCGCGATCCTTGGCCGAGACGTCGCGCCAGGATTTCTGTGCCTTGTCGGCGGCAGCGATGGCACGTTCGGTCTCTTTGGTGCCGCAGACCGGCACGCTGCCGATGGTCTCGCCATTGGCAGGGTTGGTTACCGCGACGGTCTTGCCGTCGTCGGCGTCTATCCACTGGCCGGCAACATAGGCCTGCTGCTTGAACAGGGACGGGTCTTTCAGATTGAGCATAGGGGGTGTCAGAGGTAGATTGGGTAATAGGTGGCGATGCCGGGCCGGGGGCCCGGTCATGCGCGTAGTGCCCGGGCCAGCAGCCCGGTCGGCGGCTTGGCGATCAGGCCAGCGGCCTGGTCACGTTCACGTTCACGTTCACGCGGTCATGGTGTCGGGCGATGGTGCGGCTCAGGCGGTCAGCGCCTTGGCCAGGATGGCGATGCCTTCTTCATAGATCGTGTCCTCGATCGTCAGCGGGAACAGGAAGCGGATCACGTTGCCATTGACGCCGCAGGTCAGCAGCATCAGGCCGGCGTCGAGCGCGCGCTTTTGCACCAGCTTGGTGAAATCGGCATCGGGCGTGCCATCGGGCTTGGCGAATTCCATCGCCACCATGCTGCCCAGGCCGCGCACGTCGCTGATTGCCGGCACTGTCGCGCGCAGCGCGGTCAGGCGTTTGACCAGATCCTTGCCCAGGCGCTCGGCGCGGTCGCAGAGCTTTTCGTCGGCGATCACGTCCAGCACGGCCAGGGCCGAGGCCACTGCCAACGGATTAGCCGCGTAGGTGCCGCCCAGGCCACCCGGCGTCGGCGCGTCCATGATCTCGGCGCGACCACACACGGCCGACAGCGGCATGCCGCCGGCCAGGCTCTTGGCCAGCGTCATGATGTCGGGTACGACGCCGAAGTGCTCCATCGCGAACAGCTTGCCGGTGCGGGCAAAGCCGGTCTGGATTTCGTCGGCAATCAGCACGATGCCGTGCTGGTCGCAGATGGCGCGCAGGGCCTGCATGAACTCCTTGGGCACGACGTAAAAACCGCCCTCGCCCTGGACTGGCTCGACGATGATGGCCGCCACCTGCTCGGGTTCGATGTCGGCCTTGAACAGCTGCTGCAATGCCTTGAGCGCGTCCTCAACCGTCACGCCGTGCAACGCATTGGGCATTGGCACGTGGTAGACGCCGGCAGGGAACGGCCCGAAGCCGGCCTTGTAGGGCGCGACCTTGCCGGTCAGCGCCAGACCCATCATGGTGCGGCCATGAAAAGCGCCGCCGAGCGCGATCACGCCGGGTCGCTTGGTCGCGGCGCGGGCAATCTTGATCGCGTTTTCCACCGCCTCGACACCAGTCGTGAAAAAGGCGGTTTTCTTGGCGTGCGTGCCCGGCGTCAGCGCATTGATTTTTTCGGCCAGTTCGACCGTGCTCTCGTACGGCACGACCTGGTAGGCGGTGTGCGTAAAGCATTCGAGCTGGCGCGCGATCGCCTCGACGATCTTCGGATGGCGGTGCCCGGTATTGAGCACGGCGATGCCGGAGCCGAAGTCGATATAGCGACGGCCCTCGACGTCCCATAGCTCGGAGTTCAGCGCACGCTGCGCGTAGACCGAGGGAAAGCCGATGCCGACGCCGCGTGGCGTGGCCTTGACGCGGCGCGCATCGATCGCGGCATTGCTTTTGCTGCCGGCTGCGGCAACGCGTGCTGTTTCTGTCTTGGAATGGGTATTCATGGGAGTCCTCACTAAAGGAAAAAAGCGGGTGGCAGCCCGGAGCATCGGGCCGCAAAAAATCAGTATAGGCCGGCATTGGCCCTACCATGGGAACCAATCAAGACTATCTGATAGAACCAATATATGGCGCAAACGCATGCGGATCCCCGTTTCGAGGCCATGGCGCTTCCCGATTTCGTATTGCGGCAATTTCGCCATGACAGCGACGATTTCGACCATCGCCAGCTCTATGGCATCCTGCAAGTCGGCATCCGTGAATCAGTGTTGCCGCCAGGCAGCAAGCTGCCGCCGACCCGGGTGCTGGCCAAGGCGTTGGGCATTGCCCGCAACACGGTCGTGCATGTGTATGAGCAACTGGTGCTGGAGGGTTACCTGCTGGCGCGGGTCGGGCGCGGCACCTTCGTGGCCGACCTCGGCCCACGTCTGGTGCAGCCGCTGGGGCCGGCGCCGGGCGTGGACCCGCTACCGCCCCGCGCCAGCCTGTCGCGTCGGGGCGGCAAGGCAGCGCTCGAACCCGGCATGATCCTGTCGAACGAGCCCGGCTGCTACCGCGAGGGTCT
>JBBKVW010000207.1:0-5883 GCA_037968655.1 Burkholderiaceae bacterium
GAGGTACTGACCCGCGGCCCGGCCCACATGCAGGGCTACTACAAGGAACCCGAGAAGACCCGCGAAACCATGACCGAGGACGGCTGGCTGCGCACCGGCGACCTGGGTGAGCTCGACAACGAAGGCCGGCTCAAGATCGTCGGCCGCGCCAAGGAGCAGTTCAAATCCAGCAAGGGAAAGTACGTGGCGCCGGCGCCGATAGAAAGCAAGCTGTCGTCATTCACCAAGATCGAGGCCTGCATGGTGACTGGTGTCGCCTTCCCGCAGCCGTTTGCGCTGGCCATGCTGCCACTGGGCCAGTGGCAGGTGCTCAAGGAGCCGGGCGCGCGCAAGGAATTCACAGAAGAGCTCTCGGCCCACCTCAAGAAGGTCAACGCCCAGCTCGACCCGCACGAGCGGCTCGATTTCGTTGCGGTGGTGCCCGAACAATGGTCGGTCGAAGCCGGGTTCGTCACGCCGACACTGAAGATCAAGCGCAACGTGGTCGAAAAGCATTACGCCAGCTTCTTTGAGCCATGGAGCAAGGCGCGCAAGCCTGTCGTCTGGCACGACGTCTGACGCGCGCATGACCAGCACGCGCCTGAACCCACTGGACACCGCCTGGCTGTTCACCGAATCGCGGGCCACGCCCAACCATGTGGGCGGGCTGCTGCAGTTTCGACTGCCGGCCAAGGCGCCGCGCGACTTCCTGTTGCAGATGGTGGCGGAGTTTCGCAGCCACCGCGAATTCGTGGCGCCGTGGAACCGGCGCCTGAAGTTTCCGTTTTTGAAAAACCCGCTGCCGTCGTGGGTTGAAGAAGACGACATCGACCTGGAATACCACCTGCGCCATGCCGCCCTGCCCTGGCCCGGCGGCGAGCGTGAACTGGGTGAGCTGGTCGGGCGCCTGCACAGCACGCCGATCGACCTGGCGCGCCCGCCCTGGGAATGCACCTTTATCGAAGGCCTGGACGGCGATCGATTCGCGCTGTTCATCAAGATGCACCATTCGCTGATCGACGGCATCAGCGGCATCAAGCTGCTCGAGCGCACCATGGCCAGCACGGCCCGCAAGTCGCTGTCGCTGCCACCATTCTGGGCTGGCACTGGAGCCAAAGCAACGGCTAGCGCGCCCCGGCGACCGACCCCTTCGGTGACCAATGCGGTTGCCGCCGCTATCGAAGGACTGAGCGACCAGGCCCGATCCCTGCCGCAACTGGCCGCTGCCTTTGCCACCATCGTGCGCCGCATCGGCAGCCCGGCGGATGGCATGGTCGTGCCCTTCGATGCACCGCGCTCCATGCTCAACGGCCGGGTGCGCGAGAAGCGCCGTTTTGCAACCCAGCGCTTTGGCATCGAGCGGCTGCGCACGCTGGCCACGGCCGCGCAGTGCACGCTGAACGACGTGGTGCTGGCCCTGTGCGGCGGCGCCCTGCGCACCTTCTTGCAGGAGCGCGGCGAGCTACCCGAGAAATCGCTGACGGCGGGCATACCGGTCTCGGTGCGGCCCAAGGACGACGAGGGCACCGGCAACGCGATCAGCTTCATCGTGGCCACGCTGGGAACCGACCTGGCCGATGCGCGCGAGCGCCTGCTGGCGGTGCACAACTCGGTCCAGCACGCCAAGGCACATGTGCAGAAACTACCGCGCCAGGCGATGCAGCAATACACCATGCTGCTGATGGGGCCGACCATACTGACCCTGCTCACCGGCATGGGCGGGCGCACACCGCCGATGTTCAACATCACGATTTCAAACGTACCGGGGCCGGCCAAGCCGCTGTATTTCAGGGGTGCCGAGATGCTGGCGATCTACCCGGCCTCGATCGTCACGCACGGACAGGCACTCAACATCACCTGCGAGAGCTACGCCGGACAGATGCATTTCGGCTTCACCGGCTGCCATACCTCGATGCCCAGCATGCAGAAGGTGGCGGTGTATTGCGCCGAGGCGCTGGCTGAACTGGAGCAGGCATTCCTGCCCGAGCCGGCGGCCAGACCAACAAGAAAATCGGCTGCCAGGCCAAAGTCAGAACTGGCTGCCACGCCGGCGGCAAAGCGGGCGGTCAAAACAGCGGTCAAAAAGGCCGCCCGGCAAGCGGCAAAGCCAGCGGTCAAACGGCGCGTCGGCAAAAAGAAGGCTGATTGAAATTGCGCCACCATTTGCCAGCTGACGCTGGCAATACGCAATCAGCCAGCCGACGCTGGCAATGCAAAGTGCGTGCCGCCGCCGGGTAAGGGTAGCGTCAGTCGGTTTCTGAGGCACTTGCGCCAGCACCGGCGCGCGATGCTTCTGTCGCCGGCACCAGCGTGCGATGCGCCAGTTGGGTCAATATTTCCCAAGCTTGGGCAGACACCGGATGCGACGTGCAAGCTGGTGCGTGCCGCTCCCCGACCGTCGATGACGCCGCTTGCACCACCACCGCCTGCGCCAACTCGATTTGCAGTGCCGACGCGTCAACAGCGATGCGGATGCCCCCGGGCATGCAGTCAACACGCACGCCCGGCCATCGGACCAGCAGGTTGTGCCCGATCAGGGCTGCAGCGCGCCCGACGAATGGCAGCAGCAGCATCGGATATGCAACATGGCCAAGCCGGGTTTCGCTGCCCGCCACTAGTTGCGCCGCGCGATCGACCAGACAGGCGCCGGCAATCAACGGACACAGTTCGTCCGAGCGGGCATGCCAGAGACCGCCGCCGGCTTCGACCGGGCACAACATGGAAAACGGCTTGCCCTCGTTGCGCGTCAAGGTTCCCGCGAGCGCTTCGGCACCGGCTAGTCCATAGGCGGACAACCAGCGCGCCGCCTTGCCAGCCTCGTCCGCCAGGCCCCAGTCCATGCCGCTGCCACGCGCTGCCTTGCGCGCCAGCGCCTCGATCTCGGACAGGGTATAGCGCACGGCGTCGGACGGCTCGGCGTTGGCCGGCGTCGGCGTCGGCACTGCGGACTCCCCAAGCGCGCCACCCACGTCGCACAGTTCATGCGGAAACAGCGCGTCCTGGTACATGCTGATGCGCACCCAGCGGTCCGATCGCGGATCAAATTTGGTGGCACCAAAGAACGACAGCTTGCAGCGCAGCAAGTCGATCGGCAGCATGTCGGCGGCGATCAGGTTGTCGCGCACCACTGCATAAGGATGCTGCTCGGCCAATTGCACGCGCCGCAGCACATGCCGGTGCCGCGGGTGTTCCAGCAGCAGTTGCGCGACGGTCTGCGCATCGTCATAGCCAGCCAGATCCGCCAACAGGGACTGCACCTGCTCGGCCACACATAGCGGCAATTCCAGTTCAGCCCCCTCCTCGTGCGCACGCTCACCCAGCCGCGGCTCCAGCTTCTCTTCGGAAACATACCAAAACCGCGCCCGGCCCTTGGCCGACACACAATCGATCGCCCTGGCCCAGGCATAGTGTTCTTCGAGCACGACGCGCAGTTGCTGTACGCGCATCGCCCCGTCAATGGTGAAGGGCCGGACCTCCTCTGCGTCCATGTCGTCGGCCAGCTCGTCCACCAGTTCGCTGTAGGGCTCCATCATCAGCGACACCAGCTGCTCCTGGCCTTCCAGCGACAGTTCGGCTTCGGCCCAGCGGTACAGGCGGTCCCAGGGCAATGCAAGGTCCAGCGCACCCTGGTTCACGTGCTGCTCCAGCCGCGCGAAATCGGCGCGCAAGGCCACCAGCTTGGCGCTCTGGATGCCATGGTCGGAATGCCATTCCTGCGCATTGCGCTGGGCGTCGCGCAGCGCAATGCCAAAGTCGCGCACCGCATGCGGCGTGGCGCGCGGTACGCCACGCACGCGACGCAGCGCCTCTTCGCGTGCTGCCATCCAGCGATGCAGCAGGACCGGGTGGTTGAGCACAAACGGCGCCATGCCAAGGCCGGTCGAGTTGCCAACGCCAATGCGGCGCCGCATGTCGCCGGCAATCGTCACGGCCTTGTCCCCGCCCTGCTGGAGCGCCATGTGCTCGACCAGGTCGAGCGTGAAGGCGCGGATCAGCCACACGGTCAGCATCTCGGCGCGAAACGGCGCCTTGAGTTCGGCCCGATCCGCGATGGCGGCGCGATCGGCGGCGCCGAACTTACCCGAGCCATAGACGGCCGTGGTGCGCATCAGATAGCCGACCGACCGCACCAGTTCCGGGTCTGGCTGCTGGCCGATCGCCAGCCGCTCGATGACATGGCTCCACAGCCGCACCGAGCGGTTGGCCCGCGCCAGCGTCAGCTCGCTGTCGCTGATGCGCCCGGCTTCCTGCTTGGGCACATTGGCCTGCAGGCGCTGCAGGTCCTGCTCGGTCGGAATCCCGTCAAACAGTGTGAAGGTGGCGTCCCAGGCGGTGGCGATTACCCGATCCGAACGCATCTCGTCCGGCAGATCGTGCGCAAAGGCGACCAGGCTGTAGCTGCGTTGCGGTGCGTGCAGACAATAGACCGCGCGGCCGACGCCCCGGGCGTCCACCTCCCACAGGCGGCGCTCGAAACGCCAGGATTCGCTGGATATGCGGCGCAACAAGGCCCGCATGAAACTGAGCCGCGACGGATGAAACGAGCCCATCCGCGCCAATCGCATCACGGTATCTGCCGGCCGTTGGGAAACCGTCGCGCCGGGAGCGCCCGACGCCAAAACTGCCTCGCTCATCATCCATGCTCCCGGTAGTTCGCTGCCCCGCCTGGCGCGGGGCATTGATCCATTATTGGCGACCCTTGGCCAGCGTGATGCGAAATGCATCCCACAGCGAGGGCAGCAGGATCAGCGACACCGGCACCGCCGTGATGACGATGAAACTTTGCAGCTTGCCCACGCCGTCCGAACCCAGTGACACCAGGATGATGGCGGTGGCGCCCATCGCAATGCCCCAGAACGCACGCACTGCGGAGGTCGGCTCGTCGGTTTTCGACATGGAGACAGAAATCACATAGGTCATCGAGTCACCGGTAGTGGCCACGAAGACAAAGGTCAGCACCATGAACAGGATGGAGATCAGGAAACCCATCGGCAGGTTCTGCGTGATGGCCAGCAGCGCAGCGGGCAGGTTGAACCCCTCGAAGGCCTTGGCCACCGAATCGGCCTGTGCCAGTTCCATCGAGATGCCGGTACCACCGACGATGGTGAACCAGATGTTTGTCACCAGCGGTGCGGCGATCGACAGCAGCAGGATGATGGAACGGATCGAACGACCGCGGCTGACGCGCGCAACGAACACCGCCATCAGCGGGCCGTAACCCAGGAACCAGCCCCAGAAGAACACCGTCCACCAGCCCAGCCAGCCCGGATCGCCGAACACGCCGGCTTCGCCGCGGTACATGGCCATCGGGAAGAAGTTGGTCAGGTAGACGCCCATGCCCTTGAAGAAGCCCTCGAAGATGAAGCCGGTGGGCCCTGCCACGAGCATGAACAGCATCAGAGCACCCGCCAGCCAGATGTTGATCGCGCTCATCAGCTGGATGCCGCGTGTAATGCCGCTGACGGCCGACAGGGTGTAGATGCCCACCAGCAAGGCGATCACGATCGCCTGGGTGGCGAAGCCGTTGGGAATGCCGAACAGCACATTCATTCCATAGGAGACCTGCAGGCCCAGGAAGCCGATCGGACCAACCGTGCCGGCCACGACCGCGATGATGCAGGCGGCGTCGGCGACGGTACCGATCCAGCCGTTAATCGCACGGTCGCCGAACACCGGGTACAGCAGGGTACGCGGTGCCAGCGGCAGGCCCTTTTCATAGTGGTAGTGCATCAGCATGATGGTGGCCAGCGAACCCAGGATGGCCCAGGCCAGGAAGCCCCAGTGCAAATACGACTGCGCCAGCGCCGGCCAGGCGGCCGCCGCGGTCTTGGCCGTAGCACCGAACAGCGGCGGCGACGAGACAAAGTGGGCCATGGGCTCGCCGGCGGCCCAGAACACGCCGCC
>JBBKVW010000208.1:0-5621 GCA_037968655.1 Burkholderiaceae bacterium
TCCAGCGGCAGCCGGATGCCGGCCATGTCGGCCAGCACCGTGCTGTGGCCGGCCGAGACGACGCCGACTTTCTTGGACGCGATCATGCCGCGGGTGGTCTCGATGCCGGTCACCTGGCCGCCGTCGCGCCGGATGCCCACCACTTCGCAGTTCTGCAAAATGTCCACGCCCAGCGCATCGGCGGCGCGCGCAAAGCCCCAGGCGATCGCGTCATGCCGTGCCACACCGCCGCGCGGCTGGAACGACGCGCCCATGACCGGGTAGCGCAACGACGACGAAGTGTTCATGATCGGCACCATGGCCTTGATCTGCTCGGGACTGAGCACCACGCCGTCGACTCCGTTGAGCCGATTCGCGTTGACGCGCCGGTTGATGTCGCGCATGTCCTGCAGCGAATGGCCGACGTTCATCACGCCGCGCTGGCTGAACATGGTGTTGTAGTTCAGCTCCTGCGACAGGCCTTCCCACAACTGCAGGGCCTTCTCGTACAGATGCGTGGCGTCGTCCCACAGGTAGTTGGAACGCACGATGGTGGTGTTGCGCGCGGTATTGCCGCCGCCGAGCCAGCCGCGTTCGACGACAGCGATGTTGCGCATGCCGTGTTCCTTGGCCAGGTAGTAGGCAGTGGCCAGGCCATGGCCGCCGCCGCCCACGATGATGGCGTCGTATTCGCGCTTTGGCTCGGGGCTGCGCCACTGCTTTTGCCAGTTCTCGTGATAGGACATGGCATTGCGCGCCAGTGCGAAGATCGAAAAGCGGTTCACGGTGTGTCCTTTTGTCGGCCGGTCGTCACAATCCGGTCGTCCCATGCCGTTGCGCGCCGGCCGCATTGCGTGAGGCCCGCCTCGCAGCAAGTCCTGATCAGGTCGTGCTCACGCCGCAGCGGTCGGTGCTGCGCCCGAATCCGCTGCGATGCTCGACCAACGGTCGCGTCGCGCAACTCGCTACGCGCCCTGCAGGCGCTGCGCTCAAACAAGCGCGACCAGTCAGCTGACGAAGCGCGCTGCGCGCGCCGACCGTCAGTCTGCGCTTCTCGAAGCCGCTGAGATTGCGCGCCCTGATCAGGACTTGCTGCAAGGCTGATTGGTCGGAGCGCGTAGCGTTCAAATACGCCGCCCCAGCCGCAAAGGCCCGGGGGGAGCGGGCCGGGCGCGCCTGTGCTGCGCCGAGGAGCACAGGGCTTGCGCCCAGCGCGAAGCGCGTTCGTCATCATTCTCATCGCGCTTGTCTGAATGGAGCGCCCGCAGGGCGCGCAGTGAGTTGCGCGATGCGGGCGCAAGACCGAGCACCGCAGGGCAGTCGGCGCGTTCAGCGCCCGACCGCGGGACTGAAGCGCCTGGCCCGATTCCCCCGCGCCTTTGCAGCCACCAGCCAACGTTCGTGCGCAAGGCATCTCAGCACTCGATGACATTGACCGCCAAGCCACCACGGCTGGTTTCCTTGTACTTGGTCATCATGTCGCGGCCGGTGTCGCGCATGGTCTTGATTACCTTGTCCAGCGACACATAGTGGGTGCCGTCACCGCGCAGCGCCATGCGCGCCGCGTTCAGCGCCTTGACCGAACCCATCGCATTGCGCTCGATGCACGGAATCTGCACGCGCCCGCCGACCGGGTCGCAGGTCAGGCCCAGGTTGTGCTCCATGCCGATCTCGGCCGCGTTCTCGACCTGCTCGGGCGTGCCGCCCATCACTGCGGCCAGCGCGCCGGCGGCCATCGAGCAGGCCACGCCGACCTCACCCTGGCAGCCGACTTCGGCGCCGCTGATGGATGCGTTTTCCTTGTAGAGCAGGCCGATTGCGCCGGCGGTCAGCAGGAAGTCGCGCATGCCCTTGTCGGACGAGCCGGGACAGAAATGCAGGTAGTAATGCATCACCGCCGGCACGATGCCGGCCGCGCCATTGGTCGGCGCCGTGACGACCCGCCCGCCAGCGGCATTTTCTTCATTCACCGCCATCGCATACAGGTTGACGAAGTCCAGGATCGACAACTGGTCGCGCAGTGCCTGCTCCGGTTTGGAGCTCAGCATGCGGTGCAATTCGGCCGCGCGGCGTTTGACGCGCATGCCCCCGGGCAGGTGCCCCTCGGTGCGGCAACCGCGCTCGACACAGGCTTTCATGGCGCCCCAGATCTGGTCCAGGCCGGCGTCGAGCTCGGCGTCGGTGCGCCAGGCATGTTCGTTGACCCGCATCACCTGCGCGATCGACAGGCCGGTCTCTTTTGTTATGGCCAACAAGGCGTCGCCGCTGCTGAACGGATGCGTCAATACGGTGGTGTCTGCGACCATGTGCGGATCGTCCGCGGCCTTGTCAGCCTCTTCCTGCGAGACGACGAAACCACCGCCGACCGAAAAATAACGCCGTTCTTCGATCACACTGCCGTCGGCAGCGAAGGCGCTGAAGCGCACGCCGTTGGAGTGAAAGGGCAGGGTCTCGCGGCGCAGGAACAGCATGTCCTTGCGTTCGTTAAAGGCAATGCTGTGCAGACCGTCGACATTCAACCGGGCCTCGGCCCGGATCGCCTTGATGCGTGCATCGATGCTGTCCGGGTCGATGGTGTCTGGCATCGCTCCCTCCAGCCCGAGCATCACCGCGGTATCGGTTCCGTGGCCCTTGCCGGTGGCGCCAAGCGAGCCATACAGCTTGGCCTCGATGCGCGCGACCTGCGGCAGTTGACCGGCCTTCTCCAGCCGGCGCGCGAACATGGCGGCCGCCTTCATCGGACCCACCGTGTGGGACGACGAGGGACCGATGCCGATCTTGAAAAGATCAAATACGCTCAGGGCCATGCAGGGCTTTCAGACAGATGGTATGGGCAGGCGCGCGATCAGGCCGGAACCGGGTGGCGGCGGCACAGCGCCACCACCTTCTCGGCGACCGCTTTCTCGACTGCGGCATCGCCCAGCTTGTCCAGCACGTCGCACATCAGCGTGGCTACTTCGCGGCATTCGGCTTCGCCGAAGCCACGTGTGGTCAAAGCTGGCGTTCCGACCCGGATGCCGCTGGTGACAAAAGGGGACTGGGGATCGTTGGGCACCGAGTTCTTGTTCACCGTGACGTGGGCACGGCCCAGCGCGGCGTCGGCTTCCTTGCCGGTCAGGCCCTTGGGAATCAGGCTGACCAGCATCAGGTGGTTGTCGGTGCCGCCCGAGACGATGTCAAAACCGCGCTGGACAAACACCTCGGCCATCGCCTTGGCATTGGTGATGACCTGCTGCTGGTAGACCTTGAACTCGGGCTGCAGCGCCTCCAGGAAGGCGACCGCCTTGGCGGCGATCACATGCATCAGCGGGCCGCCCTGGGTGCCGGGGAAGACCATGGAGTTGAGCTTTTTCTCGATCTCCGGATTGGCGCGGCACAGGATCAGGCCGCCGCGCGGTCCGCGCAGCGTCTTGTGCGTCGTGGTGGTGCAGACGTCGGCGAACGGAATTGGGTTCGGATACAGGCCTGCGGCGACGAGTCCGGCCACGTGGGCCATGTCGACGAACAGCAGCGCGCCGACCTTGTCGCAGATGGCACGGAAACGCGCGAAATCCAGCGGCCGGCTGTAGGCAGAGAAGCCGGCAATGATCATCTTGGGTTTGCAGGCGATCGCCTGCGCCTCGAGTGCGTCATAGTCGATCAGGCCGGTCTCGGTGTCGATGCCGTATTGCTCGGCGTGGTAGATCTTGCCCGAAAAGCTGACCTTGGCGCCGTGTGTCAAGTGGCCGCCATGGGCCAGGCTCATGCCCAAAATCGTGTCGCCCGGCTGCAGCAGCGCCATGTAGACCGCAAGGTTGGCGCTGGAGCCCGAATGCGGCTGCACATTGGCCCAGTCGGCGCCAAACAGCTTCTTGGCCCGGTCGATTGCCAGCGTCTCAGCCACATCGACGTACTCGCAGCCACCGTAATAACGCTTGCCGGGATAGCCCTCGGCATATTTGTTGGTCAACACGCTGCCTTGGGCCGCCATGACGCGCGGGCTGGTGTAGTTTTCGGAGGCGATCAGCTCCAGATGGTCCTGCTGGCGCTGGGCCTCGGCCGCCATGGCGGCGCCCAACTCGGGGTCGAATTCCTGGATCGAAGACATCAAAGCCATGGCGGTGTACCTAAATTGAAGTAGTGCGCTGATCCAGCGCAGGGGAGTGGGGCGCCAGTTGCGCCGGCCGATTGACAGCCATTATCCAGCCCCCGAATTGTCGAGACGGCAAGGGGTCGCAGTGTCCGCAATACGACATTGTGCGACCCGGGCGCGACAGCGAATCGGACCCGGATCCCTCCCCTGCATGTGCCAGCCCTACGAGCAGAAATCGCGTGCGGGCACGCGGTGCAGGCACAAAGCGGGGCTCAGACCACCGATTCCAGACTGCGCCGCGCTGACTGCACCGTGTTGTGCACCAGCATGGTCACCGTCATCGGCCCGACGCCGCCTGGTACCGGTGAGATGTACGAGGCCTTCTGGCGCACGCCTTCGAAATCCACGTCGCCGACCAGACGGCCGTCGGGCAGACGGTTGATGCCCACGTCGATGACCACGGCGCCGGTGCGCACCATCTGCGGCAATATCAGGTTGGGCCGCCCGGCCGCCACGACCAGGATGTCGGCCAGGATGGTGAACTGGGCCAGGTCGCGCGTCTTGGCATGGCAGATCACGACGGTCGCGTCCTTTTGCATCAGCATCAGGGCCATCGGCTTGCCGACGATGTTGCTGGCGCCCACCACGACCACGTTTTGCCCCTCGATCGGGATGTTCTCGAATTCCAGCATCTTCTGCACCCCGAACGGCGTGCAGGGCGGGAACAGGGTCTCGCCCTGCACCAGCGCGCCGACGTTGTACAGGTGAAAGCCGTCCACGTCCTTGTCGCTGGAGATCGCGGCCAGCTCGCGCTTGCCGTCATAGTGGCCCGGCAGGGGCAGCTGCACCAGGATGCCGTGCACCGCCGGGTCGGCGTTGAGACGCACGATCTCGGCCTCGACCACGGTGTCGGGCGTATCGGCCGCAAAGGCGTAGACAGTGGACTTCAGGCCAACCTCGTTGCAGGCCTTGATCTTGTTCGCGACATAGACCTTGGACGCGGCGTTGTCACCCACGATGATGACGGCCAGCCCCGGCACCACTCCCTGCGCCAGCAGCGCCTGGGTCTGCACGCGGCATTCCTCACGCACCTGGCGCGCCACCGCGTGGCCATCGATTATTTTGGCAACCATCATCCACCTTGCTTCGTCAAAAATTACTGGACCGCGCGAATGCTAGTGGCGAGCGCCACTTCCGCTTTGACGGCAAACGACGGGATCGGGCCTGGTAACGACAAGCCGATCGCGCATGGGCAAAGATGCGGCTTGCCAGTCCGCCGGGGGCCCAACGGCGGGCCTTGGCGTGAGCGCACAAGACAGAGTCGCTTGCGGATCACATTTTTGCGGGGTGCGTCACCATACTGTCGCAACTATTCGGGGGCATGCCGCCTTCGACCCCTTTGCGGAGAAAAGACATGGATGAAGCATTGGTTCCGGGTGCGGACGTACAGGCGCCGCGTGGTCGGCGTGCAGGTGGTGGCCGCGAGGCCAAACGTGCAGCACGCACGGCGCGCAGCAGCCATTCGGTGCCCTACATCACGCGCAAGATTCCCTACTATGAAGTGCTGGAC
>JBBKVW010000209.1:0-5198 GCA_037968655.1 Burkholderiaceae bacterium
CAACAGGCACCGCGCAATCTCAACCCGGACTGACGCTGCTGGACCGCGATCACAGCATTCTGGCCTTCAATGAGCGGGTACTGGACTGGGCGCACCGAACAGATATTCCCTTGCTCGAGCGCCTGCGCTACCTGTGCATCGTGTCGTCCAACCTGGACGAATTCTTCGAGGTGCGGATGGCCGCGCATCTGCAGGCCTTTCACGATGGCGCGCACAAGGGCCAGTACAGCGCGCAATCATTCGACACCCTGGCCCAGGCAGCGCACACCCTGGTGGACCGCCAATATTCGCTGTACAACGACGCCTTCATGCCGGCCTTTGCGCTGGAAGGCATCGAGATCGTCGGCTTTGCCGACCGCAGCGCGGCGCAGAGCAAATGGGCGCGTGCCTATTTCGAACGCGAAATGCGGCCCCTGTTGATTCCGGTCGGCCTGGACCCGGCCCACCCGTTTCCGCAGGTAGCCAACAAGACGCTCAACTTCATCGTCCGCCTGGGTGGCAAGGACGCGTTCGGACGCGAGAACGAGATCGCCATCGTCAAGGTGCCACGGGTACTGCCGCGGCTGATTCGCATGCCGGCCAAGGTTGCGGGCGGCAAGGCGGCGCTGGTGTCGCTGTCGAGCATCGTGCGGGCCCACCTGCACCGGCTGTTTGCCGGGCGCCAGGTGATCCAGTTCTCCCAGTTCCGGGTTACCCGCCATTCCGACCTGGCAGTGGACGAAGACGATGTGCGTAATCTGCGCACGGCCATGCGCCTGGGCTTGCAGCAGCGCCACTATGGCCAGGCCGTGCGACTGGAGGTGGCAGCCGGCTGCTCGGACTATCTTGCCGGTTTCCTGCTGCGCCAGTTCAACCTGCCGCCGCAGTCGCTCTATAGAGTGCATGGCCCGGTCAACCTGGTGCGGCTACAGCAGCTGATCGACCTGGTGGACGCACCCCGGCTGCTGTTTGGCACCTACATACCGGCCAATGCCCAGCAGCCCCTGGCCAACGAGTCCCTGTTTGCGCGGCTGCGCAAGGGCGACATCCTGCTGCACCATCCCTACGAGAGCTTCGACCTGGTTGCGTCGTTCCTGCGCGCGGCGGTGCATGACCCCAAGGTGCTGGCGATCAAGCAGACCATCTACCGCACCGGTCCCGACCCGGAACTGGTGGACCTGCTGTGCGAAGCGGTGCGCCGCGGCAAGGAGGTCACCGCCGTGGTCGAGCTCAAGGCACGCTTTGACGAGGAGGCCAACATCAACTGGGCCGAGCGACTGGAATTGGTCGGGGCCCAGGTGGTGTATGGCGTGGTCGGCCTCAAGACCCACGCCAAGATGCTGCTGATCACGCGCCGCGAGCACGGCAAACTGGTGCGCTATGTGCATCTGTCCACCGGCAACTACAACATGCGCACGGCGCGCCTGTATACCGACGTCGGGCACCTGAGTGCCAATCCCGAACTGGCCGCCGATGTCGAGAACGTGTTCCTGCACCTGGCCAGCCAGAGCCGCCTGCCCCGCCTGAACAAAGTCTGGCTGGCACCGTTTGATCTGCAGCGCCGCTTCCTGGAGAAAATCGAGCAGACCGGAGCCGCTGCCGAGCGCGGCGAAGACGCCCGCATCGTGCTCAAGATGAACGCCCTGACCGACGAGGCACTGGTGGCCGCGCTGGTGCTTGCCGGCCAGCGCGGGGCGCGCATCGACCTGATCGTGCGCGGCGCCTGCATGCTGCCGCCCGAGTTGCCTGGCCTGACCGACAACATCCATGTGCGCTCGATCATCGGGCGCTTTCTCGAGCATTCGCGGGTGTTCTATTTCCGCATCGCCGGGGAGGAACAGCTGTACCTGTCCAGTGCCGACTGGATGAACCGCAACATGATGCGCCGCATCGAGCTGGCCTGGCCGATCGAGGACGCGGCGCTGCGCCAGCGCATCATCGACGAATGCCTGGTGGCCAGCCTGCACGACCACCGCGACGCCTGGCATCTGCTGGCCGATGGACACTACCAGCGCGCCGTGGCCAACGCCGCCGGGCAAAACCCCGGCATGCAGGACGCCTTGATGCAGCGCTACGGCACGGCGCCCCCTGCGGACATCGCATGGACCTGATCCTGTGGCGCCATGCCGATGCAGAAGTCGGCGGCCCGAACGACGACGATCTGGAGCGGGCGCTGACGCCGCGCGGCATCAAGCAGGCAGCGCGCGTGGCAGCCTGGCTGGACAGCCAGCTGCCCGATGGCATCCGCATCCTGTGCAGCCCGGCGCGGCGCTGCGAACAAACCGCGCTGGCGCTGGGCCGCAAATACAAACTGCGCGCCGAACTGTCCGGCGCCGCCGGCGTGGCCGATCTGCTGGAACTGGCCCAGTGGCCACATGCCAAGAGCGCCGTGCTCATCATCGGCCACCAGCCAGTATTGGGACAGACGATTGCCCAGTTGCTGGGTCTGCAACAGGCCGCATGCCCGGTGCGCAAGGGCATGGTCTGGTGGCTGCGCACCCGTGAACGGGACGCACGCCTGCAAACCGTGGTCACAGCCGTTGTATCAGCGGAAACCCTATAGCGGCCCCTTTTGTCGCCGCCAGCGCGATGCCGGCCGTGATAATCATGGACCGTCGCAACCCGCACGCGCTTGCGCCTTGCCGGTCTGGTCTTCCCAGTCCTGCCGCAAGGCTTTTCCTGACCAACACGAGCATCACGATGATCAACACATTCTTCACCCGACTCGCGCCGGCCCTGGTACTGGCTGCCGCCAGCGGCATGGCCCAGGCCCAAACAGCCATCAAATTCATCCTGGACTGGCGCTTCGAGGGCCCCTCGGCGCTGTTCCTGACCCCCGCCGCCAAGGGCTACTTCAAGGATGCCAAGCTGGATGTCAGCATCGACGCCGGCAACGGCTCCGGTGGTGCGGTGACACGGGTCGCCGCCGGAACCTATGACATGGGCTTTGCCGATCTGGCGGCGCTGATGGAATTTCACGCCAACAACCCCGACGCGCCCAACAAGCCGGTGGCCGTGATGATGGTCTACAACAACACGCCGGCCTCGGTGATGGCGCTCAAGAAATCCGGCATCAAGACGCCGGCCGACCTGGCTGGCAAAAAACTGGGCGCGCCGGTGTTTGACGCCGGCCGCCGCGCTTTCCCGATCTTCCAGAAAGCCAACGGCATTGGCGCCGTGCAGTGGACCGCGATGGACCCACCGCTGCGCGAGACCATGCTGGCACGCGGCGATGTCGACGCCATCACCGGTTTCACCTTCACCTCGCTGCTCAACCTGGAGGCGCGCGGCGTCAAGGCCGAGGACGTGGTCGTGCTGTCCTACCCCGACCACGGCGTCAAGCTCTATGGCAATGCCATCATCGTCTCGCCCAAGCTGCTCAAGGAAAATCCGGCCGCCGTCAAGGCCTTCCTTTCGGCCTTCACCAAGGGCGCAAAAGAGGTGATCGCCAAGCCGGACGCCGCCATCGAGCATGTCAGGGAGCGCGACGGCATCATCAACGTGGCGCTGGAGCAGCGCCGCCTGCGCCTGGCCATCGATACCGTGGTAAACAGCCCGGACGCACGGGCCGAAGGCTTCGGCCAGGTCAAGGGCCCGCGCCTGTCGCTGATGGCGAGCCAGGTGTCGGACGCGTTCAACACCAAGACCCGGGTCAATGCCGACGCCATCTGGGACGGCTCCATGCTGCCCAGCGCGGCCGAGCTCAACATCCTGCCCGCGCGCAAATAGGCATGCAGGCGCAGGGCGCGACGGCGCCGGCCCAGGCGGCCTTCGTCGATTTCAAGGACGTCTGGCTGGCCTACAACCAGGAACTGCTGGACAAGCAGCAGTTCGCGGTGGAGGCAATCGACCTGCAGGTGCGCGAGGGCGAGTTCATCGCCATCGTCGGCCCCTCGGGTTGCGGCAAGTCAACCTTCATGAAGCTCACGACCGGCCTGCGCATGCCCTCGCGCGGCACAGTCAAGATCGACGGCCAGCCGGTTACCGGTCCGCTGAAGATCTCGGGCATGGCCTTTCAGGCGCCGTCCCTGCTGCCCTGGCGCACCACGCTGGACAACGTGCTGCTGCCGCTGGAAATAGTCGAGCCCTACAGAAGCAACTTCAAGCGCGACCGGGCGCAATACGAGGAACGTGCGCGCAAGCTGCTCGACCGCGTCGGCCTGGACGGCTACGCAGAGCAGTTTCCGTGGCAGTTGTCAGGTGGCATGCAACAGCGCGTCAGCATCTGCCGCGCCTTGATCCACGAGCCGCGCATGCTGCTGCTGGACGAGCCCTTTGGCGCGCTGGACGCATTCACACGCGAAGAGTTGTGGGTCATCCTGCGCGAACTGTGGCTGGAGCAACGCTTCAACGTGGTGCTGGTCACGCACGACCTGCGCGAGTCGGTGTTCCTGGCCGACACGGTCTATGTGATGAGCAAGAGCCCGGGCCGCTTTGTCGTGCGCAAGGAAATCGACCTGCCGCAGGACCGCGACCTCGAGGTTACCTACACCAGCGCCTTCAGCGACATCGTGCATGAACTGCGCAGCCATATCGGCGCGATCCGCAAGCCGGGCAGCGCAAAGGCCAAGGAGTCGGCAGCATGAGCCGCCGGGCCGTTCCCAAGGCGAATGCCGCAGCGCGTCGCGCGAAGGCTGGTCTGGCTATCCGCCGGGCCGTTCCCAAGGAAAATGCCGTAGCGCTCCGCGCGGAGATTTCTAAATGACCCGCGAACAGCTCGAGCGCTGGTCACCGCTGATGCTGCTGGCCGTCATCATCGCGGTGTGGCAACTGGCCTGCACCGGGTTGTCCATACCCGAGTTCATCTTCCCCAGCCCGCTGGAAATTGCGCGCGCCCTGGCACAGTTCACCGGGCCGATTGCGCTGGCCGCGTGGCAGACGTTCTGGGTCACCATGGTCGGCTTTGCGCTGTCGATCGTGGTTGGCGTGCTGCTCGGTTTCCTGGTCGGCTCGACGCGACTGGCCTACGCCGCCCTGTTTCCGCTGCTGGTGGCATTCAATGCCGTGCCAAAGGCGGCACTGGTGCCGATCCTGGTGGTGTGGTTCGGCATCGGCCTGGGCCCGGGAATCCTGACCGCGTTCCTGATCTCGTTTTTCCCGATCATGGTCAACATGGCCACCGGCTTGGCCACGCTGGAGCCCGAACTCGAGGACGTGCTGCGGGTGCTGGGCGCCAAGCGGCGCGACGTACTATTGAAAGTCGGACTGCCGCGCTCCCT
>JBBKVW010000210.1:0-4806 GCA_037968655.1 Burkholderiaceae bacterium
GTCGCAGGAAAGTCCGTACCGGGTGGGAGTCCTCGCGCTTGGATCGGCGGCAAGCAGCGCGGCCGATGTTCAGGCGTTGCGCGACGAGCTGGCCCGGCTCGGTTATTCCGAGCGCCGCAACCTGGTTCTCGCGTTCCGATTCGCCGATGAACATGCCGACAACCTGCCCGCTCTCGCGGCAGACCTGGTGCGGCTGCAGGTGGACGCGATCGTCACGATCAGCACCGCCGCAGCGCAGGCAGCGAAGCTGGCTACTGCAAGCATTCCCATTGTCATGGCGGGCAGCGCTGATCCGGTTGGACTCGGCCTCGTCGCCAGCCTGGCCCATCCCGGCTTCAACGTGACCGGCGTGACAAACATTCCTGGCCCCGAAATCATCTTCAAGCAGTTTCAGTTGCTCAAGCAGGCGTCGCCCACGATTTCGCGCGTGGCGATGATCATGATGCGCCGTCCGGACGAGGACGCCGCGTTCGCGTCAATCGAGCAGAACGGAACGCAGCTGGGTGTGGTTCCGATTGCCGTGGTCTTTGACCGACTCACACAGGCCGATGTGCAGCAATCGCTGCAACGCTCCCGGCCAGACGCGCTGTATGTGTTTCCGAACTCCCTTAGCGACCTGCATGCGGCCGCCATTGCGTCGTTCGCGCGCGCGCATGGCCTGCCGACGATGTACGGCGGGCGCGACGGGGTGGTCGCCGGCGGTCTGATGTCGTACGCGGTGAACCGGCTCGACCTGCGCCGGCGCGCGGCGACCTATGTGGACAAGATACTGCGCGGTGCCAGCCCGGCAGACCTTCCGGTCGAGCACCCGGACACGTTCGAGATGGTGCTCAACTTCAAGACTGCCAGGGCACTCGGCCTCACGATCGGGATTCCCTTGCAGCTGCAGGCCGACGAAGTGATCCAGTGACGGCGCACCAGCAAAGCCGTATCGGCATGCGGGCTTGCAGATCGATCCATCCCGAGCGCATGGGGCTCGACCGCTCTGTGGCCGGTCACCTGGAGACCTGACTTGCGCTGGCCAGCGCCGGCCAGTTCGATGGGCGGGCGACTTTCACTTCCATGCTACGGAGGACATGATGCGCGTTCGAACTTCCCACGAGCAGACTTCACTGACGTGCGGCGCGCTGCTGCGGCGCAATAAAGGCTGGCAATCACGTGGCGTAATCGGGAGTGCCCGTTGCGCACGCTGACTGTCGATCAACAGCTTGCCGTGCTTCGGCGCAGCATCGGGGTTGCGGCGCATTTGCATCATTGGCTGATTGCCGGGGCCGCAATGGCAATCGTTGCCGCGATCGCTTTCTGGCACCCGGTGCCCTTGATGCTTGCCGCTTTTCTGGCTATCGTCGGCTTCTCTGAGCAACAAGCCGGGCCCAACATGGTGAAGGCACTGCACGCATACGATTTCGGCACGCCAGCACGCGCAGATGTCGCCATCGCCATCACCTGCCGGGATACCGATAACCACTACCGTGCCACCGTGCGTGAACACGGGCATTCCGACTGGGAATACGAGTTCATTCCACAGGGTTGGCAGCCAGGCGCCCGCAATTACCCGGCCAACTTGTGGCGCAATGCGGCTGCAGGTGTTCCACTGCTGGCGGTTGTCGACGACGGCATACTGATTCCGCGCCGTGAGCCAGTGAAAGTCGACACGCAAAGTCCGGCAGCTCATGTCGACAAGGGCGCCGCAAGGTCTTGATGAACCCGCGCCCAGTTCATTCCACTTGTCAGTCAACTGCACCACAGCCCAAGGAGACCAGACCATGAGCGACCATACCGTCCGCCTGCACCGCGTGCTGCGCACCCAACCCGAGAAGGTCTATCGCGCATTCCTTGAAGCCGCAGCCATGGCCAAGTGGCTACCGCCGCATGGCTTTACCTGCCAGGTGCACCACATGGATGCAAAGGTCGGAGGCAGCTTCCGGATGTCCTTTCACAATTTTTCGAGCGGCCATGGGCATTCGTTCGGCGGCGATTACCTCGAACTGGTGCCGAACGAACTGATTCGGTACACGGACAGGTTCGATGATCCTGGTTTGCCCGGGCTCATGGAAGTGACAGTTGCACTGAAACCGGTTCTGTGCGGAACCGATTTGCAGATCAGCCAAAGCGGCATTCCGCAATCGATTCCACTGGAGATGTGCTACCTCGGCTGGCAGGAATCGCTGCTGCAGCTGGCCGCGCTGGTCGAGCCCGATATCCCGGGTTAGTGCCCCCTATTTGCGCTTCGCCTCGCACCCCCAAGGGCGCACGGTCATTTCAAGGTCGCCCTGCCGGCGACCAGCGTGCGGGATGCGTCCATGCCGGCTTGCCAGTAACCGGTATGCCGCTACGCAACGCGCCGCAACCATGCCCCCGGCCAGTGCGTGATGTTGTGCTGCAACTCGCTCTCGTTGAACGGCCAGGCCGGCTGTTCGATCACGAATTCGGGGTGGCGGCTGGCGAAGTCGTGCGCGGCGCGGGTCGGGTTGTCGGTGGTCCAGTTCGCCACGCCGCGCGGCACGTCGGCCAGGTCGGACATGATGCCGTCGGTCGCAACGATGTAGGAACCGGGCGAGACCATGCCGGCGTATGCCTCCAGCTCCGCATAGACATGCGCGTAGCTGTGGTTGGAATCAAGTATCAGCAAGGTGGTTTCGCCCGGCAGGATCTCGCGCTGCACCGCCGCCACGATGGCCGCATCGGTTGACGACCCTTGCACCAGCTTGATCAGCCCGGCCAGCGGATGGGCCTCGATGGCGCTGCGGTTGTGCGGCCGGATCTCGATGTCCACGCCCACCACCCGGCCCTTGTCCATCGCCTTGCACAGGCTGGCGTAGAAGATAAGCGAGCCGCCGTGTGCGACGCCGGTCTCGATGATCACATCGGGCTTGATGGCATGGATCACCTCCTGCATGCGCAGCATGTCCTCGGGCAGCTGTATCACCGGGCGGCCCATCCACGAGAAGGTGTACTGGTATTTCTGGCTCCAGCCCACCCGCACCCATTGGCGCGACAGCGCCTCGAACGCAGCGCGCGAGTACAGCGGCAGCAACTGCTCGCCACTTGCATCGCAGAGGCACAGCGTCTGCGCCTCGGTATCCAGGATCATCTTCATGCGGGACTCCAGTCGATCAATTGCGCGTCAATGCCGTTGGCCTGCAGCATGGCCAGGTTCTCGCGCCGGTAGTTGGGGTTCATCAAAATCAGGTTGCGCACGCCGCGCCCGGCCAGCTGCGCCGGTGCGACGATGGCGTGGCCGGTGCCGGGGATGAAGGCGCCTTGCTTGGCCGGGTTGATGTCGACCACACAGTCAAAGCGACTGGCGTGCGGGTCCATCAGGTTGGCAAATGTCACGCCCTTGGCACCGGCTCCCCACAGGGCGATATTTCCCTGCGCGGCCAGCTGCGTCAGGCGCTCGGCCCAGTCCCGGCTCAATTGGCTTTCCACCGCGCCGTAGTCACGCGCCAGCTGCGCGGTGGCACCGGCGTCCGGACCCGGCTGCACCGCCTGAGCGTCGCCCAGGCCAGCTTCCAGCCACAGGTATTGGCCGCCAAATACATGCTCGACCCGCTGCACCGCAAAGCCGCTTTGTTCGAATGCATGGCGCAGCGAAGCGGCCGAGAACAGCGAGCAATGTTCGTAGAAAAAATCCCAGACCACGCGATTGCGCAAGATCCAGTCGACGCAGGGCGTCTCGAAGAACACCCTGGCGTGGCGCGTTGCGCCAAGGGCCGCGCGCACCGAGCGCAGCAATGCCAGCGGGTCGGGCACATGCTCGATCACATGGCGGCACAGCACCACGTCGGCCGGCACATGGGCGCAATCGGCATCGTAGAAACTGCGCCGAAACTGCAGCCGGCCATCGTCTGACGACTCCGCCCCGACATAGCTCGGATCAAAGCCGATGCCGCGGTTGTCGGCACCCGGATAGTGCACCAGCTTGCGCAGGAAATGGCCCTTGCCGCAACCCACCTCCACCACGCTTGCATTGGACACACCGTGCACCGTCACCATGCGTTCGACCAGTTCGTCCAGATAGGCGTCGAAACAGGCCGAATGCGATTGGGTGTTGTCGTAGTCCTGCCCGTAGGCCAGGCGGGCCGGGTCGAAAGCGGCGTTGAACACGAAGCCGCAGGACGGGCAGACCAGCATCTGCAAACTGGCGCGCGCCGCGCCGCGCGCCCGCGCCCGATCGGCAATGACCAGGTTCTGGTGCACCGGAACCTGATCGCGGCGCAGGAACTCGCTGCAGTCGCCGCACGCACACAGGGGGCAAGGCTGCATCAAAGGCATGGCGCTGTCGTGCCCCGGGTCTGCAGCAATGCGGCTTGCCCGGCTACGCAAAGCGCCAGTCCTTGTTGAAGTGACAGGCGCGGCTGCCAGCCGCAGGCCCGCAGCTTGCGGGTATCGGCCACCAGCCGTGCCGTGTCGGCCGCACGCGCCGGCGGCTGGCGCAGCACCAGGTCCGGATCGGCATCCAGCAAGCCGGCCAGGCAGCGCACGATTTCGGCCAGTGCCACCGCCATTCCGGAACCGATGTTGTAGCTACCCTGGGCTGGCGAATGCAGCAGGTGCAACAGGGCCTGCGCCACGTCGCTGGCATGCAGGAAGTCACGCTGCTGATCGGCATGCACGCCAAAGGGCGGGGCCTGGCCACACAAGGCCTGTATCAGCGACGGTACAAGGCGCGCTGCCGACTCGCCCGCGCCGAAGGGAAAGAAGATGCGCGCCCAGGCCAGCCGCACGCCGTGGCTGGCGCACAGGGCCGCGAGCAGGCGCCGGCTGGCGTCCTTGGCCACGCCGTAGACGCTGGCCGGCTGC
>JBBKVW010000211.1:0-6997 GCA_037968655.1 Burkholderiaceae bacterium
GGCAACTGCGATGGCACCCGCATTGATGAACGGATTGCGTGGAATGCCGCGTTCGGTTTCCAGCTGCACCAGCGAATTGAACGGGCTGCCGGACGGTTCGCGACCAATGCGTTCCCACAGATCGTCGCCCTCGCTGCGTTGCATCGCCAGCGTCAGCGAAAAAACCTTGGACATGCTCTGGATCGAAAACAGCCGGGCACTATCGCCTGCTGCCGCTTCCTCACCGTCGCAAGTGCGCAGCGCGATTCCGAACTGATCCGGCGGGACCCGTGCCAGAGCCGGAATGTAGCGCGCCACGCGGCCTTCGCGGCCCAGTAATGGCTCAATTTCGGTGGCGATCTCTTCAAGAATGCGTTGGAAATCCATGGGACGCCGGTCCTGTGTGGTGCTTTTCGCGGTGCGCCATTATGCGGGCCCATCTCCAGCCTGTGCCTAGAATGCTTCACCGCGCGGCGTGCGCTCCGAGATCGGACTCGACAATGCATTTTCTGAGGTTGCTGGCCCTCATCGTCATGTTGGCATGTGGATCATTGACCGCACATGCCGCGGGTGATGCGCCACCCGAGAAGGTCCGGGATCTGCTGCAGATATTGGCCGACCCGCAGGTCCAGGCCTGGCTCGAACAGCAACGCGCGGCCGTTTCGGCGGCACCAAAGCTTGCGCCGCCAGGCGGCGACGCGATGATGGCCGGCCAGATCGATGGCATCCGCGCGCACCTGGCGTCGGTTGCGGCGGCTGCGCCGAAAGTCCCAGCCGCCCTGGCCGAGGTTCTCAAACGGCTGCGGGGCGAAATGGATGCCCACGGCGTGGGCAGCGTGTTCCTTCTGGTGGCCGTTTTTGCCGCCTTGGGCTTTGGCATGGAACGCCTGTTCTGGCTGGTGTCAGGCGGCGTGCGCAAGCGCATCATGGCCTCGCGCATGGAAACACCGGTCGAGCGCCTGCGCACCATGCTGACGCGGTTTGGCTTCGGGGCCAGCTGGGTTGGCGCCTTTGCCCTGGGCACCGTTGGCGCTTTCCTGGTCTTCGACTGGCCGCCGGTGCTGCGCGACTTCCTGCTGCGCCTGCTGGTCGCCGTCGTGATGGTGCGGCTCTCGCTGGTTGTCGGGCGCTTGCTGTTCGCCCCGGGTGCGGAGCGGTTTCGCATGGTGCCGATGGATACACCTGCGGCCTGGTTCTGGCATCGTCGGCTGGTTGCCAACATGGTCGGGCTCGCGCTGCAGTTCGTTCTCATCGAATGGCTGATCGCGCAGGGAACCGATCCGGGTGTCGTGCGCGTCGTGGCCTACGCCCTGTACCTGGCGCAGATGGTCCTGATCATGGAGATGGTCTGGCGCCGCCCAGGCGAACGCGATGACCACTACAAGGCTGTGGGCTGGGCAATTTCGGTCGCATTGTTCGTGTTGCTGGTGCTGCGGGTCATCGGCGCCTTTCCCCTGTTTTGGGCCGGCGCGCTGGTGCTGGGGGTGTACGGCATCGTGCGGCTGGTCAATGCGATCGCGACCCACCTGCAACGTGACCCGGGTGCGCCCTGGGATGCGCCGGTGGTTCCCAGCATTGGCGGTGCGGCTTTTGTCCGGGCGGTTCGCGTGCTGCTGATCGTCCTGGCGGCGTTGTTGCTGGCCCGCAACCTGGGCTTCGATCCGGTGCAGGTGATGACCGGCGAGAGCGCGACCATCCGCATCTTGCGCAGTGCCTTCAGCGTGGTGGTGATTGTCTTGTTCGCGGATCTGGTCTGGTTCGTGTTCAAGGCCATGCTCGAGCGCAAGCTGGCCGAGGCGCAGGCAGTCGGTGCCGACGACACCGCGCATGCGGGTCAGGCAACGCGCTTGCGTACGGTACTGCCGATCCTGCGCAACGTGTCGTTCGTGACCCTGGCGTTGATCGCCGTGTTGACCGCGATGTCGGCGCTGGGCGTCGACATCGCGCCCATGGTTGCCGGCGCGGGGGTGCTGGGCATTGCGGTCGGATTTGGCGCGCAGACGCTGGTCAAGGACATTGTCAGTGGCGTGTTCTTTCTGTTCGACGACGCGTTCCGGGTCGGCGAGTACATCCAGAGCGGCACCTACAAGGGAACGGTGGAATCGTTCAGCCTGCGATCGGTGCGGCTGCGCCACCATCGTGGCCCGGTCTATACCGTGCCATTCGGCGAGTTGGGCGCAGTGCAGAACATGAGCCGGGACTATGTGATCGACAAACTGTCGATCGGCATCACCTACGACAGCAACCTGGAACTGGCGCGCAAGCTGATCAAGAAGATCGGCCAGGATCTGGCGGCCGACGAGGAGATGGGCCCCAATATCCTGGAGCCGCTGAAGATGCAGGGTGTCGAGCAGTTCGGCGACTTCGCGATCCAGATCCGCATGAAGATGATGACCCGCCCCGGCGAGCAGTTCGTGATCCGGCGCAAGGCCTATGCGGCGATCAAGATTGCGTTCGATGCCAACGGCATCAAGTTCGCCTTTCCCACGGTGCAGGTCGCCGGCGGCACCGATTCATCGGTGGCTGCAGCGGCGCAGCAGATGCTCGAAGCGAACAAGGCGCCAGTGGCGCCCTGATATCTGCCGGGTGCTGGCCGGCCGATGCGCCAGGACGCCAAGGGCGATGGCCGGATGCTGCAGGATCGGCGTTCCGGTGTCAGCGCAACTGGCGCCAGATCTCGTCCAGCACCTCATGGACGATCTCCAGAATCGGATTGGTCGGTCGCTCGGGCTCGGGTACGGCCGCGGGTTTCGGTCGCGGCCGTGGTATGTCGAACTCCACATTCGCATCCAGCCATTTGGCACGAAACGATTGCTGAAATACCTCGCCCACCATGGGAAGCGCACTGCGCGCGCCCTGACCCCAGGAGCCCATGGTGACGCTGTTGTCGTTGAACCCTACGCGGGCGCCGACCACCAGTTGCGGGTTCATCATGATGAACCAGCCGTCGCTGTTCTCCTGCGTGGTGCCGGTCTTGCCGGCCACGTCGGCACGGATGCCGTAGCGGCTGCGGATCGCTGCGCCGGTTCCGTAGTCGATCGTGCCGCGCATGGCGTTGACCAGGGTCAGCGAGTCCTTGTACGGCATGGCGCGTTCGGGCGCATGCACCGGGGCGAACTGCTGCAGCAGCTTTCCGTTGCGGTCTTCGACCCGCTGCACCAGCACCGGCGCGATGTAGTTGCCGCCATTGGCAATGCCGCCGTAGGCCGTGACCATCTCGATCAACGTGACCGGGCTGGTACCCAGCGCCAGCGACGGAACCAGGTCGAGCTTGCTCTGGCGTACCCCCAGCGTCTGGGCCAGCTGCGCGACCCGCTGCGGGCCGACCTTCTGCATCACCTGCGCGGTGATGGTGTTCTTTGAATAGGCCAGTCCATCGCGCAGCGTCATGGGCTGGTTCGATGGTGGCGTCTCGTCCTTGGGGCTCCACACTTCGCCACCGCCCTGGGGCCGGATCGACACCTCCTGATCGATCAGCGTGTCTTCCGGCCGCGCGCCCTGCATGAATGCGGCCCCGTAGACGAAGGGCTTGAAGGTCGAGCCGGGCTGGCGCCGCGCCTGGCTGACATGGTCGAACTGCTCACTGGCGAAATCGCGGCTGCCGACCCAGGCGCGCACTGCGCCATCGCGCGGGTCCAGCGCCAGAACGCCGGCCTGCAATGGCGGGATGTCGCGACCGGCGCGGGCGCGCCCGTCGGCCAGCTTTTGCAGTTGCGCCAGCTGGCGGGTCACGGCCTGGTTGGCGGCCTTTTGCATGCCCGCGTGCAGCGTCGTCACCACCCGCAATCCGTCCGCATGGATGTTGTAGCCTTTGGCGTCGGCCCATCCGACCAGCCATTTGCGCAATTGCTGTGCCACATGCGGCGCCGGTCCCAAGGGCACGGCCTGACGCTCGAAGTCGAGCTTGATCGGCTGGCGCGACAGTGCCTCGAGTCGCTCCGGCGCCAGCGTGCCGTCCTTGGCCATCTGCGCCAGCACCAGGTTGCGCCGCTCGCGCGAGCGTTCCGGGTTCTGCACCGGGTTGTAGTAGCTGGTGCCTTTGAGCATGCCGACCAGCGTCGCGCCCTCCACCACGTCCAGATCCTTGGCCGACTTGTCGAAATAGGTGCGCGCCGCCATCTCGATGCCAAAGGCGTTGTACAGGAAGGGCACGGTATTGAGATAGGTCTCCAGGATCTCGGTCTTGGAGTACAGGGCCTCGATCTTGATCGCGGTGATCGCCTCCTTGAGCTTGCGATTGATGCTGGTGGCGCGGCCGATCTCGTCCGGATACAGGTTGCGTGCCAGCTGCTGCGTGATGGTCGAGCCGCCTTGCAGATCGCCTTGCAGCGTATTGAGCAGGGCGCCGACCGTGCGGCGAAAGTCGATGCCGTGGTGCTGGAAGAAGCGGTGGTCTTCGGTAGCTATCAGCGCGTTGACGACGCTGGTCGCGATCTGGTCCAGCGCGACCCATTCGCGATTGAGGTTCTTGTATTCGGCCAGTACCGACCCGTCGCTGGCCAGCAGCACCGACGGCAGGCCGACCTTGGCCTTGCGCAGGTCGCTGATGCCGGGTGTCAGCGGAATCAGCACCAGTACATACAGCAGCAGCAGCGCCGGCAACAGCATCAGCGCGCGCCAGCGGTGCGCACGCGCCAGCGCGAGGGCGCTCTGCAGCGCGGCCTTGGTGCGCATGGCGATGGCGTGCAGGGCAGGTGGCATGCGCGCAGTGTACGCAGAACGTCGAGGCGCGCGGTCCACTACACTTTTCGACAAACAAAGCCCGCGTTTTCGCGCCCATGCCTGGTCCGGCCCGGTCCGGATAGCGAATCTGCATTGGTGAAAGGACGATTCGTGCGCACATACACCTACCGCGCCATGGTGGTTCTGCTACTTGCAGTGCTCGCCTGCCTGTTGCCCGCAGCCGATGCTCTTGCCCAGCAATTGCCGGCGATCATGCCGGTGTCGGTCGCCTCGGCCGGTGTGGCTGCCGGCGAGAACCCGTACGGATTGAAAGCGGTGTGGCAGCAGGGCGATCTGGTTGCCCGGGCGACGCTGCTGGTGCTGGTGCTGATGAGCCTGTCCAGCTGGTATGTGATCCTGACCAAGTGGATGGAGCAGGCCCGGATTGGTCGTCATGCGCAGGCAATCGACCAGGGCTTCTGGGCTGGTGCGTCGATTCGGGAAAGTGCGCAAATGCTGGCGGCTGACAGCCCGTTTCGTTATATCGCCGAAAAGGCGCTCGAAGGCGCCACCCGGCATGAAGGCCTGCTGGGTGCGATCGATTTCAACACCTGGGTCACGCTGAGCATCCAGCGCGCGATGGCCAGCGTGCAAAGCCGGCTGCAGGGCGGCCTGGCGGTGCTGGCGACAGTTGGCTCGACTGCGCCCTTTGTTGGCTTGTTCGGAACCGTCTGGGGTATCTACAACGCACTTGTTGCCATCGGCCTGTCCGGCCAGGCCAGCATCGACAAGGTGGCCGGGCCAGTGGGCGAGGCGCTGATCATGACCGCCATCGGACTGGCGGTCGCGGTGCCGGCCGTGCTGGGCTACAACTGGATGGTGCGGCGCAATCGATCGGCGATGGAAAGCGTGCAGGCCTTTGGCGGCGATCTGCATGCGGTGATGCTGGCCACCATGAACAAGCCCTGACGAACGCGCGCAGACGACAGCGAATGCCCTGACCATGAATTGGAATTCCGCCGAAGGCGAAGACGCGGTCATGAGCCAGATCAACACCACGCCGCTGGTGGACGTGATGCTGGTGCTGTTGATCATTTTCCTGATCACGATTCCAGTGGTGACAAGCTCGATCAGTCTGTCGCTGCCCAAGGAACGCGTCGAGGAGCGCCAGTCCAAGCCGGACAGCATCATCGTCTCGATCGATCGTGGCGGCAGCATCTACTGGCATGACAGGCAACTGGCCAATGACGATGAGCTGCTGGCCCGGCTCAGATTGGTCGCCAGTCAGAAGCCCCAGCCAGACGTGCAGATCCGGGGCGACGCGGCGGCTCGCTATGAAGGCATCGGGCGCGTGCTGCTGGCCTGCCAACGCGCGGGAATCAGCAGGGTCGTATTCATCACCGAGCCGCCGGCACTGCTGCCGTGATCGGCGCACACCGACGATCTGGCCAGCAGGCAAGGAGGGAATCAATGGGCATGCCGATGCGGATGGCAGACTCCGAACAGGAAGACTTGATGATGGTCATCAACACCACGCCCCTGATCGACGTGATGCTGGTACTGCTGGTCATGCTGATCATCACGATTCCGATCCAGCTGCATGCCGTCAATATGCAGTTGCCGACCGCGGTCGTCGCACCGGCCCTTGTCAAGCCGCAGCAGATCGCGCTGGACATCGATGCCCGAAGCGTCATCACCTGGCAGGGCGAGCGCGTCGACGAGCGCGAGCTCGAAGCCCGGATGGCGCAGGTCGCCGGCTTGGCCGAGCAGCCCGAGGTGCATATTCGGACCGACAAGGACGCGCCGTATGCGGTTTTTGCAAAAGTGCTGGCAGCGTCCCGGCGGGCCGGCCTGACGCGCATCGCCGTGGTCGGCGGCGAGCAATTTCAATAGGTCTGCCGGTGCACTATTACAGCCAGGCCTACCAGCCTGACCATGCGGCCCATCGATCCCGGTGGCTGATGGTCGTTGTGCTGTTGCACCTGGCGTTGGTCTGGCTGGCGCTGGGCGCTAGCGGCAAGCGCAGTCTCGAGCGGCCTTACACGTCGCTGGAGGCGCTGGTGATTCAGGATGTGCTGATTCCTCCCGCGCCGCCAGTGCCCCAACCGTCGGTTCCGAAAGCGCTGAACGCCCCGGCGCTGACAGCGCCTGCTCCAGTGGTGCCGCCGGTGCCGGCGACGCAGCCCGTGCCGCCTTCGCCAAAGCGGCCATCGCCCGCGCCCAGACCGCCGCAAGCTGCGCCGGTTGCGACGGTCCCCGCAACTGCGCCGCCGCCGGCCTCGATTGCGCCGCCGGTTGTCATTGCGGCACCTGCTGCGCTGCCATTGCCATTGCCATTGCCAGCGCAGCAGGTGCC
>JBBKVW010000212.1:0-2606 GCA_037968655.1 Burkholderiaceae bacterium
GACAGCGTGATGATCAATAGCGAGAAGAACAACGCCGGCCCGACCTCTGCCGCGGCATCGCCCACCACCGTCCAGCGTGCCTCGCCGCGCAGGGTCTGACCCGGATGGCGGTGCGCCCAGCGCTCCAGATGCTTGTGTGCGTTCTCGATCATCACCACTGCCGCATCGACCATCGCGCCGATGGCGATCGCTATGCCGCCCAGCGACATGATGTTGGCATTGACGCCCTGGTAGCGCATCACGATGAAGGCCACCAATATGCCCAGCGGCAGCGACACGATGGCGACAAAGGCCGAACGCAGGTGGAACAGAAACACGAAACACACCAGCGCGACGACCAAAAATTCCTCCAGCAACTTGAAGCCCAGGTTCTGCACCGCGCGCTCGATCAGGCCCGAGCGGTCGTACACCGGCACGATCTCGACACCCTGCGGCAGGCTGGCCCGC
The DNA here is from genome assembly GCA_037968655.1 of Burkholderiaceae bacterium. Lineage (GTDB taxonomy): Bacteria > Pseudomonadota > Gammaproteobacteria > Burkholderiales > Burkholderiaceae_C > CAISIP01. The sequence continues at coordinate 448 of JBBKVW010000212.1, forward strand.
AGCTCGCCCAGCTTGGCCTTGACTGCGGCAATCACCTCCAGCGCGTTCTTGCCCGAGCGCATGACGATCACCGCGCCCGCGGCTTCGCCCTCGCCGTCCAGTTCGCCGATGCCGCGGCGCATTTCAGGTCCGACCTGGATGCGGGCCACATCACCCAGCCGCACCGACACGCCAGCGTCGGTGCTACGCAGCGGAATCTTGCGAAAGTCATCCAGCGTCTTCAAATAGCCCGAGGCGCGCACCATGTACTCGGCCTCGCCCAGCTCCAGCACCGAACCACCGCTTTCCTGATTGGCACGCCCGATCGCATCGACCACCTGCGTATGCGCAATCCGGTAGGCCGCCAGCTTGTCCGGATCGAGCAGCACCTGGTACTGGCGCACCATGCCGCCAACCGAGGCCACCTCGGCGACGTTGGGCACCGAGTTGAGTTCGAACTTGAGGAACCAGTCCTGCAGCGCGCGCAGCTGCGATGCGTCGTGTTTGCCACTGCGATCGACCAGCGCGTACTGGTAAATCCAGCCGACCCCGGTGGCGTCCGGCCCGAGCTGGGCCTTGGCATTGGGGGGCAATCGGGCCTGGACCTGATTCAGGTATTCCAGCACCCGCGAACGCGCCCAATACAGGTCGGTTCCGTCCTCGAACAGCACATAGACAAAGGAATCGCCGAAAAACGAATAGCCGCGCACCGTCTTGGCGCCGGGCACCGACAGCATGGTCGTCGTCAGCGGATAGGTGACCTGGTTCTCGACGATCTGCGGCGCCTGGCCCGGATAGGTGGTGCGGATGATCACCTGCACATCCGACAGATCGGGCAAGGCGTCCAGCGGAGTGCGCAGCACCGAATACACGCCCCAGCCGCTGACCATCAGCGTGACCAGCAAGACCAGGAAGCGGTTGACGATCGACCAGCGGATCAGAGCGGCGATCATGGTTTCTTACCAGGGGCGGATGCAGGCAAGGTCGACGATGACGGCCGGCTATCAGGTTGCAGTGGCCGCACTGCGCTCAGTTGGGGCAGGCCTTCGGTATCGATCGAAAAGCCGAAGCTGACCCTGTCACCCACCGCAACGCCGCGTGGGGCGCCGTTGCGCGGCAACTTGAAGTCCATCGTCATCTGGCCCCATTTCAGCGACGGGATCGGGCCGTGGGACAAGGTCATCGCGTCGCGCCCGATCGCCTCCACCAGGCCCTCGCCCTCGTGTTGTACTGCCGCGCTCGGCGCCGGCGGCGGCTCGGCATTCAGCCGCGCTTCGACGCCCTTGAGGCTGGCCTCCGAGTCGATCAGGAACTGCGACGACACCACCACCCGCTGGCCCGCCTGCAGGCCGCGCTTGATCTCGGTGAGCCCGCCGGTCTCGATGCCGATGACCACATCGACCGGCCGGAACCGCCCGTCCGGCAATGACAACATCACCACCGTGCGCTTGCCGGTCTGGATGATGGCCTCGGTCGGCACGACCAGCGCCCTGGTGCTGCGCATGTCGGAGAACTGCATCTGCACGAACATGCCCGGCACCAGAGCGCCGCCCGGATTGGGCAGCTCCACGCGCGCCTTGCGCGTGCGGGTCGACGCATCGACATCGGGCAGCATCGCCTGCAGCTGCCCGGTGAACTGCACACCCGGAATCGCTGGTGTCGTTGCCACCACTTTGGCACCTGGCCGCAACAACGCGGCCTGGCTTTCAGGCACCTCGCCCTGTGCCCACACCGTGCCGGTTCCGTTGATGCGCAACAGCGTGGCGCCCGTCATTACCGTCATGCCTTCGCGCAACATGAGCTCAGTCACGACGCCACCGATCGGTGCGGTCAGAGCAATCCGCGCCTGCACCTGCCCGCTGCGTTCGACCGACGCGACCTGCGCCTCGCTCATGCCCGCCAGTCGCATGCGCTGGCGCGCGCCATCGATCAGGCCGCCCAGATCGCTGCCCTGCATGCGCCGCAGCGACAGGAACTCCTCCTGCGCGGCAACCCAGTCGGCACGATAGTCTGGAATGAACGCGACCAGGCGGTGCTGCAGGCGCGCGCCAGCGGCTTCGTCGAGAAGTTGCAGGTGCGCGCCACGCTGGACCGGGTCCGGCAGGGCCAGACCTTGGCCGAAATCTATGTGCCCGACTGGGTTGCCGCGCAGGAGGAGTTCCTGTCGCTGCGGCGCATGC
>JBBKVW010000213.1:0-5073 GCA_037968655.1 Burkholderiaceae bacterium
ACGCTGACCATGCTCTGCACCTCGGGCTGCTTGAGCACGAAGCCCTCCATCTGCTGCATCACGTCCAGCGTGCGGTTGCGCGTGGCGCCCGGCGGCAACTGCACATTGACAATGATGTAGCCCTGGTCCTCTGCCGGCAGGAAAGAAGTGGGCAGTCGGTTGTAGAGCACCGCTACCGCGCCGATGATGACCGCGTAGATGAGAAGGTAACGCGCGGCGCGGCGCAGCAGGCGCGCCACCACGCCCTCGTAGCCCTTGGCGGTGCGCGAAAAGCCGCGGTTGAACCAGCCGAAGAAACCGGACTTGGCATGGTGGTGGCCGGCCTCGACCGGCTTGAGCAGGGTCGCGCACAGCGCGGGCGTGAGCGACAGCGCCAGAAACGCCGAGAACGCGATCGCCGTCACCATCACCGCCGAAAACTGCCGGTAGATATTGCCCACCGAACCGGCAAAGAATGCCAGCGGCACGAACACCGAGATCAGCACCACGGTGACGCCGACGATGGCGCCCGAGATCTGCCCCATCGCCTTGCGCGTCGCGGCCAGCGGCGCCAGGCCTTCCTCGCTCATGATGCGCTCGACGTTCTCGACCACGACGATGGCATCGTCCACCACGATGCCGATCACCAGCACCATGCCGAACATGGTCAGCACATTGATCGAAAAACCCAGCGCCAGCAGCACCGCGAAGGTGCCCATCAGCGACACCGGCACCACGATGGTCGGGATGATGGTGTAGCGGATATTCTGCAGAAACAGGAACATCACCAGGAACACCAGGGCCACGGCTTCGAGCAGGGTCTCGGCCACCTGGCGGATCGAAATGTCGATGAAGCGCGAGCTGTCGTAGGGTATTGCCCACTGCACGCCGGGCGGGAAAAAGCGCGACAGCTCCTGCATGCGCAGCCGCACGGCCTTGGCCGTGGCGAGTGCGTTGCCGCTGGGTGAAAGCTGCACGCCGATGCCCGTTGAAGGCTTGCCGTTCAGGCGCGCCGAGGTGGCATAGGCCTCGGCGCCCAGCTCGATCCGGGCCACGTCGCGCAGGCGCACGGTGGAGCCGTCCAGGTTGGCACGCAGCACGATGTTGCCGAACTGCTCGGTGTTGGCGAGCTGGCCATTGACGACGACGGTGGCAAAAATCTTCTGGGTGTCAATGTTGGGCAGTTCGCCGATGGTGCCGGCCGAGACCTGGGCGTTCTGCGCTCGGATGGCGCTGGTCACCTCGGCCATCGACAGGTTGAAGCCGACCAGCCGGGCCGGGTCGTCCCAGATGCGCATAGCCCGTTCGGTGCCAAACAATTGGGCCTGGCCGACACCGGCCACGCGCTGCAGTTCGGGCAACACGGTGCGCGCGGCGTAGTCGCCCAGCGCCACCGGGTCCAGGCTCGGGTCGTCCGAGGACAGGATGGTGAAGAGCAGAAAGTTCGAGCGCGCCTTGTCGACCCGCACGCCCTGCTGGGTGACGCTGGCCGGCAGGCGTGGTGTGGCGCGCGCCAGCCGGTTCTGCACGTCGACCTGGGCCAGATCCGGGTTGGTGCCGGCCTCGAAACTGAGCGTGATCGAGCCGCTGCCGTTGGCCTGGCTGCTCGACTCCATGTAGATCAGGCCGGGCGCGCCGTTCATCTCGCGCTCGATCACGCTGATCACGCTGTCTTCCAGCGTGCGCGCCGAGGCGCCCGGATAGGCAGTGGAGATCACGATCGATGGCGGCGCCACCGGTGGGTATTGCGCGATCGGCAGCTGCGTCATCGCCACCGCGCCCATCACCAGGATGAACAGCGCGATCACCCACGCGAAGATCGGGCGGTTGATGAAGAACTGGGCCATGCGTCTGCCTGGGCGCTACTTGCCAAGCGGTGCAGACGCTGCACCCGATGCCGCTGTGGCAGGCCCTTGCGCCGCAGCAGTGGCCGATGCCGCAGTAACAACGCCAGCCGCCGACACAGAGCCCGATGACGCAGTGCCCGCGCCGGTCGCCGAAGCAGCGCCCGATGACGTAGTGGCAGTACCGGTCAGTGCAGCCATGGCCGCGCCGCTCCAGGGCATGGCCTTGACCGGCGCCCCCGGCACCATCATCTTCTGGAAGCCTTCGACGATCACCTGTTCGCCTGGCTGCAGGCCGCCCAGCACGATCCACTGGTTGCCCTGGTTGGCGCCCAGGGTGACCGGTCGCTTGGCCGGCACGCCGTCGGCGCCCACCACCAGCACCGAGTCGCCCTGGTTGGACCGGGTCACCGATTGCTGGGGCAGCAGCATGGCCGAGGGCAACTCGGACTGGGCCAGCCGCACCCGCACATACTGGCCGGGCAACAGCATTCCGTCCGGGTTGGGCACCTCGGCGCGCAGCGTGACCTGGCCCGAGCTGGCGTCCACGCTCAGATCGGAAAACAGCAGCCGGCCCGGCCGCGCAAGCTCGCTGCCGTCCTCCAGCACCACGCGCACCGGTGTCGCTTCGGTGCCGGCGCGGCGCAGCGTATTGCCGCCCATGGCCTTGCGCAGGCGCAGCAGCTCGCCGCTGGACTGGGTGAAGTTGACATAGACCGAAGCCGTCTGCTGGATCAGCGCCATCTGTGTCGCCTCGGCCTGGCTGACCAGCGCGCCTTCGGTCACCAGCGACTGCCCGATGCGCCCGGATATGGGTGCCCGCACCGTGCTGTAGTCCAGGTTGATGCGGGCGCTCTGCAGCGCCGCCTGAGCGCCTGCCACATCGGCCTGGGCCAGTTTCTGTGCCGACAGCGTGTTGCTGTACTCCAGCTGGCTGACGGCATTGGCTGCCACCAACGGCTTGTAGCGTGCAGCCAGTGCGCTGGCCTGGGCCAGGCTGGCCTGGGCCCGCGCCAGATTGGCCTGTGCGCTGTCGTGCGCGGCCTTGTAGGCGCCCGCATCGATCCGGAATAGTGGCTGGCCGGCCTTGACGTCGCTGCCCTCGCGAAACAGCCGCTGTAGCACGACGCCGTTGACGCGGGCCCGGACCTGGGCCACGCGCAGCGCGCTGACGCGACCCGGCAGTTCGGTCTGGATGGCAATTGACTGGGGCTGCACGGTCACCACGCCGACCTCGGGCGGCGGCATCTTGGGTGGGCCGCCACCGGCGCCCGGTGCGGGTGCGTCCTTGGCGCCACAGCTGGCCAGCAGCAGCAGAGCGCCGATCTGCAGGGCCGCGCGCCGGCGCATGCGATGCAAAGGGGAGGGGCGAACGGCGTGGGCCGGATAGGCGCTTGAAATAGGCATGTGGGTCTTTCCGGAACAGCACCTCTTGTCGGGCGCCTGTTGCGAGCGGACTGCGCCAGACCGTGGGCCGATGCAAGGCTTGCCAGGCTGGAGTTGTCGGAACTAGTTTAGCGACAAGGCCCGATCGCTGGCTTGGCGCGGGCGCGGGCGCTATGCGTCAACTGCCGGTTGCAGCCCTTGGCTGGTCGATTTTCTGTCGCGGGGCGCGACGCAGCGCACACGGTCTTGATTCGATTGCCACGACGCTCGCCGACCATGCCACTGGAACAGTTGTCCTACGGCTGTCAGAATGCTCTTTCTGTCTACCTCGAACAAGAAAGGGAGTCCAGCATGGCCCACGCATTCGCTTCCACCCGCACATCCTTCAAGACGCCGTCCGGCACATCGGGCAGTTTGTTTTCGCTGCTCGCGCTGGCGCGCAGGTATCCCAACATCAAACGCCTGCCGGTGTCCTTGCGCATCGTGCTCGAATCGGTGTTGCGCAACTGCGACGGCAAGCGCGTCACCAAGGAGCATGTCGCGCAACTGGCCAACTGGTCGCCCAAGGCCGCGCGTACCGACGAGATTCCGTTTCTGGTCTCGCGCGTCGTACTGCAGGACTTCACCGGCGTGCCCTTGCTGGCCGACCTGGCAGCCATGCGGAGCGTGGCGGTGCGCCTGGGCAAAGAGCCCAAGCGCATCGAGCCGCTCGTGCCGGTGGACCTGGTGGTCGACCATTCGGTCACGGTCGATCACTACGGCAAGAAGAACTCGCTCGACCTGAACATGAAGATCGAGTTCCAGCGCAACCGCGAGCGCTACGAGTTCATGAAATGGGGCATGCAGGCCTTTGACACTTTCCGCGTCGTGCCACCGGGCTTTGGCATCGTGCACCAGGTCAACCTGGAGTACCTGGCGCGCGGTGTTCACACGACGCGCGACGGCGTCGTCTACCCGGACACGCTGGTCGGCACCGACAGCCACACCACGATGATCAACGGCATCGGCGTGGTGGCCTGGGGCGTGGGCGGCATCGAGGCCGAGGCGGCGATGCTGGGCCAGCCGGTGTATCTGCTGACGCCCGACGTGGTGGGATTCGAAATGACAGGGCGCCTGCGCGAGGGTGTCACGGCCACCGACCTGGTGCTGACCGTGACCGAGATCCTGCGCCAGCACAAGGTGGTGGGCAAGTTCGTCGAGTTCTTCGGCGAGGGCACGCGTTCGCTGGCGCTGCCGGATCGCGCGACGGTCGCCAACATGGCGCCCGAGTATGGTGCCACGATGGGTTTCTTCCCGGTCGACGAAAAGACGCTGGCGTATTTCGAGGGCACCGGTCGCACGCGGGCCGAGATCGATCTGTTCGAGGCCTATTTCAAGGCCCAGGGCCTGTTCGGTATTCCGAAGGTGGGCGACATCGACTATTCGCAGGTGGTCCAGCTGGACCTCGGATCGGTCACGCCCAGCCTGGCAGGTCCGAAGCGGCCGCAGGACCGGATTGAACTGGGCAATGTGGCGTCGCAGTTCGCGAGCCTGTTCAGCAAACCGGCGGCCGAGTCCGGCTTCAACCAGAGTGCCGAGCGTCTTGCGCAGCGGTTCGCCGTGCCGGTCGACGGTAGCGGCCCGCAGGGTGAGGGCCAGGTCGAGACGCCCCCTGGTGCGCCGCGCGACCTGGCCGAGATGGTCGGCAACCGGCCGGCGATGCAGCCGGCAGTGACCGAGTCGCGCCCGCGCGGCAATCCGGCTTTGACGGTGGGTAATGGCGATATCTTGATCGCCGCCATCACCAGCTGTACCAACACCTCCAATCCGAGCGTGCTGCTGGCTGCCGGCCTGCTGGCGAAAAAGGCGGTCGAGGCCGGGCTCA
>JBBKVW010000214.1:0-2555 GCA_037968655.1 Burkholderiaceae bacterium
CATGCACCCGCCGGCGCCGGCGGGTGCATGGCCTCGGCCGGCGCGAGCCGCACGGTGGCAACGATGGCGTTGAGCGTGCCCAGCACCGCGGTGCCGACCGTGATGCCGATGCTCACCACCAGCAGCCAGGCCGGCGTCGCGTGGTCCAGCCGGGGAAACTGGAACGACTCGGCATACAGGCCGGTGAACAGGCCGCCGAGCCAGTCGCCGAACGGCACGCCGATCAGCAGGCCGGCCAGCACGATGAGCAGCACCATCTTCAGGTAGTGCGCGCCGATGCTGCGGTTCGGGTAACCCAGGGCCTTGAGTGCGGCAATCTGTTCGCGCTGGGTCGCCACCAGGCGCGACACCACCACGTTAAGCAAAAAGGCGGCTACGCCAAGAAAGATCGACGGCAACAAGCTTCCGATGACACGCTGGCTCCTGATCTCGGCGTCGAGCATCGCGTTGGACGACTGGTCTTCCCGCCCGTGGGCTTCGCGGCCACCGTAACGCGCGATCCGGCGCGATACCCGCTCCACGACCGCGCGTTCCGACGCCTCGGGCGCGAGCTTGATCGCGATGCGGTTGAACGCGCCATCCATGTCGTAGGCCGCGGCCAGTGCATCGCGCGGCAACCAGAACACGCCAAAGCCGCGTTGGTCCGGACTGCCCATCAAGCCGGCGAACACGAACTCCGGCGACAAGGCAATGCCGGCGACAGTCAACACACGGCGTTTTCCATTGATCTGGGCCCACAGGCGCGAACCTGGTTCGAGCCCTCGCGCGTCGGCAAACCCCGCCGAGACAAGGGTGGGAATGCTGCCGTCACTGACCGCCGCCTCGTTCAGCGCGCGTCCATTGCGCAGCGTGACCTGGTTCATGCGCGCCGGTACGCGCAGATCGATACCGATCAGCTGCCCGATGACCGGATCGGCCAGGCCGTCGATCTCGATGCGCACGATCTGCTCGATCGAGGTCTGCACGTCGGCCACGCCCGGAACTTCGCGCAGCACTGCCTGCAGCGCGTTGGGCGCGCGCTTGACGCTGGCAAACACGTCGGCAAACCGCGCCTCGGCATAAAAGCGATCGCGCGCCAGCGCCAGTGACTCGACCGCCGACAGGCTGGTGATAAAGCCCCCGATACCACTGGCCACCACCAATGCGATGGTCAAGGCCTGGCTCCACATCAGGCGCAGGTCGCGCAGCAGCTTGCGGTCCAGGGCTTTCATAAGATAGCGCCGGGCCGCCCCAAGCTATTTGCACCCCCTCGGGGGGCCAGACGCGCAGCGGCTGGGTTGGGGGCCATCCCGATAGCGCCGGGCCGCCCCAAGCTATCTGCACCCCCTCGGGGGGCCAGACGCGCAGCGGCTGGGTTGGGGGCCATCACCAGGACAACTCCGAGGGGCTGAGTTTGTGGGCGTTGGTCTGGACCTTCTGGATCCGGCCATCACCCAGATAGATCACCCGGTCGGCCATACCGGCGATCGACGCGTTGTGCGTGATCACCACGGCCGTGGTGCCCAGTTCGGTGTTGATCCGCGCGATCACCTCGAGCACCAGCTTGCCGGTCACGTAGTCGAGCGCGCCGGTCGGCTCGTCGCACAGCAGCACCGCGGGCCGCTTGACGATGGCCCGCGCAATCGCCACACGCTGCTGCTCGCCGCCGGAGAGCTGCGACGGGAAATGGTCGCGCCGCGGCGTCAGGCCGACCATGTCGATGGCCTCGTCGATCGGCATCGGGTCGTCGGCGATGTCGGTCACCAGCGCCAGGTTCTCGCGTACCGTCAAGCTGGGGATCAGGTTGTAGAACTGGAACACGAAGCCGACATGCTCGCGCCGGTACGCGGTGAGTTCGCTCTCGCTCGCGTCGGTCAGCACATGGTCGCCGAAACGCACCTCGCCGCGGGTGGGCACGTCCAACCCGCCCAGGATGTTGAGCAGCGTCGACTTGCCACTGCCCGAGGCGCCGAGCAGCACCACGAACTCACCACGGCGGATCTCCAGATCGACATCGCGCAAGGCATGCACCTGCACATCGCCGCTGCCGTAGACCTTGGCCAGACCGTGCACCGAGAACACCACCGCAGCTGCGGCATTCGCATCCGTGTGGTCGTTAGGGGCGTCGGGTGCGCTGTTCATGTCGGAGATGGACCGGCTGGCGCTGCGCTGCCAATCGTGTGCTTCGTCCACCAGTCTAGGACCCCTGGCCGCGCGGGTCTTGATCCGAATCAAGACTGTGCGATCGGCATCCGCAGCATGGGCCCGGCGCCACCGTCAACCGGCTGGGCGGTTGCGGGCCCGATACAGTCGCTAGCGCGGCTCAGTGCTTGGCCGGCCCATCGGCGTCGGACGACTGCTGCATCGCCCACATCTGCGCATAGCGCCCGCGCGCGGCGAGCAACTGCTGGTGCGCGCCGCGCTCGACGATGCGACCACCGTCCATGACCAGGATCTCGTGCGCATCGACCACAGTCGAGAGTCGATGTGCGATCACCAGCGTGGTCTTGTTGCGCGCCACCGTCTGTAGTTCGGCCTGTATCGCGCGCTCATTGGCCGAATCCAGTGCGCTGGTG
>JBBKVW010000215.1:0-5059 GCA_037968655.1 Burkholderiaceae bacterium
CGGCCATCATGTTTGTCAGTGCCGCAGCGGTGGAACATTTCTTTGCGGCGCGGCCGCCTGGCGTGCAGGATGTGCCACTGCCCGTCGGTCCGCGTTGCTGGGGCACTGGCGCGGGAACGGTGGCGGCACTGCTGCAGCAGGGTATTGCACCCGATCGAATCGATGCGCCCGCGCACGACAGCGCGCAGTTTGACTCGGAGTCCCTGTGGCAGGTGGTCAAGGGCAGCGTTCGGCCGGGTTGGCAGGTCCTGCTGGTGCGCGGTACGGACCAGGATATGCCCGAAGCCGCCATGCAAGCGGAAACGGGCTTGTACGACAACAACGGCGCTGCAGTGGGCAATGGGCGCGACTGGCTGGCCGGTCAATTGGCGCAGGCGGGAGCGCAGCCGCATTTTGTCGTCGCCTATCGGCGTGCTGCGCCCGCGCGCGATCAGCTTCGCCGCAGGTTTTGCGAGCTCACTCGCGAACAGGATGCGCTGTGGCTGTTCACAAGTAGCCTGGCGATCGGCGCGCTGCAGCAAGGCCCGGCGAATGATTGGTCCACTGCCCGCGCCTTGGCGACACATCCCAGAATTGCGCAGGCTGCTCGCGATGCCGGCTTCGGCGTCGTTAACGAATCGCGCCCAAGCCTGCCCGACATCGCGGCGTCGATAAAATCACTGCGATGAATGAAAACGTCCCGGCCCCCAACTCGCCCGAATCGGCAGGCGCCGGCGCGCCTGCGCCTGACGCCGACGCGAAGCGGACGACTGTGGCCGGCAGCAGGCCTGAATCGGCGGCAACGGTCAACAACCCGCCGCCCGCGTTGGCGTCAGTGCTCGGGCTCTCCCCGTTGTCTCTGCTGGCTCTGCTGATTGCAATATTGGCCCTGGTGGCCGCAGTCATGTTGTGGCAGCGCGTGTCGTCCATGAAGGAACAGCTGGCACGCCAAAGTGGCGATTCAAGCATGCATGCGGCCGAAGCGCGGGCCAGCGCCAAGTCGGCGCAGGAGTTGTCGCGCGAGACCGCGGCGCGGCTGGCGGTGACGGAGATTCGACTGGGCGAGGTCGCGGTCCAGCGCAGCCAGGTTGATGAACTGATCCAGAGCCTGTCGCGTTCGCGGGACGAGACGATCGTGGTCGACATCGAGTCTGCGCTGCGCCTGGCCCAGCAGCAGGCCCAACTCACCGGCAGCATCGAGCCGCTGGTCGCTGCCTTGCAAAGCGCCGAAAAGCGGGTCGCGCGCGCAGCCCAACCTGGATTGGCGCCAGTGCAACGCGCCATGACGCGCGACATTGCCCGTGTCACTGCTGCGGCTGTCAGCGACACCCCCGGCCTGCTCGCGCGCATCGACGAGTTGTTGCGCATGGCAGATGATCTGCCCCTGGTCAACGCGGTAGCGACCGTCAGTGCGGGCGGATCGCTCAAACGCCAGGACACGGTCGACAGTCCGACGTGGTGGCAGCAGGTACTGCTGGTGGTGGGTGAGGAGGCCAGCAAGTTGCTGCGCATCAGCCGCATCGAGCAACCTGATGCGGTTTTGCTGTCGCCCGAGCAATCGTTCTTCGTGCGGGAGAATTTCAAGCTCAGGTTGCTCAACGCCCGGCTTGGCCTGCTGGCACGCCAACTCGAATCTGCCCGTGCCGACCTGGCTTCGGCGTCGACCAGCCTGTTTCGGTATTTCGATCCCGCCTCGCGCAAGACGCAGGCGGCGGCCGGTTTGCTGCAGCAAGTGCAGGGCCAGATGAAGACCATGGAGCTTCCGCGGATTGATGAAACCATGGCCGCGCTGACTACAGCGGGCTCCGGGCGCTAGGGCAGGGGCCGACAGATGCGCATTTCCCTGTGGTTGCTGGCCTTGTTTGCGGGAGCAGTGGCGGCCGCGCTCTATGCGGGCAGTAATCCCGGGTCAGTGACAATTTTCTGGCCGCCATACCGGATTGACCTGTCCCTGAACTTCGTACTGGTCCTGCTGTTGGGCGGATTTCTATTTCTGCATCTGGCTTTGCGCGCCCTGTCGGCGCTTTTTGCCATCCCGCGCGAAGCGCGGATGTGGCGCCAGCGTCAGCGCGAGCGCAGCATGCAACTGGCATTGCTGGAAGCGTTTTCACAACTGATTGCGGGCCGCTTTGTACGCGCCAAGAAGGCGGCCGAGGCGGTGGTGGACCAGGTTCGTCACTTGTCGGGCGCCGAAGACAAACCGTCCTATGCCGGCCAGTTGCTGTCGGTCGCGCATGTGCTGGCTGCCGAGTCGGCGCATTCGCTTCAGGACAGGGGCGCGCGGGAGCTGCATTTTCGTGCTGCGCTCGAACAGGCCGGCAAGGGGTCGGCGCCCGAGGTTGGCGAAGGCGCGCGCCTGCGTTCGGCCCGCTGGGCGCTGGATGATCACGATGCAGCACTGGCGCTGCAGAACCTCGACGACCTGGGTCAGGGGCCTTCGCGCCGGACCTTGGCATTGCGCATGCGACTCAAGGCAGCGCGCATGGCCGGGCGCACCATCATGGCGCTGGAGACGGCACGCCTTCTGGCCAAGCACCACGCGCTGTCACAGACCGCAGCCAGCGGCGTGCTGCGCGGGCTGGCAATTGAACTGGTAAATACTGCGCATGATCCCGCCCAGCTGGCGCAAGCCTGGTCCAGGCTGGACGTTGGGGAACGCGAGATGCCTGAAGTGGCCATCGCGGCAGCCAGGCGCATGTTGGCTTTGGGCGGTGATTCTTTGGTAAGCCGGCAATGGCTGCTGCCGATCTGGGACAAGATGCTGGTGCAGCCAAGCGCATTGGCGCAGCAGCAATGCGTCGATCTGGTGCGGGCGCTGGAACTCAGCTTCGCCGACGGCCAGGGCGCCCCGCAGGGCGACTGGCTGACGCGCATTGAATCGGCCCAACTGAGCCATCCTGCCGACGCAGTATTGCAATACCTGGCCGGCGTGACCTGCATGCAGTTGCAGTTGTGGGGCAAGGCGCGCCAGTTGTTGCAGCAATCGCTAGTGCGATTGCAGGACCCGGGCTTGCGCCGCGATGCCTGGCGCTTGCTGGCTGAACTGGCCCTGCAGCACGGCGATGCGGAGGCTGCCACTGCGGCCTGGCGCAGCGCAGCCCTTTCCTGATCTGATGGCGTGACCCGTCGCTGCGCCGCCTGTCACAAGGCGGCGTAGCGACGCAGGCGCTCAGTTCGGTGATTCTTTCTCGAATGGCAGGGTCATGCTGCGCAAATCGCGTCGCGTTTCGACCAGCACCAGAGGCCCTTCGTCCTTCACCATCGGCGCAACCGGTTCCCGTGGAACGTGGATCGGTGCCTGCTGGGCTGCGATCGCCGCTTGCGCCTGGCTGATCTTGTCCGCATCGGAATTAACCCAGTTCAGTCCGCTCGACGCGGCCACCTGCGCCAATTGGTCGACCGGCAGCTCGAACTGCTGTACTTTGGGAAGCCCGGCTGGCGCTGGAGCAGCAGCTGGCACGGCGGTGGCCGTCGTGGCCTGGCGTGGCGCCGGCTGAGATGGTGCATCGACCGATTGCGTTGGAGGCGCAAATCCCTCCAGGGTTGGCTGTGCCTGGCGCTCGGTGGCGACGGCAGCTGCTTCCTCATTGCGACCGCGCTCGTTGTCGCGCTCGTTGCCGCGATCACCCCGATCACCCCGATCACCGCGTGGACCGCGATCACGGCCTTGACGTTCGCGTGGGCGCCGTTCGCCGGCTTCGCGGTTCTCGTCACGCGCTGGTGTCGCGTCCTGCGGGCTGCTGTCGCTCATCGGCTGCACCTGTCCGCCGGACTGATCGTGCATATCCGGCAGTCGCGCCGATTCGGACACCTCGGCCTGGCGGGACGGCTCCATGCCTGCGACCGGAGCGTCGTTGCGTTCGCCGCGCGGGCGCCGATCGCGTTTGCGCTCGTTGCGGCCTTCATTTGCTTCACGGTCCTGCGTCGATTCGCCGGCATCCATTGGCTTGGCGTTGACACTGTTCTCCCGGTCCGCCGCATCCTGGGCCGGGCGCTCGGACAATGGGCGGCGTTCGCCGTCCCGATTGCGTTCGCCGCGCTCTGCACGATCGCCGCGTCCACCCCGGTCGCCTCGACCGCCCCTTTGCGGGCGCTCGCCACGTTGTTGGTCCTGGCGGTTTGCCTCGTCGGCGCCGCCGGCCTGGCTGGGTTGTGCGCCGGCGTCCGGCGCCATCGCCTGGACGTTGTTGTCGCCGCGTTCGCGCTGGCCCTGACCGGAACGATCACCACGTCCACCGCGTCCGCCGCGCCCACCGCGCGAGCGACCCTCGCCACGGCCTTCGCCACGGCCGTCGCCACGTGCGCCATCGCGTGCGCCATCACGACCTTCGGGACGACGTCCGTCACGCGCTGGTCGCGCGTCCTGACGGGCGTCCTTCTTCACTTCGTCCTTGGCAGGCGTCTGTGCCGGTTCCGCACCGGGAGCTGCAAACAGGTTCTTGATCCAGCCCAGGAAGCCCCGTTCGGCTGGTACATGGGCCATCGCCTGCACCGGCGCGGCGTTGCGTGCTTCGCGCGGTGCAACTGGCGCTTGCTGGCTTGCGACTTCCGGCTTGGGTGGCGCCACGGGAGCTGGCGCATCGGGCAGCACGCCCTTGATGACCGGCGTCTGGCGGTTGGTCGGCTCCTGGGCCCGGCGCGTGACCGCGGTCGGGTCTTCGGCTTCATCGGCCAGCTTGTAGGTGGCCTCGATATTGTCCAGCCGCGGATCATCGTGCTTGAGGCGCGTGAGCTTGTAGTTGGGCGTTTCCAGCGTCTTGTTGGGCACCATCAGCACATTGATGCGCTGCTTGAGTTCGATCTTGGTGATCTCGGTGCGCTTTTCGTTGAGCAGGAAGGACGCCACATCGACTGGCACCTGGCACAGCACCGATGCGGTGTTGTCCTTGAGCGACTCCTCCTGGATGATGCGCAGGATCTGCAGTGCCGAGCTTTCGGTGTCGCGGATATGGCCCGAGCCACCGCAGCGCGGGCAGGGGATGGAGGCACCTTCGCTGAGCGCCGGGCGCAGCCGCTGGCGGCTCATCTCCATCAGGCCGAACTTGCTGATCGAACCGAACTGCACACGGGCGCGATCCTG
>JBBKVW010000216.1:0-4153 GCA_037968655.1 Burkholderiaceae bacterium
GGATAGCGCGCAACGACAAGATGCACGGCTGAACCGGCGCGCCGGCCCGGTTTCAGTGCCGGCGCATGCGCTGGTAGTCTGACGGAGTCAGTGAGGCATCGGGCTCGGTGCGTTCGACCCGGTCACGTCCAAGTCGCTTGGCATCGTACAAGGCATTGTCAGCGGCCGCATAGAGCGCCGCCACGGTGCCATCGTGGCCGCCGGGCATGCTGCCCACGCCAAAGCTGGCGGTCACGGAGATTTGCAGGTCCGCACTGATCCTGGCTGGCGACTCATGCAGCATGCGGCGCAGTTTGTAGCTCAGCCCGGCGGCCGAATCGATGTCGGTCTGCGGCAGCAGCACCATGAACTCCTCGCCACCGATACGCCCGATCACGTCGGTGGCGCGCACGCCGGCAAGCAGACAACGCGCGACATGCACCAGCACCTTGTCACCGGCCGGGTGGCCATGTCGGTCATTGATGGCCTTGAAAAAATCCAGGTCCAGCACGATCGCACTGGTATAGCCGCCATGGCGCTGGGTGCGCATCAGCTCGAGTTCAGCCAGGCGCAGGCATTCGCCGCGGTTGTACAGGCCGGTCAGTGCATCGCGGGTCGCCAGCCAGACCAGTTCTTCCTGCTGTTTCTCCAGTATTGCATTGCGCTCGGTCAGTTCGCGCCGCAGCAGGATGTACTGGGTATTGCTACGCCACAGCCCGAGTGACAAGACCAGGCCCAGCACGCTGGCGCCAAAGCCATTGGCCCGATTGGACAGCAGCACAACGGCGTCGCTCTGGGTCCAACCCAGTGCGACAAACAGCAATGCATAGGAGATGGCAAACAGCCAGATGGCCGTCAGTGGAGGCAGCAGCAGCAGCAGGCTGATCGACATGCAGCCCAGCAGATAGGGATTGATGCTGCTGGTCACCCATTGGTCGAGCGCCGTCAGGACGATCGTGAAAATCAGGAACGCAAGCGGCGCGGCGCTTTGCAACACCCGCAGCAGGCGTTCGCTATGATCGCGCCCGGCCATGCGCCAGGCAATCAACATTGCGACCAGCAACACGACGATGGTCACGCCATATACAGTCATGACCGACTGCCGCCAGGTCAGCTGGATCGGAGTGCGACTTGCATCGTCCAATGCGAACACCACAAGCAACAGCAGATTGAGCGCCAGGAAAATCGGCACCAACCAGCGCAGGCGACGCATATTGCCGCGCGCCACCTCGGGTGCCACCCGGGCATCACTTTCGGCCATGGAACGCAGCCAACTTGCGGCACGGTCGGGCAGTGGGATCATGGGCGGCAAGTATCGCAGGTCGCAATGCGCCATCGAGTCGCCAGTCAAAGGGTGTTGCGCAATTGCTGCTAACCTCGGCCGGGGACACCGGTATGCCGACAATGGCCGGTCCGGCGTTCGCCAACGGGAGCCCGATCCAGTTGATCTACGATTTCTCAGCCTTACAGATGAGTGGCGAAGCTTTGCCCTTGGCACAGTTCAAGGGCAGACCGTTGTTGATCGTCAACACCGCCAGCCAATGCATGTTCACGCCACAGTATGCCGGCCTGGAGCAACTGCATCGGCGATACAGCGACCAGGGCCTGGTCGTGCTGGGTTTTCCCTGCAACCAGTTTGGCGCCCAGGAACCGGGAAGCGATGCGCAGATCGCTTCGTTTTGCCAGAGCAACTATGACGTGAGTTTTCCGATCATGGCCAAGGTCGACGTCAATGGTGACGCGGCGTCGCCGTTGTGGAAATGGCTGACCGGCCAGGTCCCCGGCCTGCTGGGCAGCACATCGGTCAAATGGAACTTCACCAAGTTTCTGGTGGCGCGCAACGGGGCATCCGTCAAACGCTATGCGCCCATTAGAAGCCCGCGGTATCTCGCGCGGGACATCGAGGCCGCGCTGACGGCATGATGATGCCGGACAACGACTTTTCGACGCTGTTCGAGCTATTGCCGATTGGCGCCTACAGATCCAGCGCCGATGGCCACCAACTGCGCGCCAACGCCGCCCTGGTTCGGCTCAACGGCTATGAGTCCGAACAGGAAATGCTCGCCAGCGTCAAGGATATCGCGCGCGAGTGGTATGTGGAACCGGGCCAACGGGCCCGCTTTCTGGAGCTGATGGCGCGCGATGGACGTGTCGTGAACTTTCGCTCAGAGATCTACCGGCACAAGACGCGTGAACGCATCTGGATTCGCGAGAACGCGCATGCTGTGCGCGATCGCGACGGTCAGTTGCTGTTTTTTGAAGGCACGGTCGAGGACATCACCGAATCGCAGCGTGCGCTGCAGGCACTGTCAGCCAGCGAGCGGCGTTTTCGTGCGCTGACCGAGAACGCGCAGGTTCTGACCCTGGTCTGCGATGCGCACGGCAGCATCATGTATGCCAGCGAGGCAGCGCGTGGCATTCTGGGGCAGCCGGCACAGTCCATTGTCGGCAGCGCACTGTTTGACTGGATACACCCGCACGACCTTGCATCGGCCCGCGACGCACTGGATCTCGTCGTCCACAGCGCCTTGCCCGGCCCAGAAACCATCCATCGGTTCCGGCATGTGGACGGAAGTTGGCGCCAGCTGGCCACGCTGGCCAGCAATTGCATGGACGACGACGCAGTGCATGGCGTCGTGCTCAATTGCCGCGATGCCACCGAGCGGCTGCGCGCCGAAGGCGCCGAGAGCGACCTGCGCGACAGCGAATCGCGCTGGAAACTGGCGCTGGAGAGCGCCGGCGATGGCGTCTGGGACTGGGACATCGTCACCGGCAAGGAAGTGTTTTCGGCGCGATGCCAGGAGATGTACGGCTATACCGAGGGCGAGATGGCCGAGACCGTCAGCGAATTCGACAACAACACCCATCCGGACGATCTGCCTGCCATGCTGCAGGCGCGCCAGGACCATTTCGACGGCAAGACGCCGACCTATGTCAACGAACACCGCATGCGCTGCAAGGATGGCAGCTGGAAATGGATCCTGTCGCGCGGCATGGTGATTCGCCGCGACGCGCAGGGCCGCCCGCTGCGCATGATCGGCACCCACACCGACATCGCAGACCGCAAGAGCGCCGAAGCGCAGGTGTGGCAACAGGCCAACTACGACCTGCTGACCGGCCTTCCGAACCGGCGCATGCTGCGCGATCGGCTGATGCAGGAGCTCAAGAAGTCGGCGCGCAACGGCCTGCAACTGGCCATCCTGTTCATGGACCTGGACCATTTCAAGGAAGTCAACGACACACTGGGCCACAACGCCGGCGACCAGCTGCTGATCGAAGCGGCGCGCCGGATCGGAAATTGTTTGCGCGACTCCGACACGGTGGCGCGCATGGGCGGCGACGAGTTCACGCTGATCGTGTCGGACCTGGATGACCCGCTGCGACTGCAGCGGATATTGCACGATGTACTGCTGGCCATGTCGACCCGGTTTCAGATCGGCGAGGAACAGGTGTTCGTTTCGGCCAGTATCGGCATCACCATCTACCCCAATGACGGCCTGGAAGTAGAGACCCTGTTTCGCAATGCCGATCAGGCGCTGTATGTGGCCAAGGGCACGGGCCGCAACCGCTTCAGCTATTTCACGCCGGCGCTGCAGCAGGCGGCGCAGGCGCGGGTTCGCATGGCCAGCGAACTGCGCAGCGCGATGCAGACGGAGCAGTTCCATCTGGTCTACCAGCCTATCGTCGCACTCCCTGACGGCCAGGTACGCAAGGCAGAAGCACTGCTGCGCTGGCAGCATCCGGTGCGCGGCCTGGTGAGCCCGGCACAGTTCATTCCGGTTGCCGAGTCGACGGGTCTGATCATCGACCTGGGCGAATGGGTGTTTCGCCAGGCCAGCACGCAGGCGGCGCGCTGGCGTGCGCAGCTGCACCCGGATTTCCAGGTCAGCATCAACAAGTCAGCAGCCCAGTTCCATCACGATGCCGGTCGCCAGCGGCGCTGGAGCGAGCATATGCAGACGATCGGGCTTCCTGGTGCCGGTCTCGTGGTCGAGATCACCGAAAGCCTGCTGCTGGACAGCAGCGCTGGCGTGAAAGACCAGTTGCAGCAATTGCGCAGCGCCGGTATCGGCGTCTCGCTGGACGACTTTGGCACCGGTTATTCGTCCTTGACCTATCTGCAGCGCTTTGACATCGACACGATCAAGATCGACCAGTCCTTTGTGTGCAATCT
>JBBKVW010000217.1:0-5912 GCA_037968655.1 Burkholderiaceae bacterium
CGAGCTTCAGACGCAGAACGTCCTTGATCTTGCGCATAGTGATCCTTCGGGTATCGGGCATGCCGGCTCCAGCAAAGGCTGGGAGGCTACCCGCATGGGGGGAACAAATATGCGCAACACATCACGCTGCCGATCCATGCCGTTCTGGCATCGTGACCGCGATTCCGGCGTCGTGACCGACATTCCGGTCAAGGCCAGAAATCGGTCACGATAAACCGGAATCACCAGTCACGATAAACCGGAATCGTCGGTCACGATCGGCCGGAATGACCGGTCACGATCGACCAGAATACCCAGTAATTCCACACTTCAGCATTTGAGACGGACAACCGGCCGCCGTTTGCGAAAGTAGTTTCCATCACCGCGTAACGGTTTTTCTCAAACAGGGAGACGACGAAGCCACGTTGGGCCGATGCATAAGCGGTGGTGACGCCCGTGATGCCGCCGCCGATAACTGCGATTGATTTGAAGGTTCAGGTTTCCAGACAAGTAGAAGTTGGAGGTACGCCCGCGCACCATGCGCGGTGTACGCCCCCTCTGTTTGGTACCTGAGAGATTCATGACGTGCCATTGCGGGCGACTGCCACTTGCTCCTTCGGCGCTGCCGCGCATTGCTGACGGCAGTCTCTCCCGATCTGAAATCCAAGTGTGAACTATGCCAAAAACCGCTCCGTTAGCTCTACCCAGAAGGCCGATCCCACCGGGATGTTGCGGTCTTCAAAGTCGTAATTCGGGTTGTGCACCATGCAGGCACCGTGGCCGCCGGATGCTGCGTCGCCATTACCGATGAACAGGTAACTGCCGGGCACCGCCTCCAGCATGTAGGCAAAATCTTCGCTGGCCGTGAGAGGCTCGGTTTGCAGCACGACATTGTCGGCACCGACCAGATCCACCGCCACCTGGCGTGCGAGTGCCGTTTCTGCGGGCGTATTCACGAGCACGGGATACCCGGGCAGGAATTCGACCCGTGCCTTGACCCCAAAGCTCAGTGCCTGCGCCTCGACCAGCTCCACGATGCGTCGGCGCACCAGCTCGCGCACACCGCGGTCCAATGCGCGCACGCTGAGCTTGAGGGTGGCTTGTTGCGGAATGACATTGTTGGCCACACCCGACTGGAATGCGCCTACCGTGATCACCGCCATCTGCAGCGGAGCCACGTTGCGCGACACAATGGTCTGCAGCCCCATGACGATGGCCGAGCCCGCGACCACCGGATCCGCGCTCAGATGCGGCATCGCGCCATGTCCCCCGGTCCCTTCAATGTGCACCAGAATGTTTTCACTCGATGCCATGGTTGCACCTTCGCGCAGCAGCAGCTTTCCCTGGGCAAAGCCGGGCATGTTGTGCATGGCAAAGATGGCATCGCAGGGAAAGCGCTCGAACAATCCGTCTTCCATCATCTTGCGGGCACCACCCAGACTTTCTTCCGCAGGTTGAAAAATCAGGTTCAACGTGCCGTCGAATTGTCCGGATGCGGCCAAATGCTCTGCAGCAGCCAGCAGCATGGCGGTGTGCCCATCGTGGCCGCAGGCGTGCATCAACCCCGCATGGCTGCTGGCATAGGGCAGGCCGGAGGTCTCTTGAATCGGCAGCGCATCCATGTCCGCCCGCAAGCCCAGCTTGCGGGTGCCGGTGCCACGTTGCAATTGCCCCACCACACCGGTGCCGGCCAGGCCACGGGTGACGGCATAGCCCCAGCGCTGCAGGCGGTCGGCGACGAGATCGCTGGTGCGAAATTCCTGAAATCCGATTTCCGGATGTTGGTGGATGTCGCGGCGCAGCGCCGTGAAGGCATCCGCGCTCGCATGCATCGCTGACAGGGTGGCGGACATATCAGATTACTGCGGTTCGAGCTTGATCGACTTGGCAATCGCGGCGCCCTTGACCGTTTCCTTTTTGTAGAAGGCATCGAGCTGCGCCAAGCTCATCGGCTCGGCAACCGTGCTGCCTGCCGTCTCAATGATTTTGCGAATCTCTGGATTGCCCAATGCCGCGTAGGCAGCTTTGTGCAGCGCGGCCATCTGGGCATCCTGCGTCTTGGCGCTGGCTTGAATACCAATCCAGATGCTGAACTGATAATCTTCAAATCCCTTGGTGGCGCTTGCCAGCGGCAGCTTTGGCAGGCGTGCCAAAGGTTGGCTGGAGGCGAGGGCCAGTGCCTTGATCTGGCCGCCCTCAATGGCGCCCAACACCGGACCGACCAGCGGGACGACCGCGAAATCGAGCACGCCGCCCATCAGATCCTTGAGGTAGGGCGCCAAGCCGCTGTAGGGCGCGTGCAGGCCATGGGCACCTGCATTCTGCAATGCCTTTTCGGCCATCAGGTGAAAAAGGGAGCCGAAGCCTGTGGATCCAAAGCTCAGGGGCTTGTCAGCCTTCTTGGCCAAAGCTGCAAACTCTTCCAGCGAGTTCACCGGCAGGTCCTTGCGCACGACGATCGCAATGGGTGTGTGGCCCACCAGGGCGGCCAGCCGCATGTCCTCCGGCTTGTTTTTGGCCGCGGCCACACCCAGCGGCGTGTAAATCAGTTCCAGAGGAGAGCCCGCCAAAATGGTGTAGCCATCTGCCTGTGCATTGGCAGCCTTGAGAACACCCAGGGAGCCACCGACTCCCACGACGTTTTCGACGATGACGGGCTGGCCAAAGACGTCTGCCATGCCCTTTCCGACGGCGCGACCGAGTACATCCGAGCCGCCACCAGCCGGAAACGCCACGATCATGGTGACGGGTTTGGACGGGTAGGTCTGGGCGGCGACAGAGGCTGCCAGCACCAGGCCGACAAACAGCGCACTGCAGCGACGAATCAATGAACGGGGGATGGGTTGCATGGCGATTTCCAAAAGGTTGCGGGTGAACGGAATGGTAGGCAGCGGTAATTGATGTGTCCAATGACTTATTTATCTAGATATCATTCATAAAGATCATCAAATATGGGTTGCCGAGTTTATGAACATCAAGCATCTGGAGCACCTGCTCGCATTGGCTGACACAGGTTCCTTTAGTCGTGCCGCCGAGAAACTCTTCATCACGCAGTCTGCGCTGAGTCGCAGCATTCAAAACCTTGAGGAAGACCTGGGCGGCCTGTTGCTGGACCGGATTGGCAAGCGCAACGAATTGACGCCGCTGGGACTGGATGTTGTGTCGCGCGCCCGGCACATTGTTCGTGATGCGGCAGAGCTGCGCCACAGTGCCAAGCTGCTGCAAGGTGAAGGCAGCGTGTCCATCAGCGTAGGCCTGGGATCGGGTCCTGCCGCGTTGCTGATGGTGCCATTGCTGTGCTTGGCAGCACGGCAACAAGGCATGCGCGTGTCCGTCACACAAGGGTCAGTGGAACTGCAGGTGGTCCAACTCCGCAGTCGCCAACTCGATGCGATGGTTGTCGACATGCGCCGTGTGATTCCTGCCGCAGATCTGAACATCGAATCGCAGGGTGAGCTGAAGACGGGGTTTGTGGCGCGCGCGCACCATCCCTTGGCCGGCAAGAAAATGGTCAACATGTCGGATCTGTTGCGCTATCCGATCGCGTCCACGCCCTTGTCCGATGAAGTGGCGCGCACGATGGTGGACCGATATGGCCTGCAGGCCAATCCGGCGGAGATGGTGAAACTGCGCTGTGACGATGTCGCGAGCCTGGTCAGCGTCGTGGCGCAAACGGACGCCGTCTTTCTGGGTGTTATTGCTGCGGCCCGAAGCGGATTGGCGGATGGCAGCCTGGTAGAACTGCATGTCAGACCCAAGTTGTCGGTGGGCGCGCGTTATGCGTATGTCACGCTGGCGGGTAGAACAGAAGCTCCGGCCATGGCTTTTTTTCGGACATTCGTGCTGGACCATCTGCGCGACTGACCGCGATTGAATTCGCACCGAAATACGCCGCGAACTCGCCATGTTATGGCCTGACGCCGTCGCACTGGGATTGCTTTCCACCCGGGGTGGCCAGATCGCTTCGGTTATAGAAAAGAAATGCCCGCCAGCGTGGTGCCATTGAAGTCGATTCGACTCGGGTACGTTGAGGCAATGTTCATGGAACGTTAGTCAAATGATCAAACCGCCCCCGCAAATTGCGTTGCACGATGCTGACAAGCTGTATTTGTTATCTGAAGGCACGCTACCCCCGGCTTTGTGCCCCCCACTCAGGATGCTGATGACGTGCGGGCCAAAATCACGCGAAAGATCGCTGACCGAGCGACCGGCGTGCACAAGTTCAATCATCTGTTGACGAAATTGCGCCGGATACGGCGACTTGGTTGATCTCTCGAGCCCAACCTGGTGAGGTTGGGGGTCGTCGCGGTCGGTGTTGGATTGTCTTGTTGCTTCGATGACGTACCTGCACATTGACGGGTAGAGCAATATGTCAGCCGTCAGGTGCGCTGGGATTTTTCGTGCGGCCACATTCTGCAGATGGTGCTACTGCAAAACTCAATCGTGCGTAGCATTTGCGATCAGCTTTTGATCCGGTACCGCGCAAGTACCTGGCATCGCGCCTGGGCGCGTTTTCGTTCCTGACGCCCTTGCTGGGGGTGGTGCTGGGCGCATTGATACTTTGCGAGAGAATCGAGCAGCACTTCGTGCTGGCCACCGTTCCGGTGCTGCTGGGTATCGTGCTGGTCAGCGCGCATACGGGTCGCTCTGTTGTTGCGACGCCTCGTGTCGCGCCGGCCACGACCGCAGGAGCTCGGGGCAGATACCGTACTACAGGCGCCATCCGTATAAGAATCAACCAGGAGTTTGTCATGTTGCCATCCATTGACGGGCTGATCGATCTGGCGCAGTTTCCCCTGCGCGACGAGGCGTTTCGTGCGCGGTGCAAGCAGTCGTTGGACGATGCCGGGGCGCTGGTCCTGCCGCGGTTCCTGACCACGCAGGCCGTGGCGTCCGTGCAGCGCGAGGGTGAACAGCACCGGCATCGCGCGTACTACACGGCCAACACACACAACATCTTTCTCAAGCCGACCGACCCGCAGTTTGCGGATCAGCACCCACGCAACCGCGCGGTGGCATCGTCCAAGGGCTGTATCACGACCGACCAGATTCCTGAAGCGTCGCCGTTGCACGCGTTGTACGAGGCGCAGGCGTTCCGGGATTTCCTGTGCGCGGTGCTGGGCGAACGCGAACTGCACGCTTATGCCGACCCCTTGTCGTCGGTGAACCTGCATTTCGCCGACGCGGGGCAAGAGCTGGGATGGCATTTCGACAACTCGTCTTTTGCCGTGACGCTGATGGTCCAGCCGGCCGAAGCCGGTGGCGTTTTCGAATACGTCAAGCACGTACGCGATGCCGCCAAGGGTGAGTCGAATTTCGAGCGCTGCGCCGAGGTGCTCGACGGCGCCGTGCCGGTGCAGACGCTGGCCATGGATGCCGGAGCCCTGGTGCTGTTTCGTGGGCGCAATGCCATGCACCGCGTGACGCCGGTCCAGGGCCAGCGCACCCGCATGCTGGCCGTGCTGGCCTACAACACCGAAGCCGGTATCTCGCTGTCCGAGTCGGCGCGCATGACGTTTTATGGGCGACTGGGGTAGGGTGACGAACGCCAGTGGGTGCGCACGCAGGGGTTCGGTGTCAGTCAAGGCGCTGCCGGTTACGGTGGCTGCGCCCCGGTTCGGCGCGCTGGCGTGGCGTCAATCGGCGCCATTGGCAGGCGTGTTGATGGGCATCAGAGGTAGCGGCTGTTCAGCCATCAATCGCCACAAGCATTGCCAGATTGGCGAAATTTGGCAACATGCCTGTCGCCACGAGGTTTTGGCAACTCAAGCCAATTGGACCAATTTTCACGAGAAGGCCAATCTGCAGCCAATAATCCGGGCAGGTTACCTGGCCGCGCGCGCCGCCCGCTTGGCCATGCGCTCGGCATCCCGCGCCGCGGCCTGCGCCGTCCACTGCGCGAACTCCGCCAGCGTCTCCAGCGTGATCGGTCC
>JBBKVW010000218.1:0-5680 GCA_037968655.1 Burkholderiaceae bacterium
CATGGCTTGTGCGTGCAGGCGGTGGATTTCGCCCAGTCTAGTTGCGATGTCCGGGTGATGTCGGCATCAATCGTCATACGATACTAAGGTACACCCTAATGCCAACTCGCTTCGGAAGCGCTAGTCTTTGAGGTTCGCGGCTCCGTCGCCGCGTCATTTTAAGGAGGTTCCACCATGTTCACCCGTTCACGCCGTTCCTTTGTCGCCCGTGCCGCCGCAGTCGCTGCTGGCCTGGCCCTGACTGCTGCCGCATTGCCCACGTTCGCCCAGAACTATCCGAGCCGCCCGATCACCATGGTCTGCCCCTGGGGCGCCGGTGGCGGCACCGACGCCACGGCCCGCATCATCGCCAGCCTGCTCGAGAAGGAGCTCGGCCAACCAGTGACGGTGGTCAACCGCACCGGCGGCAGCGGTGTCGTCGGTCACTCGGCAATCGCCGCCGCCGCGCCGGACGGTTACACCATCGGTGTGGCCACGGTCGAGATCGGCATGATGCACTGGCAGGGCCTGACCGAACTGACCGGCGCCTCGTACACCCCCATCGGGCTGGTCAATGCCGACCCTGCCGGCATACAGGTGCGTGCCGACTCGCCCTACAAGACGATCAACGAATTGCTGGCGGCAATCAAGGCCAACCCTGGCAAGCTCAAGGCCTCGGGCACTGGCCAGGGCGGCATCTGGCATCTGGCGATTGCCGGCCTGCTGCGCGACCAGAAGATCGATCCCTCCACCGTTCCGTGGGTGCCCAGCAACGGCGCCGCGCCCGGCCTGCAGGACATGATCGCCGGCGGTATCGACCTGGCGCCGGTGTCACTGCCGGAGTCGCGCGCGCTGATCGATTCGGGCAAGGTGCGCAGCCTGGCCATCATGTCGGAAGAATCCTCGACGCTGTACCCCAACGTGCCCACGCTCAAGAAGGCGATCGGCAGCGACTGGTCGATGGCGGCCTGGCGCGGCATCGTCGCGCCCAAGGGCATTCCGGCCGACGTGCGCGACAAGCTGGCCGCGGCAATCAAGAAGATTGCGGCGAGCAAGGATTTCAACGAATTCATGTCCAAGCAGGGCTACGGCGTGATCTACAAGTCGCCCGACGATTTCGCCAAGTTCATGGCCAAGTCGGACATGGAACTGGGCGCGACGATGAAGGCGGTCGGCCTGGTCAAGTAGGGCGACAGCTGCTGTTCACTGGCCGGCCAACCGACCGATGAAACTCAACGACGCGGTACTGGGCCTGCTGCTGCTGATCCTGGGCGTGGCGGTGCTGGCGATCGTGCAGGACTACCCGACGATTCCGGGGCAACAGGTCGGACCGGCCTTGTTCCCGGGCCTGATCGCCGTTGGCTTGTGTGTCGGCGGTTTCCTGCTGGTGGTGCGGGGCTGGCGCGCGCGCGCGTCGGTGCCCTGGCTGCTGATGGACGACTGGATCCGTTCACCGCGCCATGTGCTGGCGCTGGTGGTGCTGCTCGGCTCGGTGCTGTTCTATATCCTGGCCTCGCAATGGCTGGGTTTCCTGATCAGTTCGGTGCTGATCCTGACTACGCTGTTCCGGGTGCTCGAGTTGTCGCTGGCGCGTTCGGTGCTGATCGCGGTGCTGGCCACGCTGGTGATCCATTTCGCGTTCTACAAGCTGCTGCGCGTCCCGCTTCCCTGGGGTGTGCTGACGCCGTATGCGTGGTGATGTCTTGGTCACTGCGCTCACCCGAACCGAGGGTTGATACACGATGATGGACGCGATTGGCCTGGCATTCGGGATGGTGTTCGATCCCTACACCTTGATGGTGATGGTGATCGCGGCCTGCTACGGGTTGTTCGTCGGCGCCGTTCCCGGCCTGACGGCCACCATGGCCACGGCCTTGCTGGTGCCGGTGACCTTTTTCATGGCGCCCATCCCGGCGGTGGCGGCCATCGTCACCGCCACCGCGATGGCTATCTTCTCGGGCGACATTCCCGGTTGCCTGCTGCGCATTCCCGGCACACCTGCGTCAGCGGCCTATACCGACGAAGCCTATGCGATGACGCGCAAGGGCGAGGCCGAAAAGGCACTGGGCGCGAGTCTGGTGTTCTCCGCCATTGGCGGACTGTTCGGCACCGCGGTGCTGATCCTCGCGGCGCCGGCGCTGGCGGAGTTTGCGTCGCGCTTCAGTTCCTTCGAATACTTCTGGCTGGTGCTGCTGGGGCTGACTTGCGCGGTATTCATCACCTCGTCGGCGCCGCTCAAGGGCCTGATCACCCTGTTTCTGGGCCTGATGGTGGCCTGCGTCGGCCTCGGCAACCCGGCGGGCTATCCGCGCTTCACGTTTGGCAGCACCGAGACCATGGCCGGCATCGGCATGATCCCGATGATGATCGGCATGTTCGCGTTTTCCGAGATCATCCGCTACGTGGTCGACACCAAGCCGGCGGGCGAAGTCGTGGTGGAGAAGGTCGGCAATGTGCTGCGTGGCCAGTGGAAGCTGGCGAAGAAATACCCGGTGCAGATCCTGCGCGGCAGCGCGCTGGGCACCGCGGTCGGCGCATTGCCCGGCGCCGGGGCCGACATTGCGGCCTGGATGTCGTATGCCGTAAGCAAGAAGTTCTCGCGCGAACCGGAGAAATTCGGCACCGGTCATGTCGAGGGCATCGTCGAATCGGGCGCCGCCAACAACAGTGCGCTGGCCGGCTCCTGGATTCCGGCGCTGGTGTTCGGCATTCCGGGCGACTCGATCACCGCCATCATCATCGGCGTGCTCTACATGAAGAACATGAACCCTGGCCCTTCGCTGTTCACCAACAACCCGCAGAACATCTACGCGGTGTTCCTGATTTTCATCCTGGCCAACCTGATCATGATTCCGCTGGGCATCCTGTGCATCAAGGCCGCGCGGCGCATCCTCAAGGTACCGCGCAACATCCTGATGCCGGTGATCCTGCTGTTCTGCATGGTCGGCACTTTTGCCATCAACAACACCGCATTCGGCATCGGCGTGATGCTGGTGGCCGGCATCGTGGCCTATGTGCTGGAGGCCAATGATTTTCCGATCGCACCGGCCATCCTGGGCGTGGTGCTCGGCGGCATGCTGGAGGAGAACTTCATCACCTCGATGATCAAGGCCGACGGCAACATGCTGGCGTGTTTCGTGCGTCCCATCGCCTCCACGCTGGCCGTGGTGACCATCCTGGTCTGGCTCACGCCCACGGTGATTGCCTTGTTGCGCCGCCGCCGGGCGACGACCTGACGCGCGCTGCCATCAGCGCCTGAGCTGCCTGGCCAGTTCGGCGCAGTGGTCGCCCGGCGGCAGCGCCGGCGTTTGCCACACCTGATCGGACGCCTGCGCATGATCGGCGCTTGGCGAGCCGGCCACGGCCAGCACGGTGCGGACACGCAGCGTTGGGGGCAGATGGGTCGGCACGCCAATGTCCTTCGCGACATGCCCGCCACCAGCGATCAGCAGCACCGTCTTGCCGGGTAGTACTGCCGCTGCAACGGTTTGAGCCATGCTGGCATCGCGTGCCAGTTGAACCCGCACCATTGGCAAGAGGCGCTCGGGTGCCAGCATGTTGCAGTGGCCCAACCGTATCGCCTCTTGTTGGCGTTGCAGCGCCGCCGTGACCAGATGGGTGTCAAGGCGTGTGTCGGTCATCGCCTGGCGCATGTGATCGCGCGGCAAGTTGGCGCCCAGTACCGGCACGCCAAGCCGAACCGCCGCCATGACAACCGGCGCATAGCGTTCCCAGGGCCAACCCGCAGCGTTCCAGCGCAGTGCCTGGCGCACGGCATCATCCGTGGCATCGGGCGCCAGGCCACGTGTTGAATTGGCGCGTTCAGCCATTTCGAGCACCAGTGCGGCCAGTTGGCCGCGCTGTGCCAGCGCCTGGACGACGTCAAGTTGCAACTGTTGATGTTCTGGCGCGTCGTGCTGTTCGCCGAGCAGGATCGCATCGGCGGGAAGCAATTGGTCCAGGTTCTGCATGACCTGGCGCTCGGCGCTGGCGCAGGCCACCATCAGCAGACACAGCAACGCCAGCCCGATCCTCGCCAGCCAGTTGCGTTCGAATGGGCGATGCAGGCGCGCGGTCACGGGTTGGGCCGCGGCTGGTCGTTTAGTGCATCACGACCGGGTTCTGTGCCAGGCTGGCATATTGTTCCAGCGTGTCTTCAACTTCTTCCTGGGTCGGCGTGCTTGATTGCCAGGCCAGGATCTGGCGCTGGAACAACTCGGCCCAGGAGCCGTCCAGGTAAAGCTCCTTGCCGGCACGCTTGTCGATGATCTCGAAACCGTGGCGCGGCATGGTGGGCAGTACCCGCTCTGGCGCATCGCCATTTTTCGCGTCCGCGTCGTCATCGCGCGGCGCCAGCTCGCCCGCATTGGCCAGCATGTGGGTCACGCTATAGGTGTCCGAGTCGTACAAGGTGTGCATCAGGTCATTGTCCGGTAAGGAGAATTACCCTGCAGTTGATGCCGTTTCACCCGATTTCAAGGCCGCAGCGCCAGCGCCTGGGCCTGTGACGTGGTGCTCATCAGGAATCCTCCATGCTGCGCATTGCGGAATTCGCCCTTGGGAACGGCCCGGCGCTGCTCATGGTGGCCCCGACGATTTCCACTGCTGGTCCAGCACGTCTCCGTTCTCGAAACTGATGCGGATGCGCGCCGGCAGATAGGCCAGTTGGGGCGCCAGCCAGAGCTCGACCGTCTGCCCATAGTTCTGGTTCGGCTTGCGCACCAGTTTGAGCGTTGGCACCTGGCCGCCGGGCAGGTAGAGCAATTCTTCCTTCTCCACCGTGAACATCCATGGTTCGGCCTCGCGCGGACCGGCGGTCTGGATGCTCAGTTGAGTTGCAACCGGAAACGACAGCGGATCGCCGCCCACCATCGAGGCCAGCTGCGCGAAGATGCTCAGCTGATCCTGGGCACCCGGCATCAGGTCGGCATTCGGGGTGTTGGCGCTGAAGGTGATGCGGCCGGCCTGGCGGTCGAAATGGGCCGCCCGTTCGGAACGGAACTTGTCGGAAAAACGGCTGGGGGCCAGCCCGCCGGAGGTGATCCTGCCGCTGCTCGATAGCACCCGCTTGCCGATGATCCAGTCTCCCATTTCCATGCGCATTTCGTAACTGGCGCCATCGGGCAGCCAGATCATGCTGCCCGGCGCCTTGTAGTCCAGCCGGCCGCGTTTGCCGTTGGCGTCGAAGTACAGCCGAATCGCGCCTGGAATGCTGTAGGGACGCGCGGCCTGTGCCGCAGCCGGCGCCGCTGCAGCCACCACCGTTGCAGAGGCTAGGATCGCCGGCTCTGCGACGGCTGGTGTTTCGGCCAGCCCATCCGGCTGCGCAGGAATGGGGGTGGGTGTTGGCGCTGGCGCAGACGCGCTTGATGGCGGTTCTGGAACCGCAGCGGCAGGTTCTGCCAGCGCAATGCGCTCCGGTGCAGGTTCAGGCGTGGCGTGCGAATCGGGGGGCGACGACTTCGCGGAAGCGGACAGTACGCCCTCGGTCCTGGCGCGTGCCACCTGCCGGGTCATCCACCACGACCCCCCTGGCTCGATGGCCGAGGCCTATGCGGCTGCAGATCTCGTGTTTCTCACAAGCCGCATGGAGGGCACACCCTTAGCACTCCTTGAAGCGGCAGCTTGCGGCTCACCGGTCGCGGCTCCAGACGTCGGGGGAGTGGCAGATGTCCTCAGTGGTGTAGGAACAGTGCTGGCG
>JBBKVW010000219.1:0-12885 GCA_037968655.1 Burkholderiaceae bacterium
GATAGGGCGTGACCAGAAACCGGTCGCCGGCCGCGGCGCTGCCGCTCACTTGCAGTTCCAGGCCGTCGATCTGCAGCGGCACCGCGGTAAACGCCGTCAGCTGGCCGTCGGTCAGGCGCTTGATGCTGCCGGCGCCGGCGCCGGTGAAGACGATTTCATAGTTGGACGGCGCCAGCTCGGTAACGCCGCTGGTAGGCGTGCTGCGCACCGCGACCTGTATCGCGGCGGTTCCGGAATTGGTGTCGGCTGCCAACGCGTCGGAAATGCCGGCCATGTTGAACAAGCTCGAGCCCGTGGCGCCCTTGAGATCCAGCCCCAGTTGGTGCTGCGCATTGACGGCTGTGCCGATCGCCAGCGCCATGCGCCCGAGCAGGTTCTGGGCGTCGACCAGGTCGGTGTTCTGAAAGCGCATCAGGCCGGAGATCGCACCGCCGCCGATGGTCGACTCATCGATCACGAAGCTCTTGTCGCCACGATCAATGGACAGCGTGGATCGGTCGCGGTCGCCAAAGCTGTCGGTGGTGATCGACACCTTTGCCGCGGTAATGCCCAGCACCAGCGGCTGGCTGCCACCCAGAAAAACGCTCAGACTGCCGTTTTCGGCCGGTATGGTCGTGACCTTGATCAGCGTGCTCAGTTCCTTGATCAGCAGTTCACGCCGATCCAGCAGGTCATTGGGCGTTTGTCCGTTGCCCTGGGACTGAATGATCTGCGCGTTGACCGCAGCAATGCGCGTGGCCAGGCTGTTGATGCTGTTGGCGGTGGATTCGAGCTGGGCCTTGACGTCGCGCCCCAGGCTGTCCAGGTTCTCTGCGGTGCTGCGAAACCGGGCCGCCATTTCGTCGGCCTGGCCGAGCACGGCGGTTCTGGCCGACAAATCGGTCGGTGTGCTGGCCACATCCGAGAACGCATTGAGGAAGTTGCCGACCGATGCGCCGATGCCGGCCGAACCACCGGGGAACAATTGCTCCAGCCGCTTCAGGTTGTCGGATCGGGCCGAGTCCGAGGCCGCCACGGCGCCGCTCAGCGCCACCTGACGCGTCAGGAACTCGCTGTGGCTGCGCAATACCGTTGTTGCTTCGACGCCCTGGCCGTAGTAGCCAGAGCCGGTGAAAGGGCCTTCGATGCTGTTGAGCAGCACCGACTGGCGCGAATACCCCGGCGTATTGACGTTGGCAATATTGTTGCCGGTGGTTTGCAGCACCCGCTGATTGGCCAGCAGGGCACCGGAGCCGATGTTTTGCAGGCCGTTGCTCATGCAATTCCCTGCGTTGGCCGGCGCGAGCGCAGACCCTGCTCAAGTCCGGCGCGGCGCGTTGTCATATCTGGCTGCGCTGCAACTGCAGTGTCGTGTTGATGGCCCGGCTGAGCTTGGAGGCATAGTCCGGGTCGGTCGCGTAGCCGGCGCGCTGCAGCCCGCTGGCATAGGCCATGGCCGAGCTGGTCTGCTCCTTGGCCTGGGCATAGCGCGGGCTCTGGGTGATCAGCCGGGCATAGTCGCGAAACGATTCCTCGTACGACGAATAGGCGCGGAACTTGGCCACCACCTTCTGGGCCACGCCGTCGGTGTATTCGGTGGTCGTGATCTCGGCCACCTTGCCGCTCCAGCCGCCGGTGGCCTTGATGCCGAACAGGTTGAACGAGGGCGTGCCGTCCTTGTGCATGATTTCGCTGCGGCCCCAGCCGGTCTCATGCCCGGCCTGGCCCAGCATGTAGCCCGAGGGCAGGCCGCTGCTCTCTTCGACCCGCGCCGCGGCCTCGCCATGGCGCTGCACAAACTCGACCTGGCTGCCGCTGGGCCGTGGCGCACTGACGGCCGGCTCGCTGGCGGCGTTGGCCGGTAGCGCTGCGAAGGGCATCTTGCTGGCTTCGCCGGGGTCGACGCGCTGCATCAACTGGCGCGCGATCAAATCGGACAAGCCGCCGGCCCGGCCCGACATATGGACCGACAGCTGCTGGTCCAGCATGTCCGCGCCCAGGTCGCCGCCCGGACTGTCCAGCAAGCCGGACTTGACGGTGGCGTCGCGCATGCTCTTGATCAACTCGCGCATGAACAGTGACTCGAACTGCTTGGCCGCTTCCTGGATTGCAGCCTTGGTATTGCCGCCGGCCTGGAATTTCAGATTATTGAGCGAGCGCGCGTCGGCGGCCAGGCCGTTGGAGGAGTTGCTGATGTAAGGATTGGCCATGTCAGATGATCTCCAGCTCTGCGTTCAGGGCGCCGGCCGCCTTGATCGCCTGCAGGATCGCCAGCAGATCCTGCGGTGTTGCGCCCAGCGCGTTGAGTGCCCGCACCACGTCGGCCAGTTGCGGCGAAGCCGGCACCTGGATCAGGATGCCGGGCTCCTGCTTGATCTGGATATTGGCCTTTTCGGTCACGACGGTCTGGCCCGCCGACAGTGGATTGGGCTGGCTGACCTGGGGCGTGGAACTGATGGAGATCGACAGGTTGCCGTGTGCAATGGCGCAGGCGCCCAGCGTGACGGACTGGTTCATGACGATCGAGCCGGTGCGCGAATTGATGACCACCTTGGCCGACGGCACCGAGGACTCCAGCTGCAGTTCTTCCATTTCCGCGATGAAGCTGACGCGCGAATTGGGGTCGACCGGTGCGCGCACTTCGATCGTGCGCCCGTCCAGCGCCCGTGCAAAGCCGACGCCAAAACGCTGGTTGATGGCCTGGGCCACGCGCCTGGCGGTCTGGAAATCAGAAGCGTTCAAGCCCAGCGAGATCGTGTCGCCGTCCAGCAGTGGCGTGGCAACCACCCGCTCGACCTGGGCGCCGCCCGGAATGCGACCGGCGCTCAGGTGGTTGATCTGTACCTTGCTGCCGCCCGCTGCCGCGCCAGCGCCGGCAATCACCAGGTTGCCCTGCGCCAGCGCATAGATTTCGCCGTCGACGCCACGCAGTGGCGTGCTGATCAGCATGCCACCGCGCAGGGACTTGGAATTCCCCATCGACGACACATTGACGTCGATGGTCTGGCCGGGGCGCGCAAAGGCTGGCAGTTGCGCCGTGACCAGCACCGCCGCGACGTTCTTGAGCTGCAATTGGCCGGCAGTGGATGCCGGCAGCGTGATACCCATCTGCTGCAGGTAGTTGGTCAGGCCCTGGGCGGTATAGGGCATCTGGGTGGTCTGGTCGCCGGTGCCGTCCAGTCCGACGACCAGGCCGAAGCCGGTCAACTGGTTGCTGCGCACGCCCTCGACTGCCGCTACTTCCTTGATCCGCGCCGCATGGGCAGGTTGCGCACCGAGCAGGGCAGCCAGCAGCAGCGCAGCGGCGCTCAGGCAGGCGCGCAGCATGGGGCGGGGCAGGTAAAGGGGCATGGCAGTGAACTCAGAACGGCAGGAATGCCATGAAGAAACGCGACAACCAGCCGGTGGTCTGCGCCTCGGCCTGGGCGCCGCGCCCGCGCGATTCGATGCGGGCATTGGCGACCATGGTGGAGCTGACGATGCTGCCGGGCTGCACCACGCGCGGGTCGACCGTGCCGGAAAAGCGCAGCACGTCGACGTTCTGGTTCACGCCGATCTGCTTGTCGCCGCTGACCACCAGATGGCCGTTGGGCAGTACGTCGACCACGGTCGTGGTGATGGAGCCCGAGAAGGTGTTGGCGCTTTCGGTGCCGCCCTTGCCGGAAAAGTCGTTGCTCGAAGCCGTGCCAACGCCCAGCTTGCCCAGCGTGGCGGCCGACGCGAACGGGAAGGCCGAGACCGAACCGCTCATCGACCCGCTGCGGTTGGCGGTGGACGAGGACTTCTGGCTGGCGGTGACGTTCTCGATGATCATGATGGTCACCGTGTCGCCCACCATGCGGGCACGCCGGTCCTCGAACGATGGCCGGTAGCTGGCGTCGTGGAACAGGCTGCCGGTGGCGGCGCGCGGCGCAGCCACGGGCGCCGCGATGGCCGGCGCGGCCTGCGTGAAATCGACCCGCTCGTCCTTGGGCAGCGACTGGCAGCCGCCGAGCAGCAGGGCCAGCAGCGCCACTGCGAAACCGGAACGCAGGAAAGCGAAGCAGCGCATCAGAGCTGACCCAGCTTTTGCAGCATCTGGTCCGAGGTCTGGATCGCCTTCGAGTTCATTTCATAGGCGCGCTGGGTCTGGATCATCGTGATCAGCTCCTGCACCACGTTGACGTTGGAGGTCTCCAGAAAACCCTGCGAAATCGTGCCCAGCCCGTTGGAGCCTGGTGTGCCGACATTGGCCGCGCCCGAGGCCGGGCTTTCGGCGAACAGGTTTTGGCCTTGTGGCTCCAGGCCGGCCGGGTTGATGAAGTTGGCCATCGTGATGGTGCCGATGGGCTGGGGCGAGATATTGCCCGGAATCAGCGCGGTGACGGTGCCGTTGGCCGCGATCGATATGTTCTTGGCATTGGCCGGAACCGTCACGCCGCTGGCGATCGGCAGGCCGTTGGCGGTGACCAGGCGGCCCTGGGCGTCGATCTGGAACGAGCCGTCGCGGGTGTAGCTGTTGGTGCCGTCCGGCATCGTGACCTGGAAGAAACCACCGCCCTGGATCGCCACGTCCAGGTTGTTGCCGGACTGTTGCAGCGTGCCCTGCGCGAAGGACCGGCTGGTGGCCACGGTGCGCACGCCCAGGCCCAGGTGCAGGCCGGTGGGCAGCTGCGATTGGTCGGTGGTGTTGGAGCCGACCTGGCGCAGGTTCTGGTACATCAGGTCTTCGAACACGGCGTTGGCGCGCTTGAAGCCGGTGGTGGAGACGTTGGCCAGGTTGTTGGCGATCACGTCCAGCTGCATCTGCTGCGCTTCCATGCCGGTTTTGGAGATCCAGAGGGAATTGATCATGGTGGTGTCCTGTGGCGGTGGGAAATGGGGTCAGGCGAGGTGGCCGATCAGCCCTGCATGCCGAGCAGCTGGCCGGCGGCCCGGTCGTTGGATTCGGCGGTCTGCACCAGGCGCATCTGCATCTCGAACTGGCGCGCGGCCTGGATCATGCCGATCATCGATTCGATCGGGTTGACGTTGGAGCCCTCCAGCGTGCCCGAGACCATGCGCGCCAGCGCGTCATTGGGCAGCGGCGCCTGGGACGTGGTGCGAAACAGGCCGTCGTCGCCGCGCTGCAGCGGATCGTCTGCACCCGGGGTTGCCAGCTTGAGCCGGCCGACCACGCTTTGCGGCTGGCCGGCGATCTTGGCGTTGATGCTGCCGTCGCTGGCAATCGCGATCTCGGCATTGGCCGGCACCGTGATCGGCGAGCTGCCGTCGGACAACACGGTCAGTCCGGAGCTGGTCTGCAGCGTGCCTTCGGGCGAGACCTGGAAGGCGCCATTGCGCGTGTAGGCCTCGACACCGTCGAGCCCCTGCACGGCAAACCAGGCCTTGCCCAGCGCCATTGCGTCCAGGTTGCGGCCGGTCTGCTGCGATGCGCCGGGTGTGTCGCGGTGGCCCGAGGTGGCCTCGAGCGCAAACACGCGGGTGGTGGCGCCCTCGCCTTGCAGCGGCACCGCACGGTAGGTCGACATCTCGGCGCGAAAGCCGTTGCTGGCCGAGTTGGCCAGGTTGTTCGACAGCACCGCCTGCCGGTGCGAGGCGGCGCCGGCGCCGGTCATCGCGGTATAGATCAGGCGGTCCATGGCAGTGTTTCCTCAGGTGCGCTGCGAATCAGCGCAGGTTGGTCAGCGTGGACAGGACCTGGTCCTGGGTCTTGATGGTCTGGGCGTTGGCCTGGTAGGTCCGCTGCGCCGTCATCATGTTGACCAGCTCCGCGGTCAGATCGATGTTGGATTCCTCGAGCGAGCCCGAGCGCAACACGCCAAAGCGCCCGGTGCCGGCAGAGCCCAGCACCGGCTGGCCCGAGGCCACGGTTTCGACCCAGTTGCCGCCGGCGGTCGGACGCAGGCCCTGGATATTGCGAAAGTCGACCAGCGCGATCTTTCCGGCCGCCTGGATCTGGCCGTTGGAATACTGCACCTTGATGATGCCGCTTTCGCCGATCTTCACCGCGACGAAGTTACCGGGCGCGTAGCCGTCCTGGCGCAATTCGGAGACCGCAAAACTGGTCGCGAACTGGGTCGCCTTGGTGACGTCCAGCGTTGGCGAGAAGGTGCCGATGGCCGGATTGGGTGAGACCAGGTCGATGGTCGGCGTCACTGGCACGGTGCTGACCATCTTGCCGTTGGTGCCAAAGGTCAGGGTCGCGGAAACTGTTGCGGAAGCGGTTGCGGGCGAGGTCGGGTCGGTAAACACCTCCCAGGTGTCGTTGGCCGTCTTGCGCATATAGAACGACGACGTCACCGGCGCACCCTGCGAATCGTAGGCGGTCAATGACGTGCCGTAGGTGGTCAGGGGAGTCGGCGGCGTGGC
The DNA here is from genome assembly GCA_037968655.1 of Burkholderiaceae bacterium. Taxonomy (GTDB): domain Bacteria; phylum Pseudomonadota; class Gammaproteobacteria; order Burkholderiales; family Burkholderiaceae_C; genus CAISIP01. The sequence goes on from JBBKVW010000219.1 coordinate 6,331, forward strand.
GCTGTTCCAGATCGCCGCCTGCGCATCGAGATTGAACTCACCGGTGATGGCAGTTGTTGCGCTGGCCGGGATCGGCGTTGCGGTGGGCAACACGATCGGTTGCATGGTGCTGCTGGTTGCGGTGCCGTCGGTGGTGGTCGGGTATCCCATCAACTGCGCGCCGCCGTTGGTCACGACATTGCCCAGCGCGTCGAGCTTGAACTGGCCGGCCCGGGTGTAGGCGTTGGTGCCATCCAGATTGGACAGGCCGAAGAACCCGCCGCCGGTGATCGAAATGTCGAGTTCGGCGCCGGTGATGCGCAAGTTGCCCTGCGAGAACAGCTGCGACACGGTTGCCACCTCGACGCCGATGCCCTCGGCACGGCCACCGCCTGGCGCGGTGGAGGCGGTGATGATCTCGGCAAATTCGGCGCGCGACACCTTGGCGCCAACGGTATTGGCGTTGGCGATGTTGTTGCCGATGACGCCCAGGTTGCGGGCGGCGGCGCTCAATCCGGAGAGACCTGTTTGGAATGACATGGTGCGTTTCCTGTTAAATAAGAATCAAGGGTCAAGTAAAGGCGGAACTCAAAGAATCGATTTCACGCTGGCGTAGGGGGTAGCGCCCAGGCGCTGCAACTGCATGCTCAGGGCACCGTTTTCGGTGCTCACGGCCTGCACCCGGTCGCGTGCCAGGCTCTGGTAGCTGACTTTCTCGTCGCCGTTGCTGGCATTGACGCGAAAGCGCGGCGCATCGACCGCGTTGTAGGCCGAGGCGTCCCATTCGAAGTTGTGGCGGCCGGCGCCCAGGGCGCCGAGATGGATGGTGTCGATGATCTGGCCGCCGGCCGACAGCACGTCGACGCTGACTTTGCTGGCTGGCAGGTCCAGATCGACGGCGCCCATGGCCTTGCCGTCGTGGATGGCCAGGGTATTGCCGCTGATCCAGACTTCGCGTCCGACCAGGGCGCTGCCCTGCAGCATCTGGGCCGATGCCATCTGGTCGGTCAGGCTCTTGATCGACTGATTGACCTTCTCGATGCCCGAGACGGTGGAAATCTGGGCCATCTGCGAAGTGACCTGGGCGTTGTCCAGCGGATTCATCGGGTCCTGGTTGCTCAGCTGCGCCACCAGCAGCTTGAGGAAGCGGTCTTCCCCCCCGGTGGCGTTGGTACTGCTTTCGAAATTGCTGGCGGCATTGGCCGCAGTGCTTGCGGCGATGGAACTGGTTGCGCTGATCATGGTGTTTCCTTGGATTTCACTGGCCCATCTGCAGGGTCTTGAGCAGCAGCGTCTTGGCGGTATTCATCACCTCGACGTTGTTCTGGTAGGAGCGCGAGGCCGAGATCATGTTGACCATCTCCTCGATCGGGTTGACGTTGGACGAGGTCACATAGCCCTGTTCATCGGCCATCGGATGGGTTGGGTTGTGCACCTTGCGCAACGGCTGGTCGCTCTCGATGACTGAATTCACGCGCACACCGGCGGCCGCGTCCGAGCCCATGGGAACGGTCTCGAACACCACCTGGCGCGCCTTGTAGGCCTGCCCGTCGGGGCCGGCTACCGCATCGGCATTGGCCATGTTGCTGGCCACGACGTTCAGGCGCTGCGACTGGGCACTGACCGCGCTGGACGAGACACCAAAGATGGAAAACATGGACATCGGATAACTCCTGCTGTTGCGGCCTGCTTACTGGCCCTGGATCGCGCTCAAGATCGTCTTGGAATAGCCGTTAATGAAACGCAGGGTCGATTCATAGCGGATCGCGTTGTCGACAAAACTGGCGCGTTCGCGGTCCATGTCGACGCTGTTGTTATCCATCGCTGGCTGGGTCTGCACCGCGTAGGCGGGGCGCCCCGGGCCACCACTTTGGCTTGAGCCGCCGGCGGAAAGGGCGAAGTGCGCCGGGTGTGTGGTCGATGCAGCGGATTTGCCGCCGGTGCCGCGTGCAGACTGGTGCGCGGCGGCCATGGCGTCCTTGAAGTTGACGTCCTTGGCGCTGTAGCCGGGCGTGTCGGCGTTGGCGATATTGCTGGCGATCACGCGCTGGCGCTCGGCACGCACCAACAGCGCCTTGGCCTGGAAATCCAATCCGCTGGTCAGTTGTGCAAACATGGAACACCGCCTTCACTGGTTAAACATGGCTCGTCGCGCCAGCCAAAGCCGGGGCGTGAAACGATTATGGAAAAGCTTGAGCGAGCCGATCGCCGGAATAGCGGCGCAATCCGCCTGCACTTGCCGGCTTTGAAGTGCAGGGCCGGTCCTATATTTCGAACATGCATTACTGCCGCCCTGTTTCCCCGGTTCGATTCAAAGCGCTGCTGCGCGCCATGCGCATGGCCTCTGCCGCGCTGCTGTCGATCTGCGCCGGTGTGGCGCTGGCGCAGCAGCCGGCCGGCGACCCGGCCAACAGCCTGCAAAGTGATACCCAGGCCTGGCTGGACAAGGCCATCGCCAACAGCCGACCCAGCGGCGCGGCGCCATTGCGCATGGTTGTCAATGTCGGCGCGCTGGACCCACGCCTGTCACTGGCGCCCTGCGGCCAGGTCGAGCCCTACCTGCCGCCGGGCACGCGGCTGTGGGGCAAGACGCGCATCGGACTGCGCTGCGTCGACGGCACGACTTTCTGGAACGTGTTCCTGCCCATCCATGTCCAGGCTTTTGGCGAGGCCTGGGTGCTCAAGTCCGACCTGTCGGCCGGAACCGTCATAGGCAATGACGCAGCGGTACTGGCCGAAGTCGACTGGGCGCAGGAGAACAGTTCGGTACTGGCCGATCCGGCGCTATGGCTTGGCCAGACCGCGGCCCGGCGCCTGGTCACCGGTCAGGCCTTGCGCCATGGCATGGTCAAGCCCTCGCAGGTGTTTGCGGCCGGTTCCATGGTGCGCATCGTGGCCAAAGGGCCAGGTTTTACAGTTACATCGGACGGCCAGGCGATTTCGCCGGGGGTCGTCGGCGAGACGGTGCGGGTGCGGATCGACAGCGGGCGCGTGCTATCCGGGGTGGTGCTGGATGTGCGTACAGTTCAAGTCAGCCTGTGATGGCCAAACATGCTTGCACAGATGGCTCAAGTTTTACCCGTGACGTCCGATAGCTCCCTTAGGATGCAACATATCCGCTAGATTTGGGGAACACCATGAAAATCGGTCAGAACAACGATCACGCAGCTTCCATCGCCCAGACCAGCCAGTCGGCGGTCGCCAAGGCGGGCCAGGAGGCGTCGGTCGCGGCCAAGAACGACCGCAAGTCGCCTGGCGTCGGCGTGACCGTCTCCACTGCGGCGCGTGCGCTCGAAAAGGGTGCCTCCAGTGCGCCTGACGTGGATGTCGAAAAGGTCAAGCAGGTGCGCGAGGCGATCGCCAACAAGACCTATGTCGTCGACGCCGAGGCGATTGCCGACAAGCTGTTGGCCGGCGCTGCCGATCTGCTGCAGGCCACCCGCAGGCAATAAGTCACTGCATCGGACCCAATTCGAGGAACCCGCCATGAATGCCGCCAACATGCTCGCCGCACTGTCCCAGTCCCTGACACAGGCCGAAAAATGCGTGTCGGTGGTCAGCCAGGCGTTGATCCAGGGGCAGGCGGACATGGTGGAGTCGGCAACACGGGAACTGCACGACAGTGTGCATGCGCTGGCCCTGGTATTGCGGCCACTTGCCCCTTTGTCGATGCTGGCACCACAAACCCGCGACCGGCTCGACGCCGTCGCCCAGGCAATTGCGATGCAGCGCGAGGCGTTGCTGCGCCGTTCGGCGGCAATCGACCGTTCGGTGCTCTCCCTGGTGCCGCAAACGCGCACCAACACCTATGCCCAGGCGCTGGGCCGTTATGCGCGCGCGCCGACCCGGGCCGGCGCGTTCGGCGGCGCCTTCTAGTTTCTGCTGGTGATCGGGCGCGAGCCCGGCGTGACGAAAGGCGCCAGGCGCGCCAACCAGTTTGACGGCCGGGTTACCCGGCCTTCCCCCACACCTGGCATGGTAAGCCCCGGCCTTGTCACCATCGCGGGATCAATCGATGATTCGACTGGTGTGATAGCTGCGCGAAAATTCGCCAGGGATCAAATGCAAGCGCTTGAACGAGGCTTTTCCAGTCCTTTGGCAGAGACCCTTGTACCCATCTCAAAGACTTGATGGAAATCAACATGGCCGATGCGTCGATTCAACAGTCCGGATGCTGCCGTTGCGGCGCCGCGAAATTCACAATCGTCGGCAAGCCCCTCCTTCGGGCATATTGCCACTGCCTGATCTGCCAGGAGTTCAATGAGGCAGACCATGCGGACGTTACTGTTTTCTATGCCAAAGACGTTGTCCTTGAAAATGAAAAAACCGTTGATTTCCGCGTGTATCAACAGCCACCGCTCGTAAAACGTGGCAAGTGCATAAGTTGCGGTAAACCCGCGCTTGAAAAGCTAAGCATTCCGCTTCTGCCACGCATGATCATCGTGCCAAGCAACAACATCGGCAATTCGGCGTTCCTGCCCGAGCCGGCGTTCCACATCTTCTATCACCGGCGCAAAGCGGACGGAGCTGATAGCTTGCCGAAGTACAACGGGTTCCTCAACAGTCAATCGCGTTTCAGCCTGGCGGTAGTCATGTCCATGCTGCGCGGTAGTAGCCGAGGTAGCTAATCGCCTTGACTTGTGCGCGCTCGGGGTGAAGCGCTAGTGTGTGCGCATCTTCGCCCGCAGCCGGGCGATCGACTGGCTGTGCAGCTGGCAGACGCGCGATTCGGTGACACCCAGCACCGCGGCGATCTCTTTCAGGTTCATGTCCTGTTCGTAGTACAGGCTCATCACCAGTTGTTCGCGTTCGGGCAGCGTCGTGATCGCCTTGACCAGGGCCTGGCGCATGCGCTGGTCGCGCAAGGCGTCCATCGGATCGCTGTTTTCCTCGGCCGCATCGTGGTGCTCCAGAAAGCCGTCGTCGCCCTCGGAGTTGCGATTGATGTCTTCCAGGTAGACCAGTTGGGTGCCGCGGACCTTGCCCAGCAGCGACTGGTAGGCCTCCAGGCCCATGCCCAGCTCAAGCGCAATTTCCGACTCCAGTGGCGAGCGGCCCAGGCGGTGCTCCAGCTGGCGCACCGCGTTCTCGATGTCCTTCTGGCTCTTGCGCGAGCCGCGCGACATCCAGTCGTTTTCGCGCAGCTCGTCGATCATGGCGCCGCGGATGCGCTGCGTGGCAAAGGTCTCGAACTGCACGCCCTGCGCCGCTTCATAGCGCGTGAGGGCTTCGGACAGGCCGATCAGGCCGACCTGTATCAGGTCGTCGACCTGTACGCTGGCAGGCAGCTTTGCCATCATGTGGTGGGCCAGTCTGCGCACCAGTGGCTGGTACTGGCGAATCAGCGCGTCGCGGTCCAGGTGTCCCTTGGCGGTGTACATCAAACAACCTCCAACAGGTTTAGGAAATGGCGTGCCCGGTTGCGCGGGCAAGCGTGCATCGTAGTCCATGTTGCCGGTCGCGCGACCATATGGTGTGGGCCACTTGCGGATTGTTTACGCATGGGCGTTCTGGGCCGCAGAGCTGCCGGCGCTGGCAGGCAGGAAATAGTAGGCCAGGTCGGTCGTCTTGGGGTCGAAGGCCGATTTGGCCGGCGACTGCATCGATTGGGCAACCAGCGTCTGCGCGTCGGCGCGGGCCCAGTCCTGCGGCACCTTGGGACCGGTCGTGACGCCGCGCAGCAGCAACTGGTGGCGAATCACCACGTCGAGCACCGGCCCGAGCTTGACTGCCTCGTCGATCTTGGACAGCACGGCCTGCTGTACGCCGATGGTCTTGAACGCACCGACCACCTCGTCGAGCATGTCGCCGTGGGCGCCGGCGTTGAGCACCATCAGGCGCGTCAGGCCGGGCAGGTTCAGGATGTCCAGCGCGTCAGCCTTGCCGGGGTCGCGTGGCGCCAGGCCGACGGTGTCGATCAGCACCAGCTTCTTGTTGGCCAGCATGCCCAGCAGATCCTGCAATGCGGCGCGGTCGTGCGCCACATGGGCCACGATGCCCAGGCTGCGGCTGTGCTCGCGCAGCGGATCGTGGCCGCCCATGCGCTGCGTGTCCAGTGTTACCAGGCCGATGCTGGCGGTGCCGTGCTGCTGCGCGCACAGACCGGCCAGCTTGGCAGCGGTGGTGGTCTTTCCGACGCCGGTTGCGCCCACCAGCACATAGGTGCCGCCTTCCTGGTGCAATTCCATCCGGTCGGCATCGGTACGGATGCTGTCGCGCAATTCCTGTTGCATCCATTGTGCGGATTCGGCCGCGTCGAGTTCTTCGGGCCGGCGCTTGAGCAGGGTCTTTGCCAGCGAGGGCGAGTAGCCGGCCCGCATCAGGCCGAGCATCTGCTGGGTCTGGATCGGGCAGCGCCGTGTCTGGCCCAGCCAGGCATAGGTGCCAAGCTGGTTTTCGATCAGGTCGCGCATCGACTGCAGCTCGGTCATGATGCTGTCGGTGTTGCCGGTCAGGGAAGTTGTTCGGGGCGCCGGCTTGTCCAGGACTTCGTCGCTGATGGCGCTTGCGAGGGGCTTGCGAATGGCCGCAGGCGCTGCGCGTGGAGGCATCGGCGTCGCGGCGACCGGCGCTGCC
>JBBKVW010000220.1:0-2631 GCA_037968655.1 Burkholderiaceae bacterium
GACCAACACAGAGCCGACGCGATCCTGAAAGCGCATGGCATTGGTCCCGGATTCATCGTCGTTTGTCCGCTGGCCGGCGGCGACGTCGAGAAGCTGAACAAGACCTGGCCGCGATTTCCGGCGTTCACGCGCGCGCTGCAGGACATGGGGCGCGACGTGGTGGCCTGCCCTGGGCCCGGAGAGGAGCACATCATCGCGGAGCAACATGCCGGCGTAAAGTGCCTGAGGGATGTGCGCTTGGGCGCCTATGCCGGCCTGCTGCGACGCGCCGCGCTGGTCGTGGCCAACGACACGGGGCCGGCCCATCTGGCGGCGGCAGTAGGCGCGCCCTTGCTCAGCGTGCTCGGGCCCACCAGGCCCGAACAATGGGCACCTTGGGGTCCGACCGTGGAGATCGTGCGGCGCTGGCCCGAATGGCCCGGCGTGGACGAAGTGCTGGCACGCGTGGCCGCGCGCCTGCTGAATCGAGATGTCACTTCCTGACGTGATGGCCACACCCGCTGCACCCCCCCCGCTTGCGCTCGTCTACATCAACCTCGACGAGGACACACAGCGCCGTGCCGCCTTTCAGACGGCCTTCGGCGCGGCCGACCTGCATGTCGCGCGGCTGGCCGCTACGCGCTGGGCGCGCCTGGGCAAGGCCGATCAGGCGCGCATGTACAGCGAAGAGCTCAACGCGCGCAGCTACTTCCGCCCGCTCGTGGACGGCGAGAAAGGCTGCTATGCCAGCCATATCGCGGCCTGGGAGCATTTGTTGTCCTCGCCCGCACCCGCTCTGGTCGTGCTCGAGGACGATGTCCAGCCGATGCCACACTTCGCGGACACCTTGGATGCGATCGCCGCGCTGGACGGCGACTGGGACATGGTCAAGCTGATCGGTCGCGGGCGCGAGAAGCCGGCCCATCGCCAGCCGCTGGCCAGGGGCATCGATATGGTGAGCTACCGCCGCGTGCCGAGCCTGACCGCAGGCTATGTCCTCAACCGCCGCGGCGCCGAAAAACTGCTTGCCACGCGCGTGCCCTTCGGCCGCCCGATCGATGTCGATCTGCGTTTTTGGTGGGAGAGCGACCTGGTCGTCCGCGGCGTGCTACCGGCAGCCATCGCCTTGGCCGAGACACAGAGTCAGAGCTCGGTCGGTGCGCGCCACGGCCGAACTGATGCGGCACAGCGCTGGCGCAAGTTCGTCTTCCAGCTGCGCTATTCACTGGCCAATGCGAGGGCACGAGAGCGATGACCGAAGACACCGGCGTCCACGCTGCGTCGCGGCCCCTGGTCCTGGTGTCCTGGGACGGCCGCAGCGAGCCCTTGCGCCTGCTGCACGCCGACGCCGCGCCGGCTTTCGATCTGGTGTTGTTCGACTACTCCGGCCGTCAGGCCGAGAGCGTGCAGACCCACCACGGCTTGACGTGCCAGGTGACGGGAGCTGCCACCGAGTGCAAGGGCGATATCTACGCCTGCTTGGCACGCTGGCTGGTCGACCGCGGTCGGGCACCGGAGTACGTGGCGCTGATCGACGATGACGTGTTGCTGAGCGTTTCGGCCATCAACCACGCGCTGCACATCGCTCGCTGCCACGGTCTGGATGCCTTCTCGCCCGCGCTCAGCCATGACAGCGAATTTACCCACCGCTGGACCTTGCACCGACCGCATCGGCAGTTCCATCGTGTGGCTTGGATCGAGGTGATGATGCCCTTCTACCGGGGCGCGCTGTTCGCCGCCGCCGCGCTGCACTTCGAGGGCAACGTGTCGTCCTGGGGTATCGACAAGTACCTGATACCCACGCTGCAGAAATTGCTGGACCTGCCCCATACGGCCATCGTCGACGCGGTGATGGCCAGCCACCTGCGACCGATCACCAGCGGCCAGAAGGTTTTTCGCAACGGCCTGACTGCGATGCAGGAGCTGCAGCGCATGCGCGAGCACTGTATCGCCTTGCTGCGCGAGCAACGGCCCGAACTGATCGGCAGCGACTGGTACCGGCAAACCTTCGAGCAACGCCATGTGCTGTCGGCGGGGCAACGCTTCGCGACGGGACTGGGCCGACGCGTCCGCGAGTGGCTCGACCGCAGCACCTGAGCCGGGCTCAGCTCACAGCGGCATCAGATCGGTCGGCGCTTCGAGGCCGCCGGCCTGGGTCGGCCACGGATCGCGTTGCTCGCGCGGCACGATCTGGAACGGCCAACTGAAAAATGCGATCACTTCGTCGCGCCTGGCCAATGTGTCGGCCGCGCCCAGCTCGATCAGCTCACGCGTGTAGGGCTCTTCGAACAGCAGGTAGCTGGCCAGCGCCGCGCCACTTTGCGCCTGCGCATCGCTGACACCCACGGCGCGCAGCATGGTGCGCACCGGGCCCGGCAGGCAGTGCAGGTGGCGCGCCGCGATGTCGTCCAGGCGCTGGCTCGGCGAGATCACCAGCACCTCCAGCGGTTTGAGCGCTGTCTGCGCGCGGGCTTTCGGGTCCAGCAGCGCCAACGTGCGGTTGATGCGCTGCGCCCGCTCGACGTCGACCGCGAGTGCGTCCAGAAAGATATTCGACAGCGCATGGCCTGCGATCTGCGCCAGGCTCGGGTATTCGTCGGCGACGACGTGACGGCCCGCCGGCTCGTTCAGACGTCCTGCGCCGACCACGAG
>JBBKVW010000221.1:0-3888 GCA_037968655.1 Burkholderiaceae bacterium
CCACAGCACCAGGTCGCGGCGCGGGTCGAACTGCCGCCAATGGCCCAGTGCGCGCTCCAGCGTGCTCTGCACCAAGTCATCGGCGGTGTGCATGTCAAACACCAGTGAGCGCGCATAGCGGCGCAGCCGCGGGATCGCGGCCAGCAACTGCTGGCGAAAGGCGGGCGGGGCGCTCATGATGCGAGGGTCACAAAGGCTTACGCGTCGGGCAACGACATTATTCCCATGCGCGTCCCGGGTTGTGCCAGATATGTGCAACCCGCCCCGCATTCCCAGACTGACACACCGAGGTGCGCCAGTTTCGGGCACGCCCGGCGCAGGCAACCCAGCTGCTACTTCGCCGGGCGCAGGCTATTGTCAATGTCGACCATGTGCCACCACTCGTTCCAAGCCACCGGGCGGCGGTAGCCAATCAGCCAGGGATGGGTCAGGTCGTTCGCTAGGCGATGAACATGCGCCTTGTAGGGCATGTAGGCAATCGAGATCATCTTGGCCTTGAGGAAGAGAGCCTCCCGCTCCGGACCGTCGGCGATGACCTGCATACGCTGATAGATGCGGTCGAATTCGTCGTTCTTGAACCGTGCCAAGTTCTGGCTCCCTGCCTGCGGGCCATACAGCCTGGCCAGCGAACCCTGGCCGTCGAGCCCAGCCGCCGATGACCCCAGCGACCAGATCATCAGCTTGCCGGCGCGCGCAGCCTTCAACTGTTCGGGCCATTTGCCGGGGAAGAACTTCACCCGCAGGCCCAGGATCTCCATGTTCTTCTGCCACAACTCGTCAAATTGCCGGCTCAATTGGTCTGGCTGCGTGGCGACCTCGATCACGAGCGGTTTGCCGTCGGGCTGTTCCCGCCAACCATCGCCGTCCTTGTCGACGTAGCCGTAGAGGTCGAGAAGCGCCTTGGCACGCACTGGGTCATAGTCGCCGCTCTCGCTCTTGAATTTCGGGTCATAGCCGGTGGTGTGTGGAATCACGACCGATTGCGCCGGGATGGCCTGGCCACGGCGTACGAGCCGGATCTCTCGATCAATGTCGATGCCCAGTGCAATGGCTCGGCGTAGCGCGACCTTGTCGGGCGTATAGCCCCCCAGGGTCGCGTCCTCCATGTTGAAGTAGGTGAATGTCCCGTCGGCGTTAACCACGCGTTCGAGTTGCACCCCCTTCTTCGCAAGATTCGGCGCCAACCGACCGTTGGGTACGGCCTGCGTAACGAACTCCAGTGGCACGTTGATGTAGTCAAGCTGGCCGTTGAGGAACGCCAGCCACCGAGGCTGCGACTCCTCGATGATCGACACCTCGACGCGATCGATCATCGGAATGCGGCGCCCCTTGAAGCGCTTGACCAATTCCTGGCCGGCGATGTCGTCGGCGGCGGGCGCGGCGTCCCAAAGAACTTCGCGATAGTCTGGGTTGCGTTCGAGCACAATCAGTGAACTGCGGCGCCACTGCACCAGCTTGAACGGCCCAGTGCCCACCGGATGCCCCGGAATGGCGTCACCGTACTTCTCGACCACTTCGCGCGCGACGGCACCGAACAGATCGTGCGCGGCCATGTTTTCATCAAAGCGAGGCCGCGGCTCCTCCAGCTTGAATTGGAGCGTGTAGCGGTCGAGCGCGCGAATGCCCTCGATCTCGGAGTCGTAGTCGAAGGGTGTTCGGTCCTTCACCGATTTCTCACGCAGCGCGTTCAGTCCGACGTACTTGGTGTCCAGCATGCCACCGACGACCGGGCTCTTGTTGGCCGGGTCGACAAAGCGCTTGTACGCGTACACGAAGTCAGCCGCGGTGACTTCGCGCTGCTTGCCATTGAAGGCAGGATCGTCCTGGAAATAGATACCTGGCTTGATCTTGACTGTCCAGGTGCGGAAATCGGCCGACGCAACCGGTGCGCCATCGGCAATCACTGGCCTGAATTTGGCCGGGCGCGCCAGGTGGTCGTAGGTGTACAGGCTCTCAAAGATGTGCGCCGTAATGATGCGCGAGTACAGGTCGACAACTCGTGCGGGGTCAAATCCGGTCTCGGCAACCGGGAACGCGTAGCGCAGCACCTTGGGCGCGGATGTCGGTGCGCTTGACGTTTGCGCCTGCGCCGCCAGGCAAAGGCCGCCGGCCAAGAGTAGAGCAATGAACCATTTCATGGTCGGCACTTTCATTGATTGCGACGCGCCAGTTCGGCGCTGTCGATGTCGACATACTTCCAGAACTCGCGCACGAAGATGTTGCGGTGGTAGCCCACAACCCAGGGCTGCGCCAGGTCGGTGAAGATGCGGTGGGCGTGGATCTTGTAGGGCATGTACGCAATCATGAGCTTCTTCGCCTCAGTCATCACCGCCAGGCGCTCGGGGCCGTCGGGCATCCCGCGTTGCGCCTGGTAAAGCTTGTTGTAGGCGGGCAGGTCGAAGCGGGCGTGGTTAGCCTGCCCCTTGTTGGGGCCGAATCCGAGCGACAGGAAGGTGTCGCCGTCGGGCGCGCCGGCGCTCCAACCCACGCCCCACATCATCAGCTTGCCAGCGCGCGAACTCTTGAGGTTTTCGGGCCACTTGGCGGGTTTGAAGTCGATGCGGACCTTCAGCGCATCCATGTTGCGCTTCCACTGCTCGATCAACTGGCGGCTCTGCTGGTCGGGTTGGGTGGCGTACTCAAGCAGCAACGGCTGGCCGTCGGGCTGATCGCGCCAGCCGTCGCCGTTGTGGTCGATGTAGCCGTGCATGTCGAGCAGGGCCTTGGCACGCGGCAGGTCGTACTCGCTCATTTCCGACTTGAACGCCGGGTCGTAGCCGAAAGTCTGCGGCCCCACCGGACTTTGCGCCGGGATCGCCTGATTGCGGCGCACGAGGCGAATCTCTCGCTCGACGTCCACGGCCAGTGCGATGGCCCGACGCAGTGCAACCTTGTGGGGCTCGTAGCCGCCCACGACAGGGTTCTCCATCGCGAAGTAGCTGACCGCCACGTCGGCGCGCGGGTAGCGCACCATGCCGATGCCTTGCTTGGCCAGGTTCGGTGCGAGCCGGTTGTTCGGGAGGGCAACGTTCGCAAAGTCGTTGGGCACCTGCTCCATCACGTCCTGTTCCACGTTCAGGAAGGAAAGCCAGCGTGGTTGGGGCTCTTCGATCACGGCGATTTGAACGCGGTCGAGCATGGGCAGCTTGCGGCCCTTGAGACTTGCGGCCACGGCCTGCAGCCGCGCATTGCCTTCGGGTGGCGTCTCGTCGTAGAACACGTCGCGGTAGTTGGGGTTTTTCTCCAGCACCATGCGTGAGCTGCGTTTCCACTGAGCTAGGCGATAGGGGCCGGTGCCCACAGGATGCTCGCCGGTGCGGTCGCCATAGGCTTCGACGACCTCGCGCGCCAGCGCGCCGGTGAAGGAGCCGTCGGCAAAGTTGTAGAGCAGGCGCGGGCTGGGCTCGGCAAGCTTGACCTGGAACGTGTAGCGGTCCAGCGCACGCACGCCTTCGACCGGTGTGTCGTAGTCGAAAGGCTTCTTCTCGGCGATCAGCTTCTTGCGCAGCTCCGACAGGCCCAGGATCTTCGCGTTCTCCAGGATGTACAGGTTGCCACTCTTCCAGCTCGGGTCGTAGTGGCGCTTGATCGAGTAGACGTAGTCCTCGGCGACCAGTTCTCGCTTCTGGCCCTTGAAGGCTGGGTCGTTGTCGAAGTGGATCCCAGGCTTGATGCGGAAGGTGAATGTGCGAAAGTCTTCCGACACCTCGGGCATCGCGGCCGCCGTATTGGGTCGCAGGCGGGCTGGCGAGGCCAGAAACTCGAACTCCAGCAGAGCATCGAAGATGCCTGACGCGACGGTGCGCGAATACAGGTCAGTGATCTGCGCCGGGTCGAAGTTACTCTCGGCGATCGGGAAGGCATAACGCAGCACCTTCAGGGGCTGCG
>JBBKVW010000222.1:0-7319 GCA_037968655.1 Burkholderiaceae bacterium
TGCCCATCCCTAGAACGTGGCCGGCGTGTTGACCCATAGTATCTTGGCCACTGACCGGCCGACATTGCGATACCCATGAGGCTGCTGGCTCGAGAAGGTGAAGGCATCGCCGGCCTGCAAGATGTACATCTCATCACCGAGCGCCAGTTCCACCTTGCCAACCAGCACATAGCCAACCTCCTCGCCAACATGCACGATCTGGCCATCGGATGCGGCGCCGGGTTCGACGATGTGGATGTTGGCCTGCAGCAGCCCACCGCGTTCGGCCAGCACCAGACGTTCCAGTGCGATGCCGCCGGTCTTGATCACCGGGCGCTCGCCCTGACGCAGGACCGGACTGGCCGCAGGAGAATCGTCGGAGGTCAGCGTGGCGATGTTCGACTCCAGAGCCACCGCGATGCGGTGCAGCATCGCCAAAGACGGGGCGGCCTGGGCGTTTTCTATCTTCGAGATCAGGCTCTCCGAGCAACCTGCCTTGGTCGCAACCTGGGTTAGTGTCAGGCCCACCACCCGACGGGCATGGCGGATTCGCGCACCCAGCATGGAAGGCATCCTGGGCGCGCTGTCTTCCGCTGCAGCAGAGGTCGGGTCAGTGCAGCTCATGAGCGGGCGACCTGTTGAGTGCTTTTTCTCGCGCAGGGGTCAGGCGGCCAGACGGGTCACCGCAGAAGCCAGAGCTTTCACACCTATGACCAGATCGTCGTGATCGGTGTCCTCAGTGGCGTTGTGACTGATGCCATTCTTACTGGGTACAAAAATCATTGCAGTGGGGCAAAAACCTGCCAGATACATTGCGTCGTGGAAGGCGCCGGAGGTTAGGCGCAGCGGTGGAGCCTTGCCCGCACGCAGACTAGTGCTGGCACAGGCATCTTCGATCAAGTCGAGCATGGACTGCGGAAAGTGCGTGGGCTCGCGCTCAAAGAAACATGCCACATCGATGCGCTTGCTCCAGGGATGATCGGCAACGATGCGCTTGAACGCGGCATCGAAGTCGGCCAGCACTTGTTCGTCCACGCAACGCATGTCAACGGTGAACTCGACTTCGCCCGGGATCGTATTGATGGAGTTCGGACCAATCGACCAGCGTCCCAGTGTCAGGCGCAACTGGCTGGCAACGCGCGCCGCAGCTTCAACATACATCTGCTGGGCAATCTGCACGGCGGTGGCCATCGCATCCTGGCGCACGTCCATCGGGGTGGTTCCCGCATGGGCCGCCATGCCGGTGACCTTGACGTTGTACCAACGCACGCTCTGAATGCCTGTGACCACCCCGAGCGTGGCACCTGCATTCTCCAGCACCGGTCCTTGTTCGATGTGCAGTTCAATGTAGCTGTCCAGCGGCCGCTTCTGCGGCCTGAGCGGCACATCCGGAATTTCCTTCAGTGCGCGATCCACCGCCTCGCCAAAACTAATCTTGCTGCCATCGAGCGAGTGCCGATACTGCTGCAATCGCGATGGATCGACGTAGGAGCTGGAGCCCATGCAGCCAGGCCCGAAGCGACTGCCTTCCTCATTGGTCCAGGCCACCACCTCGACCGGCTTGCGGGTACGAACACCGGCATCGTTCAAGGCCTCGACGATCTCCAGGCCGGCCAGCACGCCATAGGCCCCATCGAGCTTGCCGCCAACCGGCTGGGTGTCGCCGTGGCTGCCCGTCAGCACCGGCGGCAAGTCCTCCAGCAGGCCTTTCCTGCGAAAAAACAGGTTGGCGCATTCGTCTACCTCGACACTGCAGCCAAGGGCACGCGCTCGGTCGATCAGGAAACGTCGCGACGCCAGATCGATCTCGCTCAGGGTCTGGCGCGTGACACCACCGTCTTCGCGACCACCGAACTCCGCCAATGTCGCAATCGCGTTTCGGAGGCGTTCACTGTCGACGTGATCCTGCACTGCCAAGGCCACCTGTTGTTGCGCCGGGTTCTCATTCATCTGTACATCCTCAACCGAAATACGCGGAGCGAACCTTGTCGTTGTTCGACAGTTCAGTGGCCGAACCCTGGGCCATCACGCGGCCCTGGGTCAGCACATAACCGTGATGGGAAATGGCCAGGGTCTGACGCGCGTTCTGCTCGACCAGCAACACGGTCATTCCCTGCTCGTTGATCTGCTGGATGACGCGGAAGTTTTCCTTCACGAACAGCGGCGACAAACCCAGCGAAGGCTCGTCGATCACCAACAGCTTGGGTGCGGCCATCAATCCGCGGCCAATCGACACCATCGCCTGCTCGCCGCCCGACATCGTGCCGGCAAGTTGAGCAGCCCGCTCTTTCAATATCGGAAAAATCTCGTAGACCTTGGCGAACTGGCTGCGGATCAGCGCGGCATCCGACTCCAGATAGGCACCGAGCGCCAGATTTTCCTGCACCGTCATGTTGGGAAAGACCTTGCGACCCTCGGGTATGCAGGAGATGCCTCCGGCGATGATGTTGTGGGTCTTGTCGGCAGCGATATTGCGCCCCTGCCACCAGATCTCGCCCTGCCTGGCTGGAGTCAAGCCGACGATGGCCCTAATCAATGTGCTTTTCCCTGCCCCGTTGGCACCCAGGATGCACGTGATCTTGCCGGGCTCGACCTCGATTGAGACGTCATGTAGGACGTTGACCTTGTCGTACCCGGTCGTCAGGTTCTTCACGCTGAGTGCACTCACGCGTCTTCTCCCAAATAAGCGGTCTGCACGTTCGGATCGGAAGTGATATGCGCATAAGTGCCTTCTGCGATCTTCTTGCCGTAGTTGAGCACCACGCAGCGGTCGGTCACGCGTTCGATCACGTTCATTTCATGCTCGATCAACACCACCGACAACTCCTTCATCTTGCCGCGAACCTGCAGGATGTCCTGCATCAGTTCGTCGGTTTCGTCGTGTGTCATGCCCGCCGAGGGCTCATCAAGCAGCAGCAATCGGGGTTGGCTCATCAACGCGCGACATACCTCGATGCGACGCCGGTCGATCATCGTGAAGGTATCGACTGGATCGAACAGGTAGTCCACCAACGGTGGGTTGAAGATCTGCAGCAAGCCGCGAACCTTCTCCACGTAGGCGTCGTATTCGGCCTTGAAGGCCTTTCGACGCAAGAGGTTGAAGATAAGCCCATGGTGCATGTGCTGGTAGTCACCGATCACGACGTTGTCGAACACCGTGAGCGACAGCGACAGCCGCGAACGCTGAAAAGTCCTGGCCACGCCACTGCGGTAGATGGCTTGCGGCGTCTTGCCGATGACGTCCTCTCCGGCCAGACTGATGCGGCCGCTGCTGGCCTTGTAAAGGCCGGTCAAGACGTTGAAAAAGGTCGTCTTGCCCGAACCATTGGGTCCGAGCAGGCCGAGAATCTCGCCTTGCCGAACCGTCATGTCGAGTTCATCGAGTGCCGTCAGGCCGCCAAAGCGCATCGTCAACTTGTCGACCGAAATCAGGTTCTTGTCGCTCACGATGCAGGCCCCTTGCGGAAAAAGATGCGGGTCTTGCGGGGCAGCAAGCCGTCCGGCCGAAACAACAGGATCACGATCACCAGGCTTGCAAACAGCAGAAAGCGGTATTCCTGGATGAACTGCAGCTTCTCCGGCAGCATCAGCACGATGATGGCGGCCGGTATCAAGCCGACGATGTTGCCCAGACCGCCAAGGATCACGATAGACAACAACAGCAATGAGTCGGCGAAGGTGAAGTTGTTCGGCGCGACAAAGCCGGACACCATGCCGTACATGGCACCGGCCAGCCCAGCGAAGAAGTTGCCCAGAGTAAATGCCACCACCTTCCAGCGCGCGATGTGCAGGCCGAAGGTGGAAGCCGCCGTCTCATCGGTGCGGATGACGTCCATGGCGAGTCCGACCCAGGAGCGCTCCAAGGCACTGACCAAGGCATAGGCAATCGCAAACAACAGCAGGCTCAGCAAGGCGTAAGGGACGTAGAACGACAGGTCGATGCCCGGAATCTTCAAGCCGTCGTTGAGCTTGAAGCCGAACAGTTCCATGCCCGGAACCTGCATGCCTTGCGGTCCGCCCAGCACATCATTGACCTCGATGAAGGTCTTGAAAAGGATGCCGAAGGCAATCGTCACCAATGCCGCATAGTGACCCCGGGTGCGCAGCACCGGCGTGATCAGCACCGATCCGATCAGCGCCGCGATCAAACCCGACAACAGGATCACCAGCGGATGCGGGATCGAGGTATGGCTGGCCATCACCGCAGTGGCATAGCTGCCGATGCCGAAGAAGGCTGCGCCTGCGAAGTTGGCTACCCCGCTGTAGCCGAACTGGACCGTCAGGCCCAGGCAGGCGGTAGAGAACAGCAGGACCGAACAGATCATCAACAGCGTGAAGTGCTGGCTGTGGAAGGCCGCGATCAGCGCTAGCGCGGACAGCAGCGCCAGGCTGCGCGACAGACCCGGGCGGTCTGCCGCCGCGATCTCGACCTTGCGGGTTGCACCCAACTTGCGACTGACGGCAACTGCGAGACCTGCGAACACCAGCAACATGGCAACGCCCAGTTGTGACTCGGCATGCAGGAATAGCCACAGGTAGACCGTCAGCGCAATGCTGGCCAGAACGAGCACCAGCGACGCGTTTGTCTTGTTGGTTGGCAGCGGGTAATTCATGGCCATCAGACCCGTTGACTCGATTTTTCGGCGATCAGGCCGGTGGGTTTGAAGGCCATCAAAATGATGACCACGGCAAAGGCGAACACATCCTTGTAGGCGCTGGGTACGCCGGGAATCAGCGCCGGCAACATGGCACTGCCGAGCACCTGCAGCGCGGCAAACAGGAAACCGCCGATGATGGCGCCGTACATGTTGCCGAGCCCGCCGAGAATCGCGGCGGCAAAGCCGATCACGCCAAGCAGCAGGCCGACGTTGAAATTGACCTCGTTGTAATACAGGCCGTTCATCACGCCGGCAAGCGCCGCCAGGCCTGAGCCCAGCGCAAAAGTGAACAAGACCACTGCGTCGAAGTTGATGCCCATCAGGCGAGCCGTTTCACCGTCCTGCGCGACGGCACGTATCGCCATGCCCAGCTTGGTGCGGGTGATCAAAAAGTGCACGGCGGCGATCGAACCCAGTCCACCGGCCAGCAGAAGCACGTTGTCCAGGCGCAGCGAGAAGCTGCCGAACTGCACCGAATCGGTCGGCAGCAGCGATGGAAACGGTTTCGGGTTGGAACCATCCGGATAAAACAGGCGCACCGCTTCGCGGATCACGGTACCCAGCATCAAGGTGGCCAGCAGCGTGTTCAGCGGTGGCGCCTTGTGCAAGGGCAGGATCAGGAATTTGGCTATCACGGCCCCGAGCAGGCCGGTGAGGGTCACCGCGAAGAGCACTACGGCCAGCAATTGCATGCCGGGTGAATCGATGCCGATTTGGACCATCGCAATTGATGCGGTCAACCCGGCGAACGCGCCGACCATCAAGATATCGCCGTGGGAGAACTTGATGACATCGAGCACGCCGAAAAAAAGCGTGAACCCGACTGCCACCATGGCGTAGATCATGCCCAGCATCAAGCCGTTGAAAACATACTGACCGATCACACTCATCGCGGCGCCCGAAATGACAAAGAATCCAAGGCGCCGCCAGCAGCCATCGGGCTGCGGGCGGCGCAGCACTATTTACAGGCCGCTCAGCTTGCGCTTGCCCTTGCCATAGCTGCTGTCTTCCCAGGGCACCCAGGCGCCGTCCTCGACCACGTACTTGGTGATCAGGGGAACGATGTTCTGGCGATGGTCGTCGAAGGTTACCTTGCCGATGATGGTGTCTACATCCTTGGTTTTGTTCAGCACGTCCATCACCTTCTTGCGATCGGGACCGACTTTCTCTACCGCATCCATGATCAGATTCGTTGCAGCAAAGGCGAAGGGACCATAGGCCTCGGGTGGCTCACCATATTTCTGCTGTTCGTATTTGCCGGTAAAGAACAGACCACCAGGCAACTTCTCCCAGGGTGCGCCTTCAATGAACGACAACGAGCCCTCGGCCAGCTCCTTGCCGGCGCCGGTGATGTAGGCGTCGGACTTGATGCCCGAAGTGCCCTGCAGTTGGGCCTTGATGCCAAGCTTGTCCATCTGCGTGCGGATGCGAACGCCCAGCGGTGTCAGGCCGCCGAAATAGATCACATCGGGCTTGAGCTCACGGATCTTGGTCAGCTCGGTGGTGAAGTCCTGCTGGTCGGCGGTGACGCCGAAGGTGCCCAGAATGGTGCCACCGGCCTTCTTCAGGTCTTCGCTGAAATATTTGTTGTGACCCTTGCCGTAGTCGGTGGTGTCATGAATGATGGCCCACTTCTTGTAGCCCAGGCTGGTCATGAACTTGGCCGCAACCTCGTTCTGGTTGATCATCGTGCCGTTGACGCGATGCACGGCCTTATAGTCATTGGCATAGGTCACGTCTGGCAACACCGCACCCCAGACAATGGCGGGCATGCCAAAGCGGTTGTAGACGCTGCCGGTGGCCATCGCAACGGCCGAGCAGTAGTGGGTGACGCCGGCAATGATGTTCTTGTCGGCCGCGACCTTGGTTGCGACCTGCACGCCGACGTTGGGTTTGCACTCGTCGTCTTGCGGCACCAGTTCGTAGGTGTACTTGGACTTGGGGTCTGCATTGCGCAAACGCACGGCCAAGTCGGCCGAATTCCGACCGCCCACGCCCATATTGGACACACCACCGGTCAGCGGTGCAATGAAGGCAATCTTCACCACGTCCTTGGCCACGGCGGGCCCGGCACCCAGCGACAGGGCGGAACAAGCCAGGGCGGCCGAGGCTGCGAGCACGGTTTTTCTAGAGAGCATGGAGTTTCCTTCCAGTGGTGGTGTGGGATTGCGAAATTGATCCGCCCGATGAAATTCGCACAGCTTGCACAGGTTTCAAGTTGCTTGAATGCCTTACGCAACGTTTATGCCATAGCCGACGACACCTGGAGAAAGGTAGAAACCCGCAAGCCGAGTGCCGAATGGGCAGCGTCCCTCATGAGGCACGGGCGACTGACCGGCGCCTGACATGCGCTTCCCGCATCGACTTGCCGGCTGGAATCGGCGACCGGTGCTGGCCTCTGCAGGTAAGCGGCTGACGCGGTTGCCCCGTCGCCGCGCCCGACTCCCTATGGGTTGCTTATCAGGCCTGCTGAACGAGCGACAGCTATGCGTCGACCAATTCGCCGCATCGAATGTCAGAAGTGGGTGTGCGCCGTGAAAAGGCGGCGCTTTCCAGCGGGTGCACGCCGAGATCCGTCGCCACCTCGATTGGGCCTCGGCGCTGCTCGATCGCCTGTGAGGGAGAACTGCCATGCCCAGCACCGTTGATGGCCTGCTCGTGCAATGGGGCGACCGGCTGTTT
>JBBKVW010000223.1:0-11474 GCA_037968655.1 Burkholderiaceae bacterium
GCTGGCACCGATGGCGCGCGGCTCCAGCGCCCGGGCCAGCTGGCCGTCGAGCGTGGTGATGGTCACGTACACCGCCGCCAGGTTCTTGCGCGCCATCGGTGCCAGCAGGTCGATGTCGCGCTCGACGCCGCTGCCCTTGGTGACGATGGCCAGCGGGTGGTCGCAGCGCGCCAGCAGTTCGATCACCGATCGGGTGACGCGCCATTGCCGCTCGGCCGGCTGGTAGGCATCGGTGGCCGAACCGATGACGATCTGGCTCGGCACGTAGCTGCGGGCGAGCAGTTCCTTGGCCAGCGCTTCGGCCAGGCCGCTTTTTGCAAAGATGCGGGTTTCGAAGTCAAGGCCCGGCGAGAGATTGAGATAGCTGTGCGTCGGCCGCGCATAGCAATACACACACCCATGTTCGCAGCCGCGGTAGGGGTTCAGTCCGTAATCGAAATAGATGTCGGGTGACTGGTTGCGGCTGATCGCCTTGCCGGTCGCAGTTGCGGTGATCGTCGTGCCAGGCGGCCCCGATCCACCGATCAATTCTGATGCTTCCAATGTGCCCCAGCCATCGTCGAAGGCTGCGCGCGCGTCGCTGGAGAACCGGTGCGCGATGCTGCTGGCCGCCCCCCGACCCTTGATCGCCGCGAGCGGAATGCGGACTTCAGACACGGTTGCATCCAAAGCGCGCAATGCGCCGCAGGACATGCAAATACAGGCATTGCACAGTAATACTGTTCATAACAACAGTATATGGCGCAGGACCCTGTCGCGTCAACGATGCATGCCGGTAATCAGATTGTTCGACATGGCCGGACGAGCCAAACCAAGGCGTCAGGTGCAAACTGCGGCGCAACCCGGCGCCGCCATTGCGATCAGGCGACCGCTTGCTCCAGCAGTTCCGCACGGGCCTGCACATACTCACGCTTGAGCTGCGCAATGTAGGCGCCGGCGCTCTGCACCTGCCCCTCCGCCCCAATGCCCTGCCCGCAACCCCAGATGTCCCTCCAGGCCTTCTTGGCGTCGCCGCCAAAATTCATCTTGGTCGGATCGCTGACCGGCAGGTTGTCCGGATCCAGGCCGGCGGCGCGGATGCTGGGCGACAGGTAGTTGCCATGCACGCCGGTGAACAAGTTGCTGTAGACGATGTCGTCCGAATTGCCATCGACAATGGCCTGCTTGTAGCCATCAAAGGCGCGCGCCTCCTCGGTCGCAATGAAGGCCGAGCCGATGTAGGCGAAGTCGGCGCCCATGGCCTGGGCTGCCAGTACCGCGCCGCCATTGGCGATGGAGCCGGACAGCGCCAGCGGACCGTCGAACCACTGGCGGATCTCCTGCACCAGCGCGAACGGGCTCTTGACACCGGCATGGCCGCCGGCGCCGGCCGCGACGGCAATCAGGCCGTCGGCGCCCTTTTCGATCGCCTTGTGCGCATACTTGTTGTTGATGATGTCGTGCAATACGACGCCGCCATAGCTGTGCGCCGCGGCATTGATGTCCTCGCGCGCGCCCAGGCTGGTGATGATGACCGGCACCTTGTACTTGACGCACAGCGCCATGTCATGCTCGAGCCGGTCGTTGCTCTTGTGCACGATCTGGTTGATCGCGTAGGGCGCTGCAGGCCGCTCCGGATGCGCCTTGTCGTGCGCCGCCAGGGTTTCGCTGATCTCGGCCAGCCAGTCTTCCAGTTGCGCGGCCGGACGGGCATTGAGGGACGGCATGGCACCGACCACGCCGGCAATGCACTGTGCGATAACGAGCTTGGGATTGCTGATGATGAACAGCGGTGCGCCGATGATCGGCAGCGGGAGATTCTTCAGTGCGGCTGGCAGTCTGGACATGGGTGCGATCGGAATATGTTTGATTAGAAGGATTCAAGCGCCAGCGCATTGACGCTGTCGGCGCCTTCGACGATGCTGTCGCGCATGCCGGGTGCCTTGGTCAGCAGATGGTCGGCATAAAACCGCGCCGTGACCACCTTGGCCTGCATGAAGGCCACATCCTGCCCGGCGGCGATCTGCGTCTGCGCCACCAGCAGTGCACGCGCCATCTGCCAGCCGGCCACCAGGTTGCCGGCCAGCATCAGGTAGGGCACGCTGCCGGCAAACACGGCATTGGGCGAGGACTTTCCCTGGTCAGCGACAAACCGCACCACGTCTTCGAACGCGGTGCGCGCGGCAGCCAGTCGGGCGGCAACGGCCTTGGCGTCGTCCGAACCATCGGCCAGCAGTTCTTTTTCGGTCTGCTGCACCTGCTTGGCGATGGCCAGCGCGGTCTGGCCACCATCGCGGCCGGTCTTGCGCCCGACCAGGTCGTTGGCCTGGATCGCAGTCGTGCCTTCGTAGATCGGCAGGATGCGCGCGTCGCGGTAATACTGGGCCGCGCCAGTCTCCTCGATGAAGCCCATGCCGCCATGGATCTGCACACCCAGGCTGGCCACATCCACGCTCATCTCGGTGCTGTAACCCTTGATCAACGGCACCAGATACTCATAGAACGCCTGGTTCTGCTTGCGCGTGTCGGCATCCGGATGGTGGTGCGATGCGTCGTAGGCGGCTGCTGCCACGGACGCCATGGCGCGGCAGCCCTCGGTGTAGGCGCGCATCGTCATCAGCATGCGCTTGACGTCGGGGTGGTGGATGATCGGCGCGCTGGCCTTGATCGAGCCGTCCACCGGGCGCGACTGCACCCGATCCTTGGCAAACTCCACCGCCTTCTGGTAGGCGCCCTGGGCCACCGCAATGCCCTGCATGCCGACCGCATAGCGGGCTGCATTCATCATGATGAACATGTACTCCAGGCCGCGGTTTTCCTGACCGATCAGGTAGCCGGCAGCGCCACCCTTGTCGCCATACTGCAGTACCGCCGTGGGCGAGGCCTTGATGCCCAGCTTGTGCTCGATGCTGACACAGTGCACGTCGTTTCGCTCGCCGATCGAGCCATCCGCATTGACCAGGAATTTGGGTACGACGAACAGGCTGATGCCCTTGACGCCCTCGGGCGCCCCGCTCACCCGCGCCAGCACCAGATGGACGATGTTCTCGGCCATGTCGTGTTCGCCGTAGGTGATGAAGATCTTGGTTCCGAACACCTTGTAGCTGCCATCGGGTTGCGGCTCGGCGCGGGTGCGCACCATCGCCAGGTCGGAGCCGGCCTGGGGTTCGGTCAGGTTCATGGTGCCGGTCCACTGGCCGCTGACGAGCTTTTCCAGATACAGCGCCTTGAGGTCATCCGAGCCGGCGGTCAGCAAGGCTTCAATGGCTCCGTCGGTCAGCAACGGGCACAGCGCAAAACTCATGTTGGCACTGTTGACCATTTCGATGCAGGCCGCGCCAATGGTCTTGGGCAGTCCCTGCCCGCCATACTCGGCCGGGTGCTGCAAACCCTGCCAGCCGCCCTGCGCGAACTGCGCGAAAGCCTCCTTGAAGCCCGGCGTCGTCGTCACCACGCCATTGCTCCAGGAGGACGGCTTCTGGTCGCCATCCCAGTTGAGAGGCGCCAGCACTTCCTGATTGAAGCGCGCCGCTTCTTCCAGCACCGCCTGGGCGGTATCCATACCGGCATCTTCGAAACCTGGCATCGCAGCGACCTCGGCCAGGCCGGCCAGATGCTCGATGTTGAACAACATGTCTTTCAGGGGGGCGACATAACTCATGGCAAGCTCCAGAAAAAACGCCGCGCTTGCCTGGACCGGTGGTCGGGGAAGCGCGGCAGATGTGTGAACTGCGCCGCATCGAACTGCGGTCGCACCTTTGATGCTGGCTCGGCTACAGCGCGGCGACCAGTTCCGGCACGGCAACAAACAGGTCGGCCTCCAGGCCGTAGTCGGCAACGCTGAAGATCGGCGCTTCCGGGTCCTTGTTGATCGCCACGATCACCTTGCTGTCCTTCATGCCGGCCAGGTGCTGGATCGCACCGCTGATGCCGCAGGCGATATACAACTGCGGCGCGACGATCTTGCCGGTCTGCCCGACCTGCCAGTCGTTGGGCGCATAGCCGGCGTCGACCGCGGCGCGCGAAGCGCCCATGGCCGCACCCAGCTTGTCGGCCAGTGGCGTCATGACCTCGGTGAACTTCTCGGCACTCGCCAGCGCGCGACCGCCGCTGACGACGATCTTGGCCGCGGTGAGTTCGGGGCGGTCGTTCTTGGCGATCTCGCTGCCGACAAAGCTGATCTTGTCGCTGGCGCCAGCAGCGGACACCGACTCGACGGCTGCCGTGCCGCCTTCGGCGGCGGCCGGATCGAAACCGGTGGTACGCACCGTCAGCACCTTGATCGGATCCAGGCTCTGAACCGTGGCGATCGCGTTGCCGGCATAGATTGGGCGCTCGAACGTGTCCGGGCTGTCGACCTGCGTCACGTCGGAGATCTGCCCGACATCGAGCTTGGCGGCCACGCGTGGCGCAATGTTCTTGCCCGAGGCGGTGGCCGGAAACAGGATATGGCTGTAGTCCTTGGCAATCGCCAGCACCTGGGCTGCCACGTTTTCCGCCAGGCCATGGGCCATGCCGGCGTCATCGGCATGCAGCACCTTGCTGACGCCGGCAATTTTTGCCGCTTCGGCCGCTGCTGCGGCGGCATCGGCGCCGGCTACCAGCACATGCACGTCCTTGTCGCATTGCAGCGCGGCGGTCACGGTGTTGAGGGTCGAAACTTTGAGGCTCTTGTTGTCGTGCTCGGCGACTACTAATGCGGTCATGAAATATCTCCGTTAATTGATCAGGGACTGGGTTTGGATTGCCAATGGCGGCCCCGTATGTCAAACATCCAACTTCTTAGAATGTTGGGGTCAGAGCAAAATTGCTTCGCAATTCTTGGTCTGACCCACAAGGTCTCAGGCTTCTTGATCTGACCCACCAGGTTTCAGGCTCACAAGGGCTCAGATGACCTTCGCCTCGTTCTTCAGTTTGTCGACCAGCGTCGCGACATCGGGCACTATCACGCCGGCCTTGCGCTGGGGTGGCTCCTTGACCTTGAGCGTCTTGAGGTGGGCCTTGATGTCAACGCCCAGATCGGCCGGCTTGTAGTTGTCGAGCTGCTTTTTCTTGGCCTTCATGATGTTGGGCAGCGTCACATAACGCGGCTCGTTCAGGCGCAGGTCGGTGGTGATGATCGCCGGCAGCGAGATCTCCACCGTCTCCAGGCCGCCGTCGACCTCGCGCGTGACCTTGGCCTTGCCGTCCGCGACCTCGACCTTGCTCGCAAAGGTGGCCTGCGGCAGGTCGCACAGGGCAGCGAGCATCTGGCCGGTCTGGTTGCAGTCATCGTCGATGGCCTGCTTGCCCAGGATCACCAGCCCGGGCTGCTCCTTGTCGACCAGGGCCTTGAGCAGCTTGGCGACCGCCAGCGGCTGCAACTCCTCGGTGGTTTCGACCAGAATGGCACGGTCCGCTCCGATGGCCATTGCGGTGCGCAGGGTTTCCTGGCATTGCAGCACGCCGCAGGATACGGCGATGACCTCGGTCGCGACACCCTTTTCACGCAAGCGAACCGCCTCTTCGATGGCGATTTCGTCAAACGGGTTCATGCTCATCTTGACGTTGGCGATGTCCACGCCACTGCCGTCCGACTTGACGCGCACCTTGACGTTGTAGTCCACCACGCGCTTCACAGGCACCAGTACCTTCATTGTTGCGACTCCAAAAATTGATTGATTGATCCCCTGCCCCGGCAGGCCCTGCCCGAGGGAGATCGCCCCATTCTATGCCGGCACCTTTGACCGGATTTCTTTTGTGCGACCGTTATCGCAGCCGCAACGACACGGCAGCACTCAAAAAAGCGAACGCATGTGCTTTTCAGCTTTCGGCAACGGCCATCGCCGCCCCACCGCCAACCGCAGTCCATCCATCACCACGCCCGGCGCGCCGTCGTTGCTGCGGGTTTCCATGGACATACAGACCGGCGAATCAGGCCTACAGTGTTGCCTTGTTTGAACCCTTGCGGAGTCCCCGATCCATGAAACGATTTGCCCTTTCCACCCTCGCCATCGCAGCCTGCGCCTTTGCCAATCTGGCCGCAGCGCAAACGGTCCTGACCGTATCGTCCTGGCTGCCGCCCAGCCACGCGCTGAGCGCGACCCAGAAAGACTGGTGCGACCTGCTGGAGAAAAATACCTCCGGGAAGATGAAGTGCAATATCTTGCCGCGCGGTGTCGCTGCACCTCCCGGCACCTTCGATGCCGTCAAGAACGGTCTGGCCGATATTTCGTACACCGTGCATGGCTATACGCCAAGCCGCTTCGTGCTGACCCAGATGTCGGAGTTTCCGTTCCTGGGCAACAGCGCCGAATCGATCTCGATCGCTTTCAACAAGGTGACCGCCAAGTATCCGCAGTTCGCGCAGGAGCATGCGGGCGTCAAGGTCCTGTCGCTGTTCACGCACGGACCGGGCATGGTGTTCAATACCAAGCGCCCGATCGCCAAGGTGGACGACCTCAGCGGCCTGAAGTTTCGCGTCGGTGGCGGCATGGTGAACGAGATCTCCAAGTCGCTGGGCATGAATGTGACGCTCAAGCCGGCGCCCGAGTCCTATGAACTGCTGTCGGGCGGCGTGATGGACGGCACCCTGTTCCCGGCCGAATCCACCGAGTCATTCAAGATCGACAAGATCATCCGCTATGCCACCACCTTCCCCGGTGGCCTGTACAACACCAGCTTTGTCGCGCTGATGAACCAGGCGCGCTATGACAAGCTCAGCGCCGACGAGAAAAAAGCCATCGACGCGATCTCCGGTGAAACCTACGCGCGCATGTTTGGCCGCGCCTGGGACAAGGTCGACCTGCGTGCCACAGCCCTGATGCAGGCCAACGGCGTGCAGATCACCAAGGCCGATGCCAGGTTTGTCGCCGACATCAAGAGCCGCACTTCCGGCCTGGAGGCGAAATGGATCAGCGAGGCGCAGGCCGCTGGCCTAAAGGACGCCGCCAAGGTGCTGGCCGAGTTCCGCGCCGAGATCGCCAAACAGGAGAAGTAAAGCTGGCGTCCCGCCTTCGGGCGCGAGCGACAGTCGATGCGGCCTCATGCACAATGAGGACCGCATTTTTTTTGACCTGATCGGGCCTGGCGTGAACAGACTTTTCGAATCGGCATGTGGCGCGCTGGCGGCGGCGGCGCTTTTTTGCATCATGGTGCTGACCTTCTTCGATGTCGGCGGACGCAAGCTGGCTTCCGCGTCGATTCCGGGCTCGCTGGAGTTGACCGAGTTGCTGATGGTCGGTGTGATTTTTGCCGCCCTGCCACTGGTGTCGATCCGTCGCGAGCACGTGGTATTCGATTCGCTCGACCATCTGCTGCCAGCCGGTTTGCGCAAGCTGCAGGCGATGCTGGTCAATCTGGTCTGCGGCGCGCTGCTGCTGGCGCTGGCCTACCTGATGTGGCGTACCGCCGGCGAGTTCATGGATTCGGGCGAAACCACGGCGCAGCTCAAGTTGCTCAAGGCGCCTTTCATCTACGGCATGTCGGTGTTCTGTGCCATCACCGGCCTGGTGCACTTGTTGCGCTTCGTGTTGCGCCGTCCGGATTCTCCTGCACCTGAGGCGCCGCAGCCATGACCGAAGCACTGCTCGGCTTTGCGGCCATATTTGCCCTCGCATTCATGCGCATTCCGCTGGCGTTTGCCATGGCCATCGTCGGTGTGGTTGGCATGGGCCTGACGCGCAGCTGGCCGGCGGCCTTCTACAGCACCTCGCAGGTGGTGTACGAGACCGGATTCGCCTATACGCTGTCGGTCATACCGCTGTTCATCCTGATGGGAAATTTCGTGGCCCGCGCCGGGCTGGCGCATGAGCTGTTTCGCGCCGCCTATGTATTCATCGGGCATCTGCGCGGCGGCCTGGCGCATGCCACGATCGCCGCCTGCGCCGGCTTTGGCGCCATCTGTGGCTCGTCGATCGCCACTGCCGCGACGATGAGCAAGGTAGCCTATCCGTCGATGCAAAAGCTCGGCTACAGCGATTCGCTTTCCACCGGCGTCATGGCAGCCGGCGGCACCCTGGGCATCATGATTCCGCCGTCCACCATCATGGTGATCTATGGCATCGTCACCGAAACCAATATCGGCAAGCTGTTTGCCGCCGGCGTGATTCCCGGCCTGCTGACCGCGCTGGCCATGATGCTGGCCATCGTGGTCGTCACCTCGCGCGACCCGGAGCACGCCCCGCCGGGCGAGCACTGCAGCTGGCGCGAGCGCATGCTTGCGTTGAGGGGCATCTGGGGTGTGCTGCTGCTGGTCATCATCGTGCTCGGCGGCATCTACGGTGGAGTATTTACCGCAACCGAAGGCGCCGGCATCGGCGCCTCAGGCGCCTTCCTGTTTGCACTGGCCCGGCGCACGCTGACCTGGAAGACCCTTGGCGAAATCCTGGTCGAGTCCGCCCGCACCACGGCGATGCTGTTCACGCTGCTGATCGCCGCGACCATCTTCGCCAACTTCGTCAATTTCACGACCATGCCCGGCGAGCTCAAGGAGTGGATTACGCACCTGGGCCTGTCGCCACCCATGATCGTCGCGGCGATGATGGTGATCTATGTGCTGCTGGGCACCGTGATGGAGGAGCTCAGCATGGTGCTGCTGACGATTCCGCTGTTCTTTCCCATCGTCGTCAGCCTGGGCTTCGACCCAGTCTGGTTCGGCGTGCTGATCGTGATGGTGATCCAGATCGGGTTGATCTCGCCGCCAGTGGGAATGAACCTGTTTGTTCTCAACACCTTGCTGCCGGCGGTGCGTCTGGGCACCATTTACCGTGGTGTGTGGCCCTTTGTCGTGGTGCAGGTGGTCATGCTGATGGTGCTGGTGGCGTTCCCGGTGCTCAGCCTGTGGCTGCCATCGTTCATGAAATAGCTACGTCAAGCCATCGCTAGGGCGAGCGGCTTGCGACTGGGCGAGCCGATCAGCCTTTGCGCAGGCCCGATTGTTCGGTTCCGCTCCTGTACCAGCAGTCCTGTATCTGTCCAACCTCAGACGTCGGCCAGCACGCGCAGGTGTGCTTCGACACTGCGGCCCAGTGCGCTCAGGTCATAGCCACCTTCCAGACAGGACACGATGCGCCCGCCCGCATGGCGCCGCGCAACATCTTTGATGCGCTGGGTGACCCAGGCATAGTCCTGCTCCACCAGGCCCATCTGGCCCAGATCGTCCTCGCGGTGTGCGTCAAAACCGGCGCTGATGAAGACCATCTCGGGGCGATGCTGCTCCAGCCGCGGAATCCAGGCCCGCTCGACCAGTTCGCGCACGGCGGGGCCCTTGGTGTAGGCCGGCACCGGGATGTTCAGCAGATTGGCCGCGTCAGACCTGGCACCGCCATAGGGATAAAAGGGATGCTGGTAGAAACTCACCATCAATATGCGCGGGTCGCCGGCAACGATGTCCTCGGTGCCATTGCCATGGTGCACGTCGAAGTCGACGATGGCCACCCGCTGCAGGCCATGGCGCTCCAGCGCGTACTTGGCCGCCACCGCCACGTTGTTGAAAAAGCAAAACCCCATGGCCTGATCTCGACAGGCATGGTGTCCCGGTGGCCGGACCGCGCAGAACGCGTTCTCCAGCGTGCCGGCGATGACCGCGTCGGTCGCTGCGATGGCAGCTCCGGTGGCGCGCAAGGCAGCTTCCCAGGTGTGCATATTCATGACCGTATCCGGGTCGACATGCGCGTGGGAGGGCCCGCCGGCATCAATCGTGTCACGCAGGGATTCGGACATGTCGCGCATGGAGGCCACAAACGCATGACCATGCGCCAACTCGATGTCAGCCAGAGACGCCTCGGGCGCCTCGTGGCGTTGCAGCGCGTCGGCAACGCCCGATATCAACAGTCGGTCCTCAATTGCGTCAAGGCGCTGCGGGCACTCCGGATGGCCCGGCCCCATTTCATGCAAGCGGCACTGCGGATGGGTGAAGTAACCGGTCATGGTCATGGCCGCAAGGTCCTGGAAAATTTTTCAGGTAATGTCATGCCATGAACCTGCAGGAAAAACTTCAAAAATTGCTCGGTCAGCTTAACACGGTGATCGTCGGAAAGTCGGCGCAGACGCAGGACTGCGTGGCCTGTCTGCTGGCTGGCGGCCACCTGCTGATAGAGGACGTTCCCGGCGTCGGAAAAACCACTCTGGCCCATGCCTTGGCGCGCAGTTTCGGCCTGCACTTCTCGCGCGTGCAATTCACCTCGGACCTGATGCCCAGCGACCTCTCGGGCGTGTCGATCTACGAACGCGCCAAGGAAACCTTCGTCTTCCATCCCGGCCCGATATTCGCGCAGGTGCTGCTGGCCGACGAGATCAACCGTGCCAGCCCCAAGACGCAAAGCGCGCTGCTCGAGGCGATGGAGGAAAAGCAGGTCACCGCCGAAGGCGAGACCAGGGCCTTGCCGGTGCCATTCTTTGTCATTGCGACCCAGAACCCGCACGACCAGCTCGGAACCTACGCCCTGCCCGAATCGCAACTGGACCGCTTCCTGATGCGCATTTCGCTCGGCTACCCGGACCGTGCGGCCGAACGCGGCCTGCTGACTGGCCATGACCGGCGCGATCTGGTCGAATCCATGGACAAGCTGATGACGCCCATGGATCTGCAACAGCTGCAGGTATTGGTGCTGCAGGTGCACGCATCCGACCCCTTGCTGGACTATGTGCAGGACCTGATCGCCGCCACCCGTTCCGGCCAGTGGTTCCTGCAGGGACTGAGCCCGCGTGCGGGCATCGCCGTCGTTCGCGCTGCCAAGGCGCAGGCCCTGCTGTGCGGTCGCAACTATGTCGCGCCCGATGACGTGCAGGCGATCTTGCCGCAGACCATCGCGCACCGGCTGATTCCGGTTGGCGACGCCGGCCGGGGTGCGATCGAGCAGGTGCGCGCCATGCTGCTGGCAGTGCCGCTGGCCTGAGGGAGCCCGCCCCGTGGACCTGGCGCAACGCCTGCCGCATCCGCTCTGGCGACCGGTGGCCCATGTGCGGGCCCGCTTTCGGCGCTGGTTTCAGGCGCGCCTGCCGCTGCGCGATGTCACGCTGCTGACCCAGCGCAACGTCTATATCCTGCCAACCCGGCCCGGCTTCATGCTGGCAGCCACGCTGCTGGTGCTGCTGATCGCCTCCATCAACTACCAGCTCAACCTGGGCTATCTGTTGACCTTTTTGCTGGCCGGTAGCGCCATGATCGGCATGCACCTGTGCCATGGAACCCTGCGCGGCCTGTCGCTGCAGTTGCTGCCGGTCGATGCTGCCTTCATGGGTGCCAGCTGCACCATCAGCATCGACCTGGTCAGCCAGCGCAAACGGGTGCGCCATGGCATCGGTCTGAGCGTGCTGGGCGGCGCGCACTGGGTCTGGACCGACGTGCCGGGACAGGGGCGCGCCACCGTGCATGTGGCGTTCACGCCCGAGCGACGCGGCCAGCATCCGATTCCGGCGCTGACCGCCGAAACCCGGTTTCCGTTGGGGACTTTCCGGGTCTGGACAGTCTGGCGGCCGGCGTCCCGGGTGCTGGTCTACCCGGCGCCGGAGGC
>JBBKVW010000224.1:0-2676 GCA_037968655.1 Burkholderiaceae bacterium
AACCTCTACCGCGCCAACCGCGGCGCGCGATGCGCTGCCGATAGCGCCGGTCGGCCCCCGGCTGAGCGCGTTGGCGCAGCGTATTGCCAGCGACTTCCCGCCGCACAGCCACGCGACGCTGACCGCCGGAATCCTGCGCTGCGCCGACTACCAAGATGAGGCCTACGCCAGCGCGTACCTGGACCGTTTGTTGCCCTTGCAAATGCAACTGGCGACCGGTTCAGTCCCGGCCGCCGACTCCGGTGAACTGCTGACAGCGACCGCGCGCCATCTGGCGCTGTGGATGACCTATGAAGACACCGTGCGCGTGGCCGACCTCAAGACCCGCCGCTCACGATTCGAGCGCGTGCAATCCGAGGTCAGGCTGGGCGCGGATCAGCACCTGGGCATCCACGAGTTCCTGCATCCCCGGCTGGAAGAGATCGCGGACACAATGCCGGCTGCCATGGGCCGGTGGCTGCTCGCCACGCCCTGGGCCCGCGCCTGCGTGGTGCCGTTCACGCGCAAGGGCCGCATCGTGCAGACCAGTTCGATCCGCGGCTACCTGATGCTGTATGCAATCGCCAGTTTGCGCGGCATGCGCCGAGCATCGTTGCGCTTCGCGATCGAGCACCAGCGCATCGGCGACTGGCTGGCGACGATCGAACGGCTGGCACCGGCTCAACCCGCGCTGGCGCTGGAAGTCGCGCGTCTGCAACGCCTGGTCAAGGGCTATGGCGACACCCATGCGCGCGGCTGGGACAACTACCAGCGCATCATGACCCGTCTGACACGGCTCGAGGCCTCGTCCGACGGCGCCGCTTCGCTGCGCGCGCTGCGCGATGCCGCACTGGCCGATGACGAGGGCAACGCCCTGCAACAACTGCTCGACACCCCATCATGACAAACACCATTCATGACCCATCGGCAGCTGCCGGGTCACACAAAGCGCACTTTCGTGCAGCTGCAACCGATCACCGTTGATCCACCACAACCAGGAGACCCAAACCATGAAAAAACACCTCGTCAAAACCGCCGCAGCGCTGCTCGTGGCAACCAGCTTTTCGGCTGCTGCCGTCGCGCAGGAGGTCACGCTGCGCCTCGTCAGCGCCTTCGCCGAGAACGGCATCTACGTGCAACGCCTGCTGCCCTGGATCGCCAAGGTCAATGCGGAAGGCAAGGGTGTGCTGCAGCTGAACTTCATCGGCGGCCCGAAGGCGATCCCGCCGTTCGAGGCCGGCAATGCCGTCAAGACCGGTGTCGTCGACATGGCGCTGTCGACCGGCGCGTTCTATACCAACGTGATGCCGGAGGCCGATTTCCTCAAGCTCACGCAGATCACGGTGGCCGAGCAGCGCAAGAACGGCGCCTTCGACGCGATCAACAAGGTTTGGAACGAAAAAGGCAACATGCAGTATCTGGCGCGCATGGTCGAGGACCAGCCGTTCCATATCTACACCACCAAGAAGGTCGACAAGCCGGACCTGACCGGCCTGAAGATCCGCATCACGCCGGTGTACCGTGATTTCTTCCAGTCGCTCAACGCCAACGTCATCACCACGCCGCCGGGCGAGGTCTACACCGCGCTGGAACGCGGCGTGGTCGACGGCTATGGCTGGCCGATCGGCGGCATCTTCGACTTCAACTGGCAGGAAATGACCAAGTACCGCATCGACCCGGGCTTCTACGATGCCGAGGTCTCGCTGATCATGAACCTGCCGGCCTGGAAGAAGCTCACCGAGCCACAACGCGCCTACCTGAACAAGCAGTTGCTGGCGCTGGAGGCACAGAACACGTTCTGGACGCAATATGCCGCCGACGAGACCGCGCGCCAGGAAAAGGCCGGTATCCAGGCCATCAAGTTCGACGCCGCCGCCTCCAAGGCCTACCGGGACGGCGCCTACACCGCCGGCTGGGCCAGCGCGGCCAAGCAGAGCCCGGAGATCGCAGCGCGCTTCAAGACCCTGTTCTCGAAGTGAGCCAGGGGCTGTCGCGCCGGTACGGCCAGCTTCTGGCCGCACTGGCGCTGGTCGGCTGCGCGATCCTGATGGCGATGATGCTGATCATCGTCGGCGACGTGCTGCTGCGCAACGTGCCGATCCCCGGCATGCCGCGTGGCCTGGCCTGGAGCAACGAGATATCCGAGTTGATGCTGTACCTGATCACGATGTGCGTGGCGCCCTGGCTGCTGCGCCAGGGCCAGCACATCCGGGTCGACATCGTGCTGCAGGCAATTCCGCCGCGGCTGGCGTGGCGCCTGGAATGGGTCAGCGACGTGCTGGGCCTGGTGGTGTGCTGCATCATCGCCTGGTACGGCACGCTGGCCGCCTGGTCGAGCTACGCGTCCGGCGCGGTCAACATCAAGACCCTGGTGACGCCTGAATGGTGGGGGCTGGCGCCGTTGCCGCTGGTGTTCGTGCTGCTGGCGATCGAGATGGTGTTCCGGATGATGCGCCTGTACGCCGGTGAGCGCGGCCCGCGCCACGACGCGGTGAGTGCCGCGTGAATACGCTGACCACATCACAAGAAAACGCCGGGCCGCTCCCAAGTTTTCTTGCACCCCCTCGGGGGGCCTGGCGAAGCCAGGGTTGGGGGCAATTGGAACAAAACGCCGGGCCGCTCCCAAGTTTTCTTGCACCCCCTCGGGGGGCCTGGCGAAGCCAGGGTTGGGGGCGATCATGAGCGCCTGGGCCATTG
>JBBKVW010000225.1:0-4357 GCA_037968655.1 Burkholderiaceae bacterium
GAACCTGACGCTGCCGGGTGGGCGGGAACGCTCCCTTCCGGTGAAAGGCCATTTGCGCTCGAACAGCCTGTCAGCGGTGTTGGACGCCACGATCGCCGGAATGGGAGTTGCTATCTTGCCGTGGTACGTGGCAGGCCCTTCTGTCTCCGCAGGCTCGGTGCGTCAGGTACTGGTCGACCATCAATTGCCGACGCAGGACGTCCACGCGGTATTTCCGTCGCCGAAGATGGTGCCTGCCAAGGTCAGCCAGTTCATTGAATGGCTGGCCGGCGAGTTCGACGGCGAATGGTGGCTGCGTGTGAAGTAACGGCCGCCAGCCAAGCCCCGGAAATGCGCTGGCCGTTGCTAAACGGCCGGCGGCGATGCGGATCGTTCCGCGCAACCAGGTCGAACCCGGGGTGCACAATGCGCGAAATTGTGTCGCGCACTTGGTCGATCTTGAAGGCCCTTGGCTAGGACCGGAACAGGCCTGAACGGCCGAGGGACGCGGCACTGGATCATACGGCCCTGTTTGGAGCGCGAATGCCAAACCTTCTCGTCATCAACCCGAATACGTCGGCGGCTGTCAGCGCGCTGTTGCATGGTCACGCACAGCGGATCGCCGGGGCCGGAACGCAGGTGCATACCGTCACCGCCCGGTTTGGCGCACCCTATATCGCGTGCGAAGCCAGTTATGCCGTGGCCGGCCATGCGGCGCTGGACGCCTGGGCCGCCGCGACGGCGCAAGGTGGCGCCGTGTTCGACTCGGTGCTGCTCGCCTGTTTTGGTGATCCGGGATTGCCGGCGCTGCGCGAGTGCAGTGCCGCGCCGGTGACCGGCCTGGCAGAAGCGGCATTCATGGAGGCGGCCGGGATAGGGCACTTTGCCATCGTGACCGGCGGGAGCCGGTGGAAGCCCATGCTCGAGCGGCTGGTCCGGAATATGGGTCTGGAGGCGCAGTTGGCCGGCATACACACCGTGCAGGAAACAGGCGCGGAGCTGGCGCGTGATCCGGCTGCGGCCCGGCGGATTTTGGGCTTCGCATGCCGCCATGCCGCCGAGAACTTCGATGCACGGGCCATCATCCTGGGCGGCGCCGGATTGGCGGGAATGGCGCGGATCGTTCAACCGGCCATGTCGGTGCCGGTCGTTGACAGTGTCGAAGCGGGTGTACGACACGCCGTCGCGTCGGCAAATGCCCCGGTCGCGCCAAACCGCAATTTCGAGTTTGCGTGGCACAACGTGTCGGCTGAACTGGCATCACTTGGCGTGAACGGAATCGGATGACACCCAAAGGCCGCGATCACCATTGGTCAGAGGATTGAGGTCCAACGGCACTGGGTGAGGCCGCTGGTGGCGCATCAGCGTCAAGCACCCGACGCCGGATGGCTTCGGCCGATGCGCAGCCCGCGCGATCCCGGCGCGCCTTCGGCCCGGGCAACGAAGACGATGTCGACCAAAGCGCGTCGCTCAGAATGGACTCTTTGGCCGCATAGCGCATCATATTGTTAACAAAATAGTGCCTAGTGTCGCGCGAATACGTCTGTGCGCTCGTTTAGCAGGCTGGCTTCTAGAAATCCTGCCCGACGCCACTCGGCTTTCGCTGCACAAGGTGCCGGCGACATCGTATGGAAGGGTCATGAAAAATAGGTATTTTCCCTAATTTGCGAACAATGTGTTGATATATTCATCGTTTTTGTTAACAATCTGAATCAGAAGCCCTTCTCGTGATTACAGCCGTGACCCAAAATAGACCTCAGCCGCCTGCGCCAACCGGAAAGCTCACGCACGAGCTCAACGATGAACCACGTGTTCAGCGCCAGCTGTTGGATGCCATCTACGAACATCGCCTGCCTCCGGGAACCAAGCTTCCGGAAGTCGACCTGTGCGGCATTCTCGGCACGTCGCGCGGCACTTTGCGCAAAGTGCTGGATCGGTTGGCCAGCGATCAGCTGGTCGAATTGATCCCGAATCGCGGGGCCTTTGTCGCCAAGCCCAGCGTCAAGACCACGCGCGACGTCAACGCCTTGCGCCGCATTCTTGAGGGTGGGGTGGTGCGTGCCCTGGCCGGTTGCCAATGTGGCCCCTGGATCGGCGCCATCCGGGCGCAGATCACCGAAGAGCGGGAGGCCAGCCGCGACGGCGACACCTCGCGCTATATCCGGCTGGCGGGAAAGTTTCATCTGGACCTCGCAGCCGCGACCGGCAATGCGGCGCTGGAACAGCATCTTCGCCGCGTGGTGGCGCAGACCTCGCTGATGGTTGCGCTGTACGACACGCCTGGCACCAATCCATGTTCGGTCCACGAGCATCTGGAAATCCTGCAGGCCATCGAAGCAGGCCAGCTTACGCAAGCCGAGAAACTAATGGAGGAGCACCTGCACGACCTGGAGCGCCAGTTGCGACTGGACGAAGACGACACCGTAGAGGTCGATCTTGCAGAAGCCCTTCGTATGCCAGTGCAGGTCGACACGCCAATGGCGACCCCACCCCGTCGTCCGCGCAAATCCCGCACGGCGGTTTAACACAACGCCTGCCTGCCAACTGTCGAAATCCATCGCCTTCGTCGTCTGTTGCCTATCCATTTCCAACCACCACCGCAACCATCAGGAGTCATCGCATGAAAAAGCCTTTACTGGCGCTGGGTCTCGCGCTATCCATCACCTTCGGGGCCGGCGCATTGCAGGCCAAGACGTTCACATGGACCGCCTCGGCAGACGCCCTGTCGATGGACCCGTACTCGACAAACAATTCGTTCACGACCGCTTTCATGGGCAATATCTATGAAGGCCTGGCTCGTTTCAACGAGCAGTTGAAGGTGGAGCCGGCACTGGCCGAATCCTGGACCACCGTGAGTCCGACGGTATGGCGCTTCAAGTTGCGCCAGGGGGTCAAGTTCCACAACGGCGAACCATTAACTGCCGATGACGTCGTCTTCAGCTGGCAGCGGGTGCAGTCGCCAGGTTCGATTACCAAGCTTGACCTGGGTGGTATCAAGGAGATGCGCAAGGTCGATGCGTTCACGGTCGACGTGGAAACCAAGGCGCCGTTCCCGTTGCTGCTCAACAACTTGATGAGCTTCACGGTCATGAGCAAGATCTGGAGCGAGGCCAATAATTCCGCCGAAGCCAGCGACCTGCAGCAGAAAAAGGAGAACTTCGCCAATCGCAACACCAATGGCACCGGCCCGGTCATGCTCAAGTCGCGAGAGATCGACGTGAAGACCGTGCTGGCAGCCAATCCGAACTGGTGGGACAAGCCAAGGCACAACCTGACCGAGGTGGTGTTTACGCCGATCCAGTCAGACGCCACTCGCACCGCATCGCTGTTGTCGGGGGCACTCGACGCCACCATCAGTGTGCCGTTGCAGGACGTCCCACGCATCAACAGCTCGGGTTCGTTCACCGTGGTCCAGGGACCGGAACTGCGCACCATTTTCTTCGGCATGGACCAGTTCCGCGACGAGTTGCTGTACTCCGACGTCAAGGGAAAGAATCCGTTCAAGGACGTGCGCGTGCGCAAGGCGCTGTACCAGGCGATCGACGTGGAGGCGATCAAGCGCTCTGTGATGCGCGGTGTGTCGTGGCCTGCCGGCATGATCGTGTCGCCCATCCTCAACGGCGCACCGCAGGGCCTGAACAACCGGGTGCTTCCATTTGATCCGGAGGCGGCCAAGAAGCTGCTGACAGAGGCCGGCTATCCGAACGGCTTCACGGTCGGCATGCAATGCCCGAACAACCGCTACGTGTACGACGAGCAGATCTGCCTGGCGGTGATCTCGATGCTGGGACGGGTCGGAGTCA
Source organism: Burkholderiaceae bacterium (assembly GCA_037968655.1). Classification (GTDB taxonomy): domain Bacteria; phylum Pseudomonadota; class Gammaproteobacteria; order Burkholderiales; family Burkholderiaceae_C; genus CAISIP01. The sequence continues at coordinate 3,783 of JBBKVW010000225.1, forward strand.
AGATCACTCCGCAGTTCGAGCCCGTAGCGAAGTGGAGCGTGCGGCTGAACACGCAGGACGTGTCGCTGTACATGATCGGGCACGCCGGACTGCCGATGGTCGATTCCTATGCGCTGTTGACCGACACCACGGCAACACGCAGCAAGACCATGGGCGGCCTGAATACCGGTGGTTACTCCAGTGCGGCGCTCGATGCGCTGTTCCCGAAGATCTCATCCGAACTGGACCCGGCCAAGCGCACCGCACTGATCGGCGAAGCGGTGACGATCATCCGCAACGACATGGTCTACCTGCCACTGCACCAGCAGCCCATCACCTGGGCTGCGAAAAAAGGCGTCGAACTGCGCCAGAGTCCGGACAACCAGATGCGCCTGCGCCTGGTTTCCATGCCCTGAGACCAACGGTCCGTAGCTGACATCGCTGGCGTGTGCCCTGGCGCGCGCCGGCCCAACCTAACCGGAACCCACCATGCTGCGATTCCTGTCCACGCGTCTCTGGAACGGCCTGCTCGTGATGATCGGCGTGTCCTTCATCTCGTTTCTGCTGTTCAACTACATCGGTGACCCGATCAACAA
>JBBKVW010000226.1:0-5979 GCA_037968655.1 Burkholderiaceae bacterium
ATCGAGAAGCCGGAGTACGGGTCGAACGGGCGCAGGAACGGGAAGTCGGAGCGGCCGCGCTCGGCGGTGGCGATATCCGATACCAGCAGCTCGACCATGCCGCCCCACTTGTCCTTCGCCGCCCAGGCCGGATCGCGCATGGCAATTTCGGCGGCGGCGCGGATCCAGTAGCCGTAGTGGAAGTGGTGGTCGTTCATCTCCTCGACGGCAAAGAATTCGTCGGGGTAGGAGACGACGGTGCCCAATCCCTTGTCGTAGTGGAAGTAGCTGCGGCCGGTGCCGCCGAACCACCATTCCATGCGGTCCTTGACCAGCTTCAGCAGTTGGTCTCGCGCGGCGAGGTCGCCCTGCTGCTCGGCTACCGCGGCCAGCTGGGTGGCGCGAATGAGGCCCTTGCCTTGCCAGTAGGCGCTGACGCGCCAGTCGTCGGCATTTTGCTTGGCCGGTATCAGCTGGCGCCGCTTGCGCAAATCGATCTTCAGCTGGGCATTGACCTGGCTCGCGGCCGGACCCTCGTTGATGCCCGGCCAAAACGGCACCACGCCGTGATAGGTGCGTTCGATCTTGAACTGGCTCGCTGCCAGCAGGCGGATCTTGCCCCTGATGCTGTCGTAGGCCGGGCCCAGTTTGCCTTCCAGCGACGCGTTCTTGAACCATTGGTGCGGGTATAGCCCCAGCAGCGGCCCGTTGTCGGCTCCTTCCATGACCCGCGTCTTCGCGGTGAAGGTGGTTTCGACCTTGCTGGTCGCGGCGTCAAAACGCCAATCGACACGCGTGTCCTGCAGGAACGCGTAGGCATGGCGTGTCAACAGCGCCAGGCTTTCCTGCCGCTCGTCCGGCAGCGCGGCGGCAGACAGGTAGCCCGAGCCTGACGGAAGGCGACCGATCCATTCGGTTGGCGAGACCTGCTCCCAGCGCACGCCGGTTGGGCCGAACATGGCATATGCCTTGGCACCGACGCGCAGCGCGAGCACGCGCGCGTCAGTGCCGGCGCCCAGGCGCTCGCCAGCCGAGGGCAACTTGATGCGCACATCGCCGCGCGACAGCGTGATGTAGGCATACGGGCTGCCGTGCGCCACCGTCACCTGCATCTGGTCGGCGCCGCGGTCCATTGCGATGTCGATCGCCCAGTCCGATGTCCTGGCCAGCTTGGCGGCACCCGGTTCAAAGGCCACCGGCGAGATCACCAGCGCGTCGCGGTGCATGTAGAGGATCTCGGTCTCGCGAAACTCGGTCGGCACTACTTCCTTGCTCGGCAACGCCAGCTCCAGACCGGCCGGCGTGGTCTTGACCGTCAGCGGATGCGCGAACAGTGCTTCGGGCTTGGCGTTGAAGATCAGCGTGGAATACCACTGGTTGGTCGGGGCGGCCTGCTTGAGCATGGCATCCGTGCGCAGCGGCGCGGCCGGCGGCGCCTTGTCGTTGCCGCGCGGCGACAGGTAGTAGGTGCCGGCGCCGACTTTGGCCGGTTGTGCAGAGGCGGTGGTCAGTCCGGCGCACAGGACCAGCAGTGCGAGCTGGAGGCCTTTGATCAATTGCATGTCTGTTCCTTGGTGGGTCTTCGTTCCCGATACACCGGATGATAATGAAAGCGCTTTCAGAATGCACCCGCAGGATTACCCGTAGTGGTTTACCCGATGCAATAGAACGGGTCCCATGGCAGTCATTTTGTCCAAGCTAGGGAAAACACGGGGTCATCGTCGTTGACGCGGACACGCAACCGTCCTTACACTCATGAAAGCGCTTTCAAATTCCTGACAGGAGACACCATGCACCACCAGACCCGCCTGTGCCAGACCGAGCCGCGGCGTGCCGACGGCACTGTATTGCAGGCACCGTTCAAGATCGCTCTGGTGGTTGCGGCGATCACGCTGGCGGGCAGCAGCCATGCGATCGATTTCGGCCCGGACGGCATGTTCAGCCTCAAGGGCATGGCCGAGATTTCCGTCACGCGCGCCAACAACCAGTGCCCATCGATCGGATGCCAGTTCAGCGCCGAGACCGATCGGCAGCGCGTCTGGGCCGATGCAGTCGTGGTCGGTCGGCCACTTGAGCGAAGTACCACCGTTTTCAACCAGCAGCAGTTCTGGCTGGGCGCCGATTACAACCTGGGCAACGGGTTCAGGCTCAAGGGCATGCTGAGCCAGAACTGGCGTGACGGCAGAGCCGATACCCCCGGGTTTTGGCGCGAAAAGAACGTTGGCATCTCGCACGAGGAATACGGCACCCTGACCGTCGGTCACATGGTCTCGCGTACCTGGAGCTTCGCGGACTATCCGTATGGCACCAATCTGGGCCTGTCTTACCCATGGGCAGCCACGGGTGCGGGCTACCGCAATCTGACGCAGGCCATCCGCTACACGTCGCGGGTGTTCGACGTTGCCGACGGCGATCTGGTGCTGGAGGTCACATATGACCGGGGCGACCGGGCATTCACGATCCACAAGCCGCGCTTCGTCGAACTCTGGGCCCATTACGGCAAGGAGGACCTGAGCATCGACGCGATGTACCAGGACACGCGCAATGGCGGCCCGCAGGCTTTTGGCGCTGGCGTTTTTAAGAGCTTGTTCTACGATCCGATCGCCGACAGCAAGGTGGGCGGGTCCGGGCAGAGCGTGGCGGTGGTACAGGCGACCTACCAGTTGAATCCACGCATCGAGCTCTCCGGCGCGCTGCGGCACAACCGATGGAGCGGCGCCTACGCGGTCATCGTCGTGCCCAAGCCCATTGGCGCGGTCTGGAACAGCATGTTCAACGTCGACTGGGGCGGCACGCTCAACGGGGTGAACAACCCCGGATATCCGGCCAGATCCACCGATTTCTCGCTGGGTGCGCGCTATCGCATGGACAAGTGGACCTTCGCCACCGGCCTGGCCTATCTGGGCAAGGCCCATACCGACAACCCGAGCGAACGCGGACAGAGCAACTCGGCGCTGGTCAACACCATCCAGGCGGACTACGCCTACAGCCGCGACCTCAAGCTGTCGATGTTCGCCGGCATGATCCATTACCGCAACCGGGGTCTGTCGCCGCTGTCGATGCCATCGAACGCGACCATCAACGACATCGACTCCCGTGTCACCAAGGCCGGTAACTGGTTTGGCGTCAGCGCCACCTACAAGTTCTGACGCACGCGACAAGCCAGGCCCACACCATGAAGATCACAGGAATCAAAACCATGTCGACCACCCCATTGCCATTGCTGCGCGGCGCGCTGGTGCTGTTCTTCGCCGTCTTTCTGACCGCTTGCGGCGGCGGTGGAACGGTGAACATTGCTGCGCCCGCCAGCGCCGTGTCCACGACGTCATTGCGCGCCTTGCCCGCCGAGTACCTGGCGCGCAAGGCGGTGGCGTACTCGCCGTATCGCACTGCCACCAGCGAAGCGGGACGTGACGGCGAGACGATCCCGCAGGCCAATGTCCGGCAGGACCTGGACCTGCTGCTGGAAGGCAACTTCAAGCTGATCCGGCTGTTCGACAGTTCGGACAAGGTGGCCAAACTGGTGCTCGACGTCATCGCCGACAACAACCTGGACATGAAGGTGCAACTGGGCTCCTACCCCAACAGCTACCGGTACGAACCGAATCCGTACAAGGTGATCGACATCAAGGCGGCCAATATGCAGGAACTCGATCGCCAGATCGCCCTGGCCACAAACCCTAAATACCGCGACATCATCCTGGCGCTGAGCGTGGGTAATGAGACCATGGTGAGCTGGTCGATCGTGCCGATCGAGCAGGCCGTCATGGCGGGCTATATCCGCTATGTGCGCGAGCGCACGACGCAGCCCGTGACAACGGATGACGACTACGATTTCTTTGCTGTGCCGCCCAAGATCATCACCGACGAGATCGACTTCGTGGCGATGCATACCTACGCCAATATCTACACCAAGTTTCCCGACGGCCCTTTGTACTGGGACTGGAAGCAGGAAAGTGTGGCCGCCGGCCCGGCGCGCGCCGTGGCGATGATGGACGAGGCGATCGTCCAGACACGCAGGCGCTACCAGGATGTGCGCGATGCGCTGAACAACCGGGGTCTGCACGCGCTGCCGGTGGCGATCACCGAGAACGGCTGGAACGCGGTGGACCTGGGCGAGCAGGGCTTCCGCGCCCATCCGGCAAACCAGAAGATGTACGTCTCGCGCCTGGACGCGTTGCGTGCCGATGGCCGGGTCGGCAAGGGACCGGTCAATATCTTCTATTTCGAGGCCTTCGACGAACCCTGGAAGAGTGGCGACGACGGATGGGGCCTGTTCACCGTGCTTCGCAAGGCGCGCTATGTGGTGCAGCACCTGTATCCGCAGTCCAAATGGGACAGCCCGGTGGTCACCGACGCCGACGCTGTGTTCTATTCACCGCCGGTGGTTGGGCCCGCGTTTGCGGCGAATCAGTACACGATCTTTTCCGAGGCGGCCGGAGCTGTTAATCAGACGGGTCTCAGTCTCGATTTGTTTGAAGCCGGCATTGTGGCGCTCAGCGATGTGAACACGACATCTGCGCCGGGCGACGCATCGACCAGCATCGAGGTCACGCCGAATCCCAAGAACTATGGATGGGGCTTCCTGTATCAGGGGGCAAAAGCACCGATAACAGAGGTGCGTCCGACGGAGAACCTCTCCCAGTTCGTCGCGACCGGCCGTCTGAACATCTCGATCAAGACGCTTTATCCAGGCAAGATCGAGATCGGTCTGTCCACCGACACGGCGCTAGGCGTTACGCAGGAAGTCTTTCTGCAGATCGGCAATGGCGACTACGGCTACTGCAACACCGACAACTGGTGTCAGGTGTCGATTCCGCTGCAGGCCTTCCTGGCCAAGAATCCGAAGCTCGACTTCAGCCTGGTGAAGGTCCGGCTGTTCGTTGCGGACCGCTACTCTGAGACTGGCAAGCCGCTGAACTCGGGCATCACGACCAAGCTCAATATCGACGGGATCTATTACTCGCGTTGATTGCCGCGGCTCAGCCGCGCAGCCGTCGGCCAGGGCCGGCGGCTGCGTCGGGTGGTTGCCTGCCCATAACGCCAGCACAGCATGTCCGGCCGGTCCACGATTCGACATTTCCTGAGCGCCCGCGGCGCGGCATCGGGATTGACCGAGCAGCCACCGCTGCCGGCGCAATCCCAAGCCGGGGGCGGATCGGGTCTGCCCAGCGTCTTCGTCAACCCCGAACGCAAGTTCCAGCGCATCGAGGGTTTCGGCGCCGCCTTCACCGAAGCGGCGGCTGTCACCTGGCAAAAACTCGACGCGCCGAACCGCGCGCAGGTGCTGCGCGACTATTTCGATCCGGTGCACGGCCATGGCTACTCCTTGTGCCGCGTGCACATGAACAGCTGCGACTTTTCACTGGGCAACTACGCCCATGCGCAAACGCCGGGCGACACCGAACTGCGTGATTTCAGCATCGATCGTGACCGCCAGGCGCTGTTGCCGATGATCAAGGCCGCCCAGCAGGTGGCAGGCCAGCCGCTCAAACTGCTGGCCTCGCCCTGGAGCCCGCCGGCCTGGATGAAGAGCAATGGCCAGATGAATCAGGGCGGCCATCTGCTGCCCGAGTACCGGCGCGCCTGGGCGCGCTGCTTCGTGCGCTTCATCGAGGAATACGCGCGCGAGGGCGTTCCGATCTGGGGCGTCACGGTGCAGAACGAACCGGCAGCGGTGCAGAGCTGGGACTCGTGTATCTACAGCGCAGAAGAGGAACGCGATTTCGTGCGCGATTTCCTGGGGCCGGAACTGGCCGCGGCTGGCCTGGGCGACGTGCGCGTCATTGTCTGGGACCACAATCGCGATCGCCTGGTAGAACGTGCCAGCGTTGTGCTGTCCGATCCCGAAGCGGCTCAGTATGTCTGGGGCACCGGTTTCCACTGGTACGGTGAACACCATTTCGAGCAGGTGCAACTGCTGCACGACGCCTGGCCCGACAAGCAGTTGCTGTTCACCGAAGGCTGCCAGGAGGGTGGACCGCACACCGGTTCGTGGGA
>JBBKVW010000227.1:0-5788 GCA_037968655.1 Burkholderiaceae bacterium
GCATCCACGGCTTCCTTGTCGCCGTTGACGACATTGAGCACGCCCGGCGGCAGGCCGGCTTCCAACGCCAGCTGCGCCACCATCAGGGCGCTCGACGGGTCGCGCTCGGACGGCTTGAGGATGAAGCAGTTGCCGCAGACCACGGCCATCGGCCACATCCACAGCGGCACCATGATCGGGAAGTTGAACGGTGTGATGCCGGCGGTGACGCCCAGCGGCTGGAACTCGCTCCACGAATCAATGGAGGGGCCGACATTCTTGCTGTGCTCGCCCTTGAGCAGCTGGGGCGCGTAGCTGGCGAACTCGACGTTCTCGATGCCGCGCTGCAACTCGCCATGCGCATCGCCGACCACCTTGCCGTGTTCGGCCGTCAGCAGCGCGCAGAGCTGGTCGGCGTTTTCTTCCAGCAATTGCTTGAGCCGGGACATCACCCGCGCGCGCTTGAGCGGCGGCGTGGCGCGCCAGGCCGGGTAGGCGGCCTGGCTTGATGCGATGGCCAGTTCCATGGTTGCGGCGTCTGCCAGCAGCAGGCGTTTTTCGGCCTTGCCGGTGGCCGGGTTGAACACGTCCTGGGACCGGCTGCCGCCGGCGACCAGTTTGCCGTCGATCAGGTGGCCGATGGTCGGCATGGTGGTGTTGCTGGTGCCTGCCATCTGCAGGAATGGGTCGTTGTACATGGTGGTTGCCTTGAAGTTGGAAGCGCTTGCGGATGTTCGGTCGAGGATTTCAGTCGGTCTCGCGCAGGGCGTCGCCCAGCGCGTTGATCAGGCTGTCGATCTCGGACTTTTCGATGATGAAGGGTGGCGCCAGCTGAATCGTGTCGCCGCCATAGCGCACATAGAAACCCTTTTCCAGGCATTTCATGGCGATCTGGAAGGGGCGCTTGGCCGGTTCACCGGGCGCTGATTCGATCGTCAGGCCGGCGGCCAGCCCGTAGTTGCGAATGTCGGTTACATGCTTGACGCCCTTGAGGCCGTGCACCGCCTGCTCGAAATAGGGCGCCAGCGTGCGCACGCGCCCGATCATGTCTTCCTTGACCAGCACATCGAGTGCCGCCACGCCAGCGGCGCAGGCCACCGGATGCGCGGAGTAGGTGTAGCCATGCACGAACTCCAGCATGTAGTCGGGCCCGCCGGCGTGCATGAAGGTGTCGTAGATGTCCTTTTTGGCCACCACCGCACCGAGCGGCTGGGCGCCATTGGTCACCTGCTTGGCGATGTTCAGGATGTCGGGCGTGACGCCAAAGGCCTCCGATCCGGTGAACGCGCCGGCGCGGCCGAAACCGGTGATGACCTCGTCAAATATCAGCAGGATCTTGTTGGCAGTGCAGATCTCGCGCAGGCGCTGCAGGTAGCCCACCGGCGGAATGATGACGCCGGCCGAGCCCGAAAAGGGCTCGACGATCACGGCAGCAATGTTGGATGCGTCGTGCAGCGTGATCATGCGCAGCAGTTCGTCGGCCAACTCGACACCGTTGGCCGGCATGCCGCGCGAAAATTCATTGCCGGAGAGCATGGTGTGGGGCATGTGGTCGGCTTCGATGCCCTGGCCATAGGCCTTGCGGTTGGCGGCGATGCCACCGACCGAGATGCCACCGAAATTGACGCCGTGGTAGCCCTTCTCGCGCCCGATGAAGCGCGTCTTGCTGGCCTGGCCCTTGAGCCGCCAGTAAGCACGCGCCATCTTCAGCGAGGTGTCGGCGCTCTCGGAGCCCGAGCCGGTGAAAAAGACATAGTCCAGGCCCTCGGGCGTGAGTTCCTTGATCTTGTTGGCCAGTTCGAACGACAGCGGGTGGCCGTACTGGAATGCCGGCGCATAGTCGAGTTGGCCAATCTGGCGGCTCACCGCCTCGGTGATCTCGGGGCGCGCATGGCCCAGGCCGCAGCACCACAGGCCGGACAGGCCGTCCAGGATCTTGCGGCCATTGCTGTCGGTGTAATAGCAGCCCTCGGCGCTGACCATCATGCGCGGATTGGCCTTGAAATCGCGGTTGCCGGTATAGGGCATCCAGTGCGGCTCCAGCCAGGCAGCGTCGGTGCGAACGGCAGGCGAAAGATGCTGGGCGTCGTTCAGGTTCATATGATTTCTCCGGCAGGTGAGACAGGAAAGGGGTGGCGAAAGTGCGATTGTGGCCGTCTCTGTTACTCTTATGAATGCCTAAATATCACCATTCAGTTGCCAATATATGCAAGTAAAAAGCCATGCAGTACTGGGTCAGTTCGGCGATATGGATCTGCGCCTGCTGCGGGTGTTCAAGACCGTGGTCGATTGCGGCGGCATGGCGGCGGCCGAACTGGAGCTCAATATCGGCACCTCGACCATCAGCCGCCATGTCAAGGATCTGGAGGTGCGCCTGGGCATGACGCTGTGCCGGCGCGGTCGCGGCGGTTTTGCGCTGACCGCCGAGGGCGAGCAGATCTACGCCGAGACCTTGCGCCTGCTGGCCTCGACCGAGGCATTTCGTACCAGCGTGGACGAGATCCACCGGCGCATGGGCGGGCAACTGCATGTGGCGGTGTTCGACAAGACGGCGACAAATCCTGACGCGCAAATCGGCGCGGCGATAGCGCTGTTTTGCGAACAGGCGCCCGATGTCGCCTTGAACCTGCATGTGGCGCCGATCAACGCGATCGAACGCGGCGTCATCGATGGCCAGTTCCAGGTCGGGGTGATACCAGGGCACCGGCGCTCGGACAGCCTGGCCTATGACAACCTGTTCGACGAGACCATGCTGCTGTACTGCGGCGCCGCGCACCCGTTGTTTGGCGTGAGCGATGCGGGCATGGACTGGGACGCGCTCGCGCCACACCGCTTTGCCGGCCTGGGCTACCACTCGCCCAATATGGAAATCAGCCAGCAGATGCGGCTGGCGCGCCAGGCCACCGCATTCGACCAGGAGGCGATCGCCACGCTGATCCTGTCCGGGCGTTTCCTGGGTTTCCTGCCCGACCATTACGCAGCCGTGTTCGTGCAGCAGGGGCAGATGCGGGCCCTGCGTCCGGCGCTGTTTCGCTATCAGTGCCGGTTTCTGGCCATCGTTCGGCGTACGCCTGAGCCTTCGCGCGCTGCACGCGTGTTCCAGGCCTGCCTGTTGCAGGCGCATCCGAGCAAAACGGAATAACGCCAGCCCGCTCCTAGGGGTAAGTCCTGCCTCGGCGGCGCGCCTGCGCGCGTATGCTGATAACGGTGAAGTAGCACTGGGTGCAAGCGACTGCGCAAGACCCAGGCCATAGCCTGTTCATGCATTCGCGCAGTGTGCAAGTCGCGCCGGGCAATCCGGCGTCCATCGACCATCAGTAAAAGGAGATAAGACCATGTTCAAACCTACCGTACGCAAGTTGCTGCGGGGCGCGGCCGCGCTGGCCGTTACCGCATTGCTGGCCGTTCCGGCGCTGGCCCAGAAAACCAAGCTGACCGTTTACACCGCGCTCGAGAATGACCAGTTGGGCGCCTACAAGCAGGCCTTCGAGACGGCCTACAACGACGTGGAAATTGCCTGGGTGCGCGACTCAACCGGCGTCATCACGGCCCGCTTGCTGGCCGAAAAAGACAATCCCCGCGCCGACATGATCTGGGGCCTGGGCGCGTCCAGCATCGCGCTGTTCGAGTCGATGGGAATGCTGCAGGGCTACACCCCCAAGGATGTCGACAAGATCAAGCCGGTTTTCCGCAGCGACAAGAACCCGACCATGTGGACCGGCATGGACGCCTGGCTTGCGGTGATGTGCTACAACACCATCGAAGGCGGCAAGAAAAACATGCCCAAGCCCGCTGCCTGGGCCGATCTGACCAACCCGGTCTACAAGGACGCCATCGTCATGCCCAACCCGGCTTCGTCGGGCACCGGCTACCAGGCCGTCTACGCCTGGCTGCAGATCATGGGCGAGAAGGCCGGCTGGGAGTTCATGGACAAGCTGCACCAGAACGTGGCGGTCTACACCCACTCCGGTTCGGCGCCCTGTGTGCAAGCCGGAAAAGGCGAACGCGTGATCGGCATCGGCTTTGACATGCGCGGCGCCAAGGAGAAAACCGGCGGCGCGCCGATCGACATCATCCTGGCCAAGGAAGGCGCGCCATGGGACATGGAAGCCACGGCCATCGTCAAGGGCACCAAGAACATGGCAGCTGCCCAGAAGCTGGCCGATTTTGCGGTCAGCAAAGGCGCCTATGAGCTCTACGGCAAGTACTACGCCATCGTCGGCTACCCCGGCATGAACCCGGCGCCGCCGAACTATCCGCCAAGCGCCGACGCGGCCATGGTCAAGATCGACCTGGCCAAGATGGGCAATGACCGCGCCAAGATCCTGGCCGAGTGGACCAAGCGCTACGACGGCAAGTCGGCGCCGAAATAAAGGTCGGCCTCAACAGCCTTTGTCATTGATCGTTTACGGCGCCCGTTATCGTTAGCGATATCGGGCGCCAGTAGTTTGCGCGCCAACATGCAACAACAAGACGCCACAGCCGCCAAGGCGCCCTACCTTCGGATCGAACGGCTCAAGAAGCAATTCGGCAATTTCGTAGCCCTGAAGGACATCTCGCTGGAGGTTTTCCCCGGCGAGTTCGTCTGTTTTCTGGGCCCGTCGGGTTGCGGCAAGACCACCTTGTTGCGCGCCATTGCCGGGCTGGATATACAGACCTCTGGCCGCATTTTCCAGGCCGACAAGGAAATCTCGAACCTGCCGGCCTCGCAGCGCGACTTCGGCATCGTGTTCCAGTCCTATGCGCTGTTTCCCAACCTGACGGTTGCCGACAACGTGGGCTATGGCCTGGTCAGCAGGCGCATGCCCAAGGTCGAGATTGCCACGCGCGTCGCCGACCTGTTGCGGCTCGTCGGCATGCCCGATGCAGGCCCCAAATATCCGGCCCAGTTGTCTGGCGGCATGCAACAGCGCGTGGCGCTGGCGCGTGCGCTGGCCTTGTCGCCGGGACTGCTGCTGCTCGATGAACCCCTGAGCGCCCTGGACGCACGGGTGCGCGCCTACCTGCGGCTCGAAATCCGCCATCTGCACAAACGCCTGGGCGTGACGACCATCATGGTCACGCACGACCAGGAAGAAGCCCTGACGATGGCCGATCGCATCGTGGTCATGAACCAGGGCGGCATCGAACAGGTCGGCACGCCGCTGGAGGTCTATCGCGAGCCGAGCAGCGCCTTTGTCGCCGACTTCGTGGGCAAGACCAACCTGCTGCACGGTGTGGTGGTCCGGCCAGGCCTGGTGCGCTACGGCGCGATGGAACTGAGCTGTGACCTGGACATCAAGCCGGGCCCGGGCTCCGACGTTACGCTGGCGATCCGGCCCGAAGACGTGGTGGTGCGCAACGTTGACGCCGCCGCCGAAAACACCTTCGCTGTGCGGGTTGTCGAAATGGAATTTCTCGGCTCCTTTTGCCGCGTTGGCCTCGCGCTCAAGGGTGACAAGCCGGCGCTGCTGGCCGATTTTTCCATCAACACGGTGCGTGACCTGTCCATCCGCGACGGCATGGAGATGCTGGTCGGCCTGCCGAGCGAGCGCATCCGGGTCTTCCCGGGCGCGCCCAAGTCGCTGTGACAGCGGCAGCGGCAGAGGCGGGCACGGCGGCTGAGTCGCCGCCAACGCGGCGCCGGCTCGATCGCGACGACTGGCTGATGCGGGGCGGTATCTGCCTGATGATTGCGTGGCTCGGCCTCACGCTGATGCTGCCCCTGTGGTGGCTGTTGTCCAAGAGCTTCCAGAACCAGGACGGGCAGTTTGTCGGCCTGGCCAACTATGTGCAGTACTTTTCGACGCCGGCGTTGTTCGCCTCGGTG
>JBBKVW010000228.1:0-14130 GCA_037968655.1 Burkholderiaceae bacterium
TGGAAGGACAAGACCGGTTATACCTACGGCCTGCATGGCACGCCGACCACCTACCAGCTGGAAGAGCGGCTGTGCACCCTGGAGGGAGGTCTGCAGTGCCTGCTGGTGCCCAGCGGCCTCGCGGCCATTGCCACGGTCTGCATGTCGCTGCTCAAGCATGGCGACGAGGTGCTGATTCCCGACAACGCCTACGGGCCCGCCAAATCGCTGGCTCTGGGCGAACTGGTGGCATGGGGTATTACGCACCGCTTCTACGATCCCATGGATCCGCAGGATCTGGCCAGCATGATCAGCGCCAGGACGCGCCTGGTCTGGCTCGAGGCGCCTGGGTCGGTGACGCTCGAATTTCCCGATCTGCTGGAGTTGGTGCGCATCTGCCAGTCGCGCGCCGTGCTGACCGCACTGGACAACACCTGGGGCGCAGGTATCGCCTTCGAGCCATTCAATCTCACACCAGGCGCCACCGCGCCACTGGCAGTTGATCTGACTGTCCACGCGCTGACCAAATACCCCAGCGGCGGCGGTGACGTACTGATGGGCAGCATCATCACCCGTGACGCGCAGTTGCATTTGCGTCTCAAGTTGACGCACATGCGCATCGGCATCGCGGTCGGCGCAAATGATGCCGAGGCCGTATTGCGTGGCCTGTCCAGTGTGATGCTGCGCTACCAGGCCCATGATGTGACAGCACGCGCGCTTGCGGGCTGGGCACAGCGGCAGCCGCAGTTTGCACAGGTGCTACATCCAGCCTTGCCGGAGTCACCGGGCCATGCGCATTGGCGTTCGATTTGCCACGGTGGCCCCGGCAGTGCGGCCGGTCTGTTCAGTGTCGTGGTTGCAGATCGCTTCACATCCGATCAGGTCGACGCCTTTTGTGACGCGTTGCGTCTGTTCAAGCTGGGCTATAGCTGGGGCGGACCGATCAGCCTGGTGGTGCCTTACCGACTGGCCGAGATGCGCGGCAGATGGCCAGACCATCTGCGTGCTGGCACGGTGGTACGATTTTCGGCCGGATTGGAGGCCCTGTCCGATCTGCAGGCCGATCTGGAGCAGGCGCTGCAACGCGCCCTGCGCTGAGCGCCGCAGGAGCTTGGCGCAATGGCGGGCAGATTGACGCGCAAGTTTGCTTAATCATGGCCCACGCTTCAACTACTCCGCCGACCGGAAGTGATGAGTCTCGGCCATCCGAACTCCCTGAGTCCACATCGCCAGCGCCATACTTCCTGCCGCCGCCGGAAGGCCCGCGCAAGCGCATCCAGCAGTTGGACCCCGGCGCGCCCTTGCGCTGGCTGGCGCTGGGTTGGCAGGACCTGCGGGCGCATGTGGCAATCGGCCTGTTCTACGGTGTCTGCTTTTGGCTGATGGCGCTCGTGCTGGTGCTGGTTTTTCGAAGCAAGCCCGAATACCTGATGTCGATCGCGTCCGGCTGGCTCTTGATCGGTCCGTTCCTGGCGATGGGGCTGTACGAAGTCAGCCGGCGGCGTGAAGCAGGTATGCTGCCAGATCTTGCATCCTCGCTTACTTGCTGGGACAACCGATTGCGTAGCGCCGGCCTGCTGGTGTTGGTGCTGATCGTGCTGGAACTGGTGTGGGGCCGGGCCTCATTGGTGGTGTTCGCGGTTTTCTTTGACACCGGCATGCCGTCCACCACGGGTATCGTGCAGGCCGTATTCAACCCCAGGAACTGGGAATTTCTCGCGGTGTATCTGGCCGTGGGTGCCGTGTTTGCCGGCTTGGTCTACGCGATTGCCGTCGTCTCCATACCGATGATTCTGGATCGGGATACCGACGCAATCTCGGCAGCAATCACCAGCTTGCAGGTTGTCGTCACAAATCCCGGCGTGATGCTGATCTGGGGCGTGCTGATCACCGCCATGGTGATTGCCGCCTTGCTGCCCTGGGGTCTGGGCCTGGTCCTCGTCGGACCGTGGCTGGGCCATGCAAGCTGGCATGCCTACCGTGGCTCGGTCGACTGGCTCGCCGACGAGACCTAGCAAACTTGCTGGCGAATGGCCGCCCAGCCAAGGCTCCGTTATGCGTCGGCGCCGCTTTGATCCGGACGGTCTGAACTGTTAAAGTTGGGCATCAAACTGAAAGGTCAAATTGGCTACTCCCAACTACGGATACGAAAAGCGGCAAAAGGAACTTGCGAAAAAACGCAAGAAGGAAGACAAGCTCAAGGAGAAGGCCCAGCGCAAGCAGGGTGGACCCGGCGATTTCGAGCCGGTCCAGAGCTATGTCGACAACTCCCCGGCGCCTGGTGAGCCGGCTCAGAAAGCGCCAGTCCAGCCCTGACGCTAAGTCGCTGCCAGAGCCTGCTGATCGCTCCGCCGGTTCAGCTCCAACGAAGCAGCCAGCGCGTCCATCGACCCATCGCTTCTGTCGGCCGGTGCAAGCACTGCGGCACGCGCAAAGTTCCGAAAGTTGCGTTGCATCGACTGTAGATAGACCGGGTCATAGTGGCCGGTGAGCAGGTCCTGCACAACTGATGGCAAATGGCCATCGTTGACAGCGGATTTCCAGGCCTGCACCACCGCCTTGCCGCGAATCTCGCTCAAGGCATCGAGCCGGGCACAGAACGCCCCTGTGTCGCGGACGAAAAAATCATAGTCTTCCATTAGCAACGCGACGCGCTGCTCGTCACTCAGTTCCAGGTTCAGGCAGTTGCCGCGCTGGCGCATGGCGTCCATCAATGCGGTTGGCACCGCCACATTGCCGACCTTGCGGCTTTCGCTCTCGACAAACACCGGCCGGACCGAGTCAAACCCGCGCAATACGTCCCACACTCGGGTATCGAAGGCCTTCTGCGACGGTTGGGACTGTCCCGGTATCGCACCCAGTACGGAGCTGCGGTGCTGTGCCAGCGCCTCCAGGTCCAACACCTGTGCCCCCGCCCGCGCAAGCGCTTGCAACAGACGGGTCTTGCCCGAGCCGGTCGTGCCACAGACCACCTGGTAGTCGAACAGGGCGGCCAGGCGCTCAGTGTCGACCAGCATGGCCGCGCGAAACGCCTTGTAGCCACCCTGGACGATGCTGACCCGAAAACCGATCTGGTCCAACACCAGGGAGAGCGAGCCGCTGCGCTGGCCGCCGCGCCAGCAATAGATCAGTGGCTTCCAACTCTTGGGCTTGTCCATGGCGCGTTCGACGATATGCGTAGCGATATTGCGCGCTGCCATGGCTGCACCGATCTTGCGCGCCTCGAAGGCGTTGACCTGCTTGTATGTCGTTCCCACCTCATGGCGCTGTGCATTGTTCAGGGTTGGCCAGTTCAGCGCGCCCGGCAGGTGGTCCAGCGCAAACTCGTCCTCGCTACGCGCGTCGATGATGTCGTCATACCCATCAAGTTGCGCCAGCACGGTGCCAGCGTCTACTGAGGCAAGGCTCATGACGAATCCGCGTCACACGGTGCCGCGGTGCAATGATCCTTGGGGGCTGCCCGGCGGATCATCAGGGAACCTCCGCGCACGGCGCTGCGATGCCATGATCCTTGGGAGCGGCCAGGATCATTGCAATTGCTTTCGCAACTGAGGCCAGACGTTGGCCAGCATGGCCGGCTGGGCCTGTTCGGTTGGATGAATGCGGTCGCTTTGAAACCAGCGTGTCGGGTCCGGGCCGTCGGCCACGCCTTTGAGCAGGAAGGGCACCAGTGCCGCGCCACTGGCTTGTGCCGACTTTTCGAACAGGCTGGCAAATCGCCTGGCGTAGTCGCCGCCGTAATTGGGCGGCACCTGCATGCCAACCAGCAGGACCTTGGCCCCAGCGTCTTTCGCCTGATTGCTCATATGGGTCAGGTTGTCCTGCGTCATCTGCAGCGGCAGGCCGCGAAGCGCGTCATTGCCGCCCAGTTCGATGATCAGATGGCTGGGCCGGTGACGTTCCAGCAGCGACGGAAGGCGGTTGCGCCCGCCCGAGGTGGTATCGCCACTGATGCTGGCGTTGATCACCTGGGCTGCCAGCGCCTCATTGCGCAATTTTTCTTCCAATAGCGCAACCCAGCCACTTCCGCGGCGCAGGCCGTATTCCGCGCTCAACGAGTCACCCAGCACCAGGATCGTCTTGTCCGATGCCATGGCCTTACCATTGGTGCTCGCCTTGACCCCGGCCAGGGCTGCGGATTGTGCCCAGCTGATGCTGCTGCAAAACGCCAGAGTGCCGAGCGCGCCGGCTGCCGCGATAAAGTGTCTTCGATTCAAAACAAATAGCCTTTCATGCCCACTAACCAAACCGGCCCGATCATTTCGGTCGAACATGTCTTCAAAACTGTGACCGATTCGACCGGCACCCTCGATATTTTGCGCGATATCGATTTCTCGTTGGCGCCAAGGGAGACTGCTGCCATCGTGGGTGCCTCCGGGTCGGGCAAGAGCACGCTGCTGTCCATCATCGCGGGTCTGGACACCCCCACTCGCGGTACCGTGCGGCTGGCCGGCCAGGACCTGTTCGTGATCGATGAAGACCAGCGCGCCGCGCTACGCGCCGAGAAGGTCGGGTTTGTGTTCCAGAGCTTTCAGCTGATGGGCAATTTGAACGCGCTGGAGAACGTGATGCTGCCGCTCGAATTGAGTGGCCGGCGCGACGCACGCAAAGCCGCCAGCGAGATGCTGGCACGTGTGGGCCTGTCGCAACGGCTGGGACACTATCCCAAGGTACTGAGCGGCGGCGAACAGCAGCGCGTGGCACTGGCCCGCGCATTCGTTGTGCAGCCGGCAGTGCTGCTGGCCGACGAGCCCACGGGCAGCCTGGATTTCGCCACCGGCGAGACCATCATGGAACTGATGTTCGACCTGAACACCGAGCTTGGAACAACCCTGGTTCTGGTCACCCATGATGGCGCCATTGCGCAGCGTTGCACGCGTCGCATTACGATCGAGGCCGGACGGATCGCCGAACCCGTCACCTGATCCCGACAGGGTCCCGGAATCGGCGTCGGGACGGGCGAATCACCTTGAACGCACACCGATTCACGCACCCGGCTGCCGCGTCCCGGCGGCACATGCTGGGCCTTATGGCTTGCGCCGCCGCCGGCGTGTTGGCAGCGCCCAAATCGCAGGCCCAGGAGTTGACGCCATCGCGGTTGCAATCGTGGCCGCTACGCACTCCATCGTCGACGGGAATCCATGATCTTGCACCGGCTCCCGATGACGGCGTCTGGTTCACGGCGCAACGCAGCGGCCATCTGGGCTGGTTCGATCCGCGCAGCGGGCGCGCCGAACTGATAGCGCTGGGCGCCCGCTCATCACCCCATGGCGTGATCGGCGGGCCCGACGGCGCCGCCTGGATCACCGACAGCGGACAGAACACCATCGTGCGCGTCGGCTGGCCCGACCGGGCTGTCACGGTGCACCCGTTGCCGCCCGGCACACCGTACGCCAATCTCAATACCTGCGCCTTCGACGGCGCCGGCGACCTCTGGTTCACCGGCCAAAGCGGCTTCGTCGGCAAGCTGGAAACCCGCTCTGGCCAGGTCACGGTGCAGGCTGCGCCGGGTGGTCGCGGGCCCTATGGCATTTGCAGCACGCCGCGCGGCGACATCTGGTGGTGCTCGCTGGCCGGTTCCTTCATCGCGCAGATCGACCTGCGCACTGGCGCCTCGCGCGTCGTGCAGCCGCCCACGAAAGACCAGGGCGCGCGCCGGGTCTGGTCCGACAGTGCGGGCCGGATCTGGGTCAGCGAATGGAACAGCGGCAATCTGTCGATGCACGATCCGGCTGCGTCGTCGTCCGAGGGCAGCTGGAAGACCTGGAAGCCGCCGGGCGAGAACCCGCGCATGTATGCGGTCTATGTAGACGAGCACGACATGGTCTGGTGCACCAATTGGAGCGCCAACGCCATGCTGCGTTTCAATCCCGGAACAGAAAAATTCGAGTCGCTGGCCATGCCGCGTGGCGGGGCATCGATCAGGCAGATCCTGGGCCGCCCAGGCGAGGTCTGGTTGCCGGAAAGCGGTACCGAGCATATATCGGTGATCCGGACGACTTGACTGACTGCGTCAACAGTTTGCATGCCGAAGCGCTGCAGCAGTTCAAACGCGCCGGATAATCGCTGCCATGTCCAGTCCCAAGCTTGTATTCGGTTTTCACGCCACCGGCGTGCGCATACGCACCGCGCCCCAATCGGTGATCGAGGTGCACTTCGACGCCAGCCGGCGTGATGCCCGCATGCGCCAGTTCCTGGAGCGCGCGCAGCAGGCTGGCGTGCGGCTGATCGAGTCCGACGGGCTGCGCCTGTCGCGCATGTGCGGTGGCCATGCGCATCAGGGCATCGCCGCGAAAGTGCAGGCTATCGAACACACACACTCGCTCGATGAGTTGCTCGAAAACCTCGAGGAGTCCCAATCGGCACTCCCGCTGGCAGAGCGCATTGCGCCGCTGTTGCTGGTGCTCGACGGCGTGACCGACCCGCACAACCTGGGTGCCTGCTTGCGCGTGGCCGACGGCGCCGGCGCACATGCAGTGATCGCGCCCAAGGACCATGCGGCGGGCATCAATGCCACGGTGGCCAAGGTGGCCAGCGGCGCGGCCGACACGGTGCCCTATTTCATGGTGACCAACCTTGCGCGTACGCTGGGTGAACTCAAGGAACGCTCGATCTGGGTCATCGGCACCAGCGATACCGCAAGCAAAAGCCTGTACCAGTGCGAGCTGCGCGAGCCGGTGGCCCTGGTGCTTGGGGCCGAAGGCGCCGGCATGCGTCAGCTCACTGGCAAGACCTGCGACGAACTAGTGCACATTCCGATGCGCGGCGCGGTCGAGAGTCTCAATGTGTCGGTGGCCAGCGGTGTGTGCCTGTACGAGGCGCTGCGCCAGCGCAGTCTGCCCGCGGGCTGACAACTGCCAAGCGCCAAGCTGCCAACGGCGAGCCGCATTGCCGGATTGCCGGATTGGCGCGCAACGGAACGAGTTGATTCGGCAGGCTGGGTTACACCCAGCCCAGAGCACCCAGCACGGCCCCGGCGCCCAGCAACCACAGCAGATGGATTCGGGTGCGCCAGACGATGAGTGCGCTGGCGCCGGTCAATAGCCACTGCATCCAGCTGTGGACCTGCTTGTCCGAGCCCGCTGCCAGCAGCCAGGCAGTGGCCAGCAGCAGCGCGATCACGATTGGCGCCATCGCCAATTTGAATGCCCGCACCGGGCGCCGGCTGCGGTTGCGATGGGCCCAACTGCTGGCGCCATAAGCCAGCAGCGTGCTGGGCAGCAGCACGCCGACCATCGCCAGCAGCATGCCTGCCGTGGCGGCCAGTACGCCGCCGTTATTCAGGCCAACGTTCCAGCCCAGCAAGGCGATGAACAGCACGTTGGGCCCGGGCGCTGCCTGGGCCAGGGCAATGCTGGAGACAAACTGCGGATCGCTCAGCCACATGCGCTCGTCCACCAGATAGCGGTGCATGTCTGGCGCGAGCATGAGTGCGCCGCCGACGGCCAGCAGCGACAGCGACAGGAAGTGGGTAAACAGCGCCAGCCAATCGGCGCTAACAAAAGCCAGACTCATCAGGCATCCTCCATGCTCCGCATTGCGGAATTCGCCCTTGGGAACGGCCCGGCGGTGCTCATGCCGTGCCCAATCGGTACCAGGCCCACAGGCTGGCCGGCAGGCCCAGTCCCAGCAATACCCAGACCAGCGGCAGGCGCAAATAGCCAACCGCCAGAAAGCAGGCCAGGGCGACAAGTGCGCAGACCGGCCGGCCCATGGCGTTGCTGCGCAGGGCCGGCACCATCTTGATTCCGGTCGCGGCAATCAGCCCGGCCGCCACTGCAGCAAGTCCACGCAGCGCGCCTTGCGCCGCTGCATGGTCAGCGACACCGGCAAACAGCGTGGCCAGCAGCAGCACCAGCAACAAGGGAATGCCCAGCATGCCCGCCACCGCCACCAGCGCGCCACGCCAGCCGAAATAGCGGCTGCCGATCATCATTGACAGATTGACCACGTTGGGTCCCGGCAGTACCTGGGCCACGGCCCAGTCTTCGACAAATTCTTCCAGCGTCAACCAGCGCTTCTTCTCGACCAGTTCGCGCTGCACCACGGCCAGCACGCCGCCAAAACCCTGCAGCGCCAGCAGGCTCATAGACCAGAACAGATCGCGCAGTGAGGCCGGACGGGCCATGGCTGGCGAATGCGTGTTCGGGTGCGGGTGCGGGTCAGTCATGCGCACATCATCCGGGCCGGCGCAGCGTCGGCGCGCGGGTGGACAGCCACAGCCCGGCGCCAATCAGGCACACCGCGATGGCGATCCAGCGGTCCAGCGCTTCATCCAGTAACCAGTGCCCAAGTGCCGCCGCAGTGAGCGGATTGAGCGCCAGGAATACCGTAACGCGCGTGGCCGACTCATGGCGCAGCGCATAGAGCCACCACCAGTAGCCGACGGCGCTGAACAGCCCGATAAAGACCACGACGGCCCAGACGCCCGCGCTGATCGTTGCCAGCGCACTGGGCCAGGATTCGGATAGTGCTGCCACGGCCAGGAACAGCACCGAGGCCAGCATGGCAAAGCTCGATACCTGCAGCACCGGATAGCGCTGCAGATAGGGGCGGTACAACACGCTGCACAGCGCGCCGGTCGCGGCGCTTGCAAGTACCGCCAACTCACCGATCCAGTGCGCGCCGTGTTGGCCAGCCGCTATTTTTGGTGCCAGCGCGACGCCGACGCCGGCAATGGCCAACAGCACGCCACAGACCAGGCGCGCATGCAGGCGCTCCTGGCCCAATGCTGCCGACAACAGCAGGGTCAGCAAGGGGAAGAGGCTGAAGATCATGGCCGCGCGCGCCGCGTCGACCGTCTGCAAGCCGTAGTTCAGCGCTGCAATCAGCACGCCGAACTGACCGATGCCGAGCAGGCCCATGACGATCCAGTCACGCACCACCGTGCCACCTCGGGAATCGGCATCCAGAGAGGTGATCTGCGGCGCTCGGACAGAATTTCGGCGCGCCAATACGATCGCCAGCGGAACCAGGCAGGCCGCGCCAATCGCGTAGCGCAACAGAGCCAGCGTCAGCGGGGCGATTTCAGCCACCGCATAGCGCGACGCGACTGTGGAGGCGCCCACCTGAATGCCGGTGGCCGCAGCGGCGAGCAGGGCCAGATTCACAGACGCAGATCCCAGGTTTCGGATACCAGGTCATGTCCGAAGCCACGATAGGGCTCCGATGCACCCAGCACAAAACCGCGTTTCACGTAAATGGCACGCGCTGCGCTCAGGCAGCTATTGGTCCACAAGCGCATGGTGCGATAACGCTGTTCGCGCGCGAAGGCCATGGCGGTGTCGGTCAGTCGTGCTCCCAGGCCCTGGCCACGCGCCTGAGGCAGCACGATCAGCAAGCGCAGTTGGGCCACGGTGGGCGACTTGCGCATCACGAAAACCGAGCCCAGACGCTCCCCGTCGCGCTCGGCGATCCAGCCACATTCGCCCGCGTCCGGCTTGCGTTTGGCATAGTCGGCGACGATCTGCGCCACCAGGCCCTCGAATTCCTGGTTCCATCCGTACTCACGGGCATAAAGGGCGCCATGTTGCTGCACCACCCAGCCCAGGTCGCCACTTTGCAAGGTGCGCAGCACACAGTCGGTGGGCGCGGGCGGCGCTTGTTCGTCCAGGAGCAGTTGCGCCGAGCGCAGCAGCCGTGTCAGTTCGTGACGTTGCGCAATCGACAGCGGCGCCAGCGTGGCAAGCGCCTGTGCGATCGACTTTTCCTGCAGCGGCAGATAGGCCAGCATGCCGGCTTCTGTCAGCTCCAGCAGATGCTGGCGCGCGTCACTGGCGCTGCGGCTGCGCCGTATCCACTGCCTGGCCTCGAAACGGTGCAATATGCGGCTCAGATAGCCCGCGTCCAGGCCCAGCAAGGCTCCGATCCGGGCCGCGCTCGGCCCGGCGCCTTTTGGGGACCGATCGTGTGCCAATTCATGCAGCACCCGCACCTCGGTCAAGCTGAGTTCGCTGTCTGGCGCGCTCGCCAGAATGCCCAGTTTCTGGGTGTAAAAGCGATTGAACTGGCGCAAGGCATCGATCTGCGCTGCATCCACTGGAGGCGAATGTGTGTCCATATCGCCATGATTCCTCAACTACTTGACGTAGTCAATTGCTTGGCGGCTCGGGCTTTGACTCAGGGTCTGCCGCGTCCAGGCCTGGCGGGGTTTCTTCCTGCTCTGCACTGGCCGACGGCGCGCTGGCATTGCCGTCGGTTTCTGGTTGCGCAGTACCGGCGTCTGCCGGCACCGGTTCGGTCGATTCTTCGGTCGTCTTGACCGGGTCGCCAGCGAACAGGCTGTCGTCATCGCCCATTTGCGCAAGCGCTGCCTCGGCCGCGTCGTCCGACCGGGCCTCAGCCACCTGTTCGACCAGCGCGTCGATGCGCTCGAGCCATTGCTGCATCGGCGCCGGAAATGCTTCGTCTATCTGGCCGCGCCAACGCCTGCGCGCCTCGCGACCCAGCGTGCGCAATTGCCAGCCGGCCTCACGGCACAGCAGGCTCAGTTCGGTTCGGACCGTTTCATCCTGGGCCTCCTCGCCCAGTTGTGCCAACTGGTCGGACAGGGCACCGACACTGGCCAGCGCGCGGCGCAGGTTGGCCCCATGCTCTGCCACCAGAGCCAGGCCATCGCTGCGGGTTTTCGTCAACTCGGGGCCGCTACCCAGCTCCAGTGGCAGCTGGCCCAGGATGGCCTCGATTTCAGCCAGGCAAGCAATCGGATCGTCCAGCAGCATGACGCCTGCGCTGAGGACGTCGAGCTGGGGCTGCACCTGCGCCAGAACCTGCGTCGCCATGGCTCTGTCGTAGCGGTGGCTGTTCATGCGCAGCAACACCGAAAGCTGCATCTCAGGTGCGTTGCGACTGGGCGCAAGCACGGCCGCAACCACCTGCGCCAGCCCCACCACGCGGCCCAGTTCACTGATCGCCTCGCCCATGAGGTTGCCTGGATAACCCGACCCGTCCAGATGCTCCTGGTGCTCCGCCACCGCCCGGATCACCTCGCGCCCGTATTGGTGATGCCGTTCAACCAGGGCGGTGGAGAGCAGGGGATGCGAATACAGCTGGCGTCGCTGCTCGCGGTTGAGTGGCAGGCCTGGCTGCAACAGCACCGGGTCGACATGCAACATGCCGATGTCGTGCAGCAGGCCGGCCGCCGCCGCCATGCCCAGGTCAAAGCGCGAAACCATGGGTGGCTTGTGCACCAGCCAGACCGCGACCAGGGCCGCGCGCACCAGGTGCATATAGATCTGCGGGCGCACGTCGCGTGCCACCGTCAGCTGAAACGCCATGGCTTCGGGTAGAGGTACCGTTGCAATCGCGTTGAGCAACAGTTTGCGCGCAGCGGGCTCTGCGACCAAACGGCCGAGAAGGGGAATGTCCTGGAGCATCGACTCCACAGTCTGTTTGAGCGATTCGCCGTTCACGCTGTTCACGCTCATCAGCGACTCTTCCAGCGGCGTGGCAAGTTTGTGCTGCATCAGGCGGTCGTACAGGCCCAGATTGATGGCTGCGCCCTTGTCGATGATCTTGACGCCCTGGCTGTTGAAGATGGCCTGCGAGGCGACCACATCCTGGCGCTCGCCCAACTGCGCAACAGCCTTGGTGAAGTGTTTGCGGTCGTCGGAGGAGTCGGTCATGTAGGGTCAATGCACGTCGAAGGATGCAGCATAACGCAGGGTCCGATGGCGGCTGCTGCGCCGTCTACTATCATGGTGGCCCATGGCTGAATCGACCCCTCCGCGCCCGCCACAAGCGGACGAAAGCCGCTCGTTGCGGGTGGCGTTGGGCCAGTTTGCGACCGGCGTCACCGTGATCACCACGCGTGCGCCCGACGGTGCATTCGTCGGCCTGACAGCCAATTCATTCAGCGCACTTTCGCTGGAGCCACCGCTGATCAGCTGGGCCTTGCGCCTGGGCTCTGCCAGCTTGCCGGTGTTTCAGGGCAATCAGCGCTTTGTAGTCAATGTTCTGACCGAGGCCCAGGTCGATATATCGCGCCTGTTCGCATCGCTGGCACCCGACAAGTTCAACCAGGTCGCGCATGCCGAAAACCAGAACGGCATGCCGTATCTGCACGGCGCGGCGGCCTGGTTCGAATGCAGACGCGTGTCGCACCAGACGGCGGGTGACCACTGCCTGTTTATCGCCGAAGTCGAGCGCTACACCCACGCCGAATCGGTGCCGCTGCTGTTTCATGCCGGCGGTTATTTCACACTGGGCTCACGCTTGTGAGACGGCGCAGGGAGATGCAGCCATGATGCAGCAGCGGATCGAAGCCAAGTGGATCGATGCCTTTGCACAGGCGTTTCGCCTGTGCGGTGTGCAGCCCGGCGAAAGCGCCGCGGTGCTGTCGGAGACCCAGTCGCGCCCGGTCAATGTGCAGCTGGCCGAACTGGCATTGCACAGCCTGGGCGCGCGGGTATTTCATGTTGTGCTGGCCAGTGCCCGGCTGCAGGCGCCGGTGCCGGTGCGTTCAACTGGCGCGTCCGACGCCATTGGCGGCCTGGCCCCGGTGGTAGCTGCGCTGGCGGGCAGTGGTTTTGTTGCCGACCTGACGGTCGAGGGACTGCTGCATGCCGCCGAGTTGCCACAGATCCTGGCCGGCGGCGCGCGGGTGCTGATGGTCTCGAACGAACATCCTGAAATACTCGAGCGCTGCCTGCCCGATCCGGCGCTGGAGCCCAAGGTCAAGGCCGGCATGCGGCTGCTGAAGAACGCGCGAGAAATGCAGGTGCAGTCAAGCGCTGGAACGGATCTGCGGATCAATCTGCTTCAGGCCCGCGTCGGCGGCGGCTGGGGCTACACCGCGCGGCCGGGCAGCATCTCGCACTGGCCAGGGGGCCTGTGCCTGGCGTTCCCGGCCAAGGGCAGCGTCAACGGAACCCTGGTACTGGACCGTGGTGACGTCAACCTGACCTTCAAGCGTTACCTTGAACAGCCCGTCGCATTGACGGTGCAGGACGACTTCGTGACCGATATTGCCGGCCAGGGCCTGGATGCGGACTTGATGCGCAGCTATTTCGCGGCGTGGGTAGATCAGGCTGCCTATGCGGTATCGCATGTCGGCTGGGGCATGAACCCGCGCGCGCGCTGGGACGCGATGGCCTTTTACGACAAGAACGATTTCAACGGCACCGAGCTGCGCGCCTTTGCCGGCAATTTTTTGTATTCCACTGGCGCCAACGAGGTCGCCGGCCGCCACACCCTGGGCCATTTCGATCTGCCTCTGCGGGCCTGCAGTGTGACGATCGATGGCACACCAGTAGTTCTGCGTGGCCAATTGCAGGGTGAGCTGGCATGAAGGCATGGACATGATGGCTGCACCAGACGTACCGGCCACGCTGGAACAGGGCGCGGGCAGTACCGCCGTATTTCTGCTGCACGGAGTGGGCGGAGGCAAGGCGGCCTGGAAGGACAACCTCGGCGCCATCGGCGCCGCCGGCTATCGGGCCATTGCCTGGGATATGCCGGGCTACGGCGACTCAGCCACGATCGACCCCTACACGACACAAGGCCTGGCAGCGTCCTTGCACGCCCTGATTGTGCACGTCGGAGCGCCGCGCAACGTGGTGTTGGGCCACAGCATGGGCGGCATGGTGGCGCAGGAACTGGTTGCGCAAGCACCCCGGGTCGTGCAGGGATTGATCCTGTCGGGAACCTCTCCGGCCTTTGGCAATGCCGATGGCGCCTGGCAGCAAAGCTTCCTGCGCGAGCGATTTGCGCCGTTGGATGACGGGCGATCGATGGCCGAACTCGCAGCGCAGCTGGTCCCATCCATGATGGCGACCGGTGCGACTCCCCAGGCCATTTTGGAAGCCCAAATCATCATGGCTGGCGTGCCGCAAGAGACGTATCGCGCGGCGATGCATGCGATCGTATCTTTCAACCGCCTGGACGCGTTGGCGCGCATTGCGGTTCCCACGCTGTGCCTGGCCGGAGAACATGATCGCAACGCATCGCCTGGCGTGATGCGCCGCATGGCAGAACGCGTTGCAGGCGCGCAGTTCGCGTGCCTGCCGGGCGTAGGCCACCTGGCCAATATCGAACGCGCGTCCGATTTCAATGCCGCCGTATTGCAGTTCCTGCAGACGCAGTTCCCAGTCTGAGGAGGTTTTCGATGTCAACCGCACCACCCGATTCGACCACCAGCCGCTATGTTCCGCC
>JBBKVW010000229.1:0-9168 GCA_037968655.1 Burkholderiaceae bacterium
GCCCCAGCAGGTGGTCACGAACACCGATGCGCCCTGGTTGCACGAGCCCGGCGCGACTTTCGTCACCCTGACGCTGCACGGAGGCCTGCGCGGCTGTATCGGCTCGCTGCAGGCCCAACGCGCGCTGCTGGACGATCTGCGGGCCAATGCCCAGGCCGCAGCCCTGCGCGACCCGCGCTTTCCCCCGCTGCAACTGGCGCAGCTCGATCAAATCCGGATCGGCGTCTCCTTGCTGTCGCCGATGCAGCCCTTTGCCTGCGAAAACGAGGCCGATGCGCTGCGCCGCCTGCAGCCCGGCGTGGACGGCCTTGTGCTCGCGTTCGGCGCACACCGCAGCACCTTCCTGCCGCAGGTGTGGGAGCAACTGCCCTCGCCCGCCCAGTTCCTGGCGCAACTCAAGCGCAAGGCCGGCCTGCCCGAGGACTTCTGGGCCGACGGCGTGCGCCTGCAGCGCTACACCGTGGCCAAATGGGATGAACCCGAGCGTCGCCCCGACACCGATGCGGCGCAGCCGGCGATAGACCCATGAACGACGCCACACCCTATCCCGGCCGTTACTGGCACTGGCACGCGGACGGCCGCATGCAATGCGACCTGTGCCCGCGCGACTGCAAGCTGCATGAGGGCCAGCGTGGCGCCTGCTTCGTGCGGGCGCGCCAGGGCGAGCAGATGGTGCTGACGACCTACGGGCGTTCCTCGGGTTTCTGCATCGACCCGATCGAAAAAAAGCCGCTCAACCATTTCTATCCTGGATCGAGCGTGCTGTCGTTCGGCACCGCTGGCTGCAACCTGGCCTGCAAGTTCTGCCAGAACTGGGACATCAGCAAGTCGCGCGACATGGACCGACTGATGGACCAGGCCTCACCCGACGCGATTGCCGACGCGGCCCAGCGCCATGGCTGTAAAAGCGTGGCCTTCACCTACAACGACCCGGTCATATTCGCCGAATACGCGATGGACGTCGCCGATGCCTGCCACGCCCGCGGCATCCAGACCGTTGCTGTGACGGCCGGCTATATGCATGCGCAAGCGAGGCGCGACTTCTACACCAAGATCGACGCCGCCAATGTCGACCTCAAGGCGTTCACCGACGACTTCTACTTCAAGCTCACCGGATCCCATCTGCAGCCGGTGCTCGATACCCTGGTCTACCTGCGCCATGAGACAGATGTGTGGTTCGAGATCACCACCTTGCTGATTCCGGGTCGCAACGACTCGGACGCGGAAATCCTGGCGCTGTGCCGCTGGGTTCTGCAGGAACTCGGCGCCGATGTGCCGGTCCATTTCAGCGCCTTCCATCCCGACCACAAGATGATGGATGTGCCGGCGACACCCAAGGCGACGCTGGTGCGCGCACGTGAGATCGGCCTTCAGGTCGGCCTGCACCATGTTTATACCGGCAACGTACACCACCAGGACGGCGACACCACCTCCTGCCCGAACTGCCAGGCGACTTTGATCGTGCGCGACTGGTACCAGATCCGCGACTACCGGCTGGCGACCAATGGCGCATGCGCACACTGCGGCAGCGCCATCGCGGGACGCTTTGACGCGAAGGCCGGAAATTTCGGCCGCAAGCGCATTCCTGTGGCGATTGGTGCCTGACAGCCACTGACGGCGGCGCGCTGGAATCGTCCTTTGCGATTGCGCATGGCCGTTCGTCGCATCCTTGGGTTTCACGGCTTGGCGGCACCATGCGCATGCGAATGGCCTTTGACGGCGTCCTTGCCATGGTCTGACAACCGGGCAGCAAACCACCGGTGCAGGGCAGCTACGAGGCCGGCGTCCGAGGTCGTGTAGGTCAACTGCGCGCCACCCTGGATTTCCTTGTAGACGATCGCGATCTGACCCGGTTTGGCACCCTGCAACTCGGCCAGGCCGGGCATGTCCTGACCATGGATATGGCTCGGCCCCGAGAAGTCGCCTGCCAGGAACTGCGCGCGGATCTCCCGCAGGTGGCGGCGCACTGACTGCAACTGCGTGCCGTCGGACGCTGTTCTGGCGACTACTTTCTGAACTCCGCCCTGGGGACTGTTGGTGAATACGTGGATCGTCCTGGCCAGGTCAAAGGGCATGACGTCCTTGCCGCGCGTGGAAACCCCGGCTTGGCGCAAGGCGTCTGCACTTGGCGCCTGATGCGCCGCATGGTCCATCTTGGAGTGGTCCATCTTCGAGTGGTCCATGGTTTGCGCCTGGACAAGAACCGCGCAAACAAAAATCGAAATAGCGACTGCAGCAGTGTGGCGCATGGATGTGTCCGGCAACGAGCTTGAACCAATACGATGTCGATTGCTTGCTTGGTAAAAACGATTCAGATCATCTGAAAACGGCCGTTGGCACACATCAGCTGCAATCGGACAATTGGCTGACCGAGCGCACCGGTCCATGCACCTACCCACGTTGCCCCACCGACTTGACGCGACGCCCCCAATGACCACCAGATTGAGGCTCGTTTCACTCTTGGGCGCCGAACAGATCCTGGAACTTGCTGGCCGCATCCGCTCTGCCACCAGTCGACCTGGGCACTCCCTTGGGATACTCTTCCGCGATCCGGTCTTCCCAATAGGTCGTCGGGTTGGGCGCGCTGCACAGGCGGCGAAACACCTCTTTCGGAACCTGTTTGTAGGCCAGCACCGACTTGTTGTCCCAGTGCAGCTCGAGTTGGCTCGATACCTCGTCGTAGTCGGCCTTGCGGATGCGGCCGCCGGTAAAGGTCTTGATAGGCATACAGGGTCACTTTCAGCGTAGCGTCACAGTGATGGACACGGCTCGTCGCATCCGGGTTTCAAGTCGACTTCCTGCGCTTGATCTCGACCTGGCGGCGCAGACTCTCGATCGTCAATTCGGCGTTGGCCATGTTCGGATTGACCTTGAACGCGCGCTCCAGCATCTCCAGCGCCCTTTCGGGCTGGTTGCGTTCGGCCAGCATCTGGGCATAGCCGGAAAGCGCGCCGAAGTGCTCCGGCACGCGTTCGAGCACAGCGTCACAGTCCTTCATCGAGGCGTCGTACTGGTCCATCAGGTAGTAGATGGTGGCGCGCTTGTTCCAGGCTTCGGCGAATGCGGGTTGGCGCTCGATGATGCCGGTAAACACCAGCACGGCCTTGGGCAACTCGCCGGCCTGCATCAGTTCGACCCCTTGCGCGTACAGCGCGTCGACTGCGGCGTCACCCGAGCGCGCCCACAGCCGCCAGACCAGCGTTACTGCGAACTGGCGCAGTGGCGCCTGGTCGTCGCGCAGCCGCGGCAACACGGCTTTTGCGTCGGTGGCTGTGCCAAGGTCGGCCAGGCGCAACATGGCTTCGAGTCGCCGCGTCGGGTCCGCGTGGCCGAGCGACTGCAGAGCTTGCTCGCGATTGAGTGGCGCCTTGTTCTGGGCCACGGCCGGCGCCATGGCGCACAGCAACAAGGCCAGGGTCAAAGCCAGAAAAGATGAGGCGCCATTGAAGGTCGACTTGAAAGACGTTCGCCAGAAACATTGCGCCATGCCCACTCTCCTGCAGTGCCTTGGGCGACCAGCTTAACGCGAATCAGCCATGGCTGCACTACCGCTTCCGGGCACCCGCTCAGTTGCCGCGCAGGAATCGTTCCACCAACTCCCACTGCGCCGGCACGTTGAGCGCCGGTGCATGGCCACAGCCGGCGATCGTCTCGATTCGGGTGCGCGGCCCGCGCTGGGCCATTTGTGCTGCAGCCTCGGCGAGCAGCAGGTCGGAGCTTTCGCCGCGCAGGCACAGCATCGGAATGTCCAGGCTGTCGTACTCGGACCAGCGCTGGTAATCGTCAGGATGGCAGATGAACTGCTGCACCATGGCCGGGTCGTAATGCGGGGTCACGCGGCCGTCGGGCAGGCGTCGGGTCGAGGTCTCGGTCAGATGCCGCCACTGCGCGTCACTGAGAAAACCATAGGGCTTGTAGACGGTTCGAAAATACTGCTCCAGCTCGGACACGGTGGCAAAGGCGGACGGGCTGCCGGCGTAGCTGCGAATGCGCGTGATGGCAGCCGCTGCAAGTTCGGGTCCATTGTCGTTAAGCACCAGGCGCGTGATGCGCCCGCGCAGCGCGCCGGCCGCCGCCACGATGCCAATCGAGCCGCCCATCGAGGTTCCGATCCAGTCGAACTGGCGCAGGCCGAGCTGGTCGACCAGAGCGCAGGCGATCTCGGCATAAAAGGCCAGGCAGTATTCGCGGTCCGGGTAAGGGCTCCACTGGCTCAGGCCGCGGCCGATGGTGTCGGGGCAGATCACCCGGTAGCCGTCGGGCTGGCTGCTTAGATGGGCCGCCAGCGCGTCCATGTCGCGCCCGGTGCGCGCCAGGCCGTGCCAGGCGATCAGCGTGCGTTGATGCTGCGCGCCCCACTCGGTGTAGTGGATCTCGCGGCCGGCACATTGAAGATAGTGCGAGCGCGGCACCGCATCGAGCCTTGGCATCGGCGCGTTCACTGCCCGCTCCCGGCTGACAGGCGCGCCGCGCTGCGCTCGCGCAGGCGCCCGACCACGCCGGTCGGAAAGTAATACACCGACAACACGAACAGCACACCCAGCCAGAGCAGCCAGCGCTGTGGCGACAACAAAGCCGACAGCCAGGGCAGCGCCGTGGTCGCTTCGCTGCCCAGACGCAACAGGTCCTGCAGATAGCTCTGCGCCACCATGAACAGCGTGGCACCGACGACGGCGCCGTACATGGTGCCCATGCCGCCGATCACGACGATCAGCAGCACGTCCATCATGATCTCGAACGACATGGAGGTGTCCGGGCCGTTGTAGCGCAGCCAGAGCGCCAGCATCGCGCCCGCCATGCAGGCGAACAGGGCCGACAGGATGCTGGAGATGCTGCGGTAGACGACGACCCGGTAGCCGATCGCCTCGGCGCGAAACTCGTTCTCGCGGATCGCCTGCAGCACCCGGCCGAACGGTGAATTGACGATGCGCAGCAGCGTCAGCAGCAGCACCAGCGCCAGCACGAACAGCAGGTAGTACGAGGCCAGGCGCCCGTCGATCATCACGCCCAGGATTTCCTCGTCGAAGAACTCATAGCTCGGCGAAAGTATCTCGGGCACCTTGAAGGTCAGCCCGTCTTCGCCGCCGGTGAATTCGGAAAGCTGCGAGGCCAGCGTCAGGAAGGCCGAGGCCACCGCCAGCGTGATCATCGCGAAAAAGATCGCCCGCACCCGCAGCGAAAACAGCCCGATCACCAGTGCCAGCACGAAAGACAGCGCCAGCGCGCAACCCAGGCCGACCAGCAGCGCCTCCCATGTCGGGCCCATGCGGGTGGTGGCTATCGCGATGCCATAGGCGCCGATGCCAAAGAACATGGTGTGGGCAAAGCTGACGATGCCGGTGTAGCCCAGCAGCAGGTCGAAACTGGCCACCAGCACGATGAAGATCAGCACCTTGGCCGCAACGTTGAGCGCCTTGACGCCGGGGAACAGGAAGGGCGCGAAGGCCAGCCCCAACAGCAGCAATACCAGCAGCACGGCCAGCGTGCGGCTGCGCGGCAGGTCGTTGGAGAAAAGCCGGGTCAGCACGATGCGCCCCGATCAGCACTGGCTGCATCTGTCTCGGGCATGGCGCCTGGCAGCGCCATCACATGCGGGTTTGTCGTCATCGCAACTCCTTGCTTCAGCGGTTGGCGACCGGGTACACGCCCTGCGGTCGCCACAGCAGGATGGCGGCCATCAGCGCGATGTTGGAGAACAACGCGACCTTGGGCGCGAGAAATCCGGTGTAGTTGGCCATCAGCCCGACCAGCAGCGCGCCGATCAGCGCGCCGGCTGTCGAACCCAGGCCGCCGATGATGATGACGATGAAGATCAGCACATTGACCTGCGCGCCCATCTGCGGCGTCACGGTCTGCTGGTACAGGCCCCACATCACGCCGCCCAGGCCGGCCAGCGCGCTGCCCATGACGAACACGCCGATGAACAGGCGTCGGATCCGGTAGCCGAGCGACTCGACCATCTCGCGGTCCTGCACGCCGGCGCGGATCAACAGGCCAATCTTGGTGCGGTTCAGGGTCCACACGAGGGCCCCGAACACCAGCAGGCCCACCACGACCGCGATGATGCGGTACTTCTCGATCGCCGCGTCGCCGATCAAGATCGAGCCGCGCATCGCCTCGGGCAGGGGCAATGGAATCTGCTGCGGACCCCAGATCACCTTGATCAGTTCCTCGCCGATGATCATGCCGCCCATCGTGATCAGGATCTGCTTCAGATGCTGTCCATAGACCGGCTTGACGATGAAGCGCTCAAACGCCAGGCCCACGGCACCAGCCACCGCCATGGCCACCAGCATGGCCGGAAACACCGCCAGCAGATTGCGCCAGAGCTCGTCCGACTGTGTCCAGTCGGTCATGGACCCCAGCACCGTGGTTGCGACATAGGCGCCCAGCGCGATGAACAGGCCATGGCCGAAATTGAGCACGTCCATCAGGCCGAATACCAGCGTGAGACCCGAGGCGATGACGAAGATGATCAGGCCCATGGCCAGCCCGGCCACGGTCAGTGTCAGCCAGGTCGAACCCGAGCCGATCAGGGGAAACACCAGCAGCGCCAGCAGCGGCACCAGCGCCACCGGCTTCCAGTCGAAATCCAGCTTGTTCATATCGCCAGCCCCAGCAATGACTTTTGCAACGCGGCATCGTCGGACAGTTGCTGCATGCTGCCGGCATGCACGACGATGCCGTTGTCCATCACCGCAACGCCGTCGCCGATCTTTTGCGCAAAGTTGAAGTTCTGCTCCACCAGCAGGATGGTCACGCCCGTGGCCTTGAGTTCGGCAAACGCGCTGATCATGTTGTTGATGATGGATGGCGCGAGACCCTTGCTCGGCTCATCGACGATCAGCAGTTCGCGTGGCTCGACGATGGCGCGTGCCACCGCCAGCATCTGCTTCTGTCCGCCCGACAACTTGCCCGCCGGATGGTTCCAGAATTTCTGCACCGGGGGAAACAGCCCGTATATCCACTCCAGGCGCTTGCGGTCCATGGCCGCTTCATTGGGCGCGTCGCGCGCAGCCAGCAGCATGTTCTCGCGCACCGTCAGGTCGGAAAAGATGCCCATGTTCTCGGGCACGTAGGCGATATTGCGCGCCGCAATTTCGGGCGTCGACAGGGCCGTGATGTCGTCGCCGGAAAAGCTGAGCTTGCCTCTGGACGCGCGCCACAGTCCCATGATGGTGCGCAGCGTGGTGGTCTTGCCGGCGCCATTGCGCCCCAGCAGCAAAGTCACCTGCCCCTTGGGCACGACCAGGTCCACGCCATGCAGGATGTGGTAGGCGCCGATGTGGGTGTGGACGCCCGACAAGGTCAACAGCGGCTCGCTCATGATGTCCTGCCCCTTCCTCCTTGAGGGGGAAGTCCGGGTTGGCGGGGCGCGTCATCTTGCGCCAAGGCGTCCTCGGGATTTATCCCGAGGTACGCCTGCTGCACCACGGGCGAGGCAATCACCGCGGCCGGCTCACCATCGGCAACCAGGGCGCCGTTGTGCAGCACGATGATGCGGTCGGCCAGCTCGCGCACCACGTCCATCTTGTGTTCAACCAAAAGAATCGTCTTGGTCGGATCGTTCTTCAGCGCGCGAATCAGGTCTAGAATCACCGGCGCTTCGTCCACGCTCATGCCCGCTGTGGGTTCGTCGAACATGAATACGCGCGATTCGAGCGCCATCAGCAGCGCCACCTCCAGCTTGCGCTGGTCACCGTGGGGCAAGCTGGCCACGATCACGTGCTGCCGGTCCTGCATCGCCACCGTGGCCAGGATTTCGTCGGTGCGACGCACCAGTGCCGGGTGGTCGCTCCAGATGCTCCACAGGTTCAGGCCACGCCGGTGCGCGCCCCGGCGCGTGGCCTGAACCGCCAGGCGCACGTTCTCGAACACCGACAGATTGGGAAACAGGTTGGTCAGCTGGAAGGCCCGGCCCAGTCCGGCACGGGTGCGCGCCGATATGCCAAACGCCGAAATGTCACGTCCGTCCAGCATGACGCTGCCGCTACTGGCCTTCAGCTGGCCGGAAATCAGATTGAAATAGGTCGTCTTGCCGGCGCCATTGGGTCCGACGATGGCGGTCAGCGTGCCGGGCGCAAACGCGCAGCTGACAGCGTTGACCGCCACGTGGCCACCGAAACGGATCGTCAGGTCTTTGGTTTGCAGCATGGATCTGATGACGACTGACACCGGCCACGAACGGGACGGCGTTGATAGGGTCGGACTGCGGAAGTCCGAAAGTGCGTGAGCTTTGTTGCGAGCGGGTGCGAGGCTAGGCGGACGGAGCACAGCAACCGGAACGTACTACGGGTACGTGAGGATTGCGAGCACCGCCCAACGACGCATCGCGCCCGCGCAGTAGCCGAGCGCGCACTTTCAGCGCTTGTTGCGGATTGGGATATCCATCTCGCTGGCCTTGATCTCGCGCACCATTTCCGGCACGCCCCAGGCAAAAGCCGGGTCGACCTTGATCTTGAAGTGGTACATGCTCTGCATCGCCTGGTGGTCTTCCTTGCGGAAGGTCATGATGCCCTTGGGCGTATCAAAGCTCATGCCTTCCATGGTCTTGATCAGCTTGTTGGTATTGGTGTCGCCATTGGTCTTCTTGAGCGCGGTCACAACCGCCATCGCTGCGGCAAATCCACCTGCGGTGAAGAAGTCGGGCGGCGACTTGAACTGGGTGTAGTGCTGGGCCACCATGGCGTCGTTGACCGGGTTCTTGGGCAGGCCGAAGTAGTAGTAGGTCGAGCCTTCCATGCCCGGGAAGTTCTTGTAGGCCGCCATGGCCGGCAGGATGTTGCCGCCGGTGGCGATCTCGATGCCGTAGCGCTTGAGGTCGAGGTCGGCGATCTTGAACGGGTTGCCGCCACCACCGGCCCAGATGATCCAGATCACCTTGCGGCCCGGCTTGTCCTTGAGCGCGTCGATCAGGCGCTGCGCGCCGGCGGTGAAGTCGGTCGTGGTGGTGGGCAGGTATTCCTCATGCACCACCTTGGCCTTCTTGATCGCCTCTTTGTATGCCTTCACACCATCGCGGCCGAACGCATAGTCTTGTGCCAGCGTGGCGATGCTGGTGCCGGCCTGGTCTTGCGCCACTGCGTTGGAGATTGCGTCCTGGGTGCTGTTGCGGCCGGTACGAAAGATGTATTTGTTCCACTTGTCGCCGGTGATCGAATCGGCCAC